>DATJXL010000360.1:0-89860 GCA_035500135.1 Kofleriaceae bacterium
CGTCGCTTCGTCCGGCGCTTCGGGCGTCGATCCGCAGCCCATCGCGATGCACACGAATCCAATCGAGATCCTCATCATGACGCGATGCGTTGCACGAATCACGCCATTGGTCGGACCATTGAAAACATTGGAGGTTCAAGCAATTGAGCCAGATTTTGCCGTGACGAGCTGTCGCGATCGACAGCCGATCGGCAACGCGATCGGTCAGTGCGCGGCCGAGCCGTCCGTGGCTTCCGCCGCCTCTTTCGGCGACGGCAGCTTCGGCAGCGGACCCTTGCGCTTCGCCTGCGGCGCTCCGGGCTGCGTCGTCTTCGTCGCATCCGCGCCGGGCTGATTCGATCCGGCCGCGTCGGCGCGATCGAGCACGCCTTCGTTGACCTGCTCCTTGACCGGAATCTCCTGCTTCTCGGTCTCCTTGTGCTGCTCCGGCTTGCCGCGCGTCGCCGCGTTCGGATCGGCGATCGCGGCCGCGAGGCCGGCAGCGGCAGCTCCGCCCGCGAACGCCGCGCCCGCGGCTTCGGAGTGCGGCACTCCGTTCAGGATCGGCTTTTCGGGGCCGCCGCACGCGGCGACGGCGATGAGGAAGCAGACGATCCTCATGTGTCGATGCTACACCTCGCGTCGACATGCGCGCCATCGCGATCACGAAGCCCGGCGGTCCCGATGTTCTCGTCGAGGTCGAGCGCCCCACGCCCGAGCCGTCGCGCGGCGAAGTGCGCGTCCGCGTGCGCGCGACCGCGGTCAACCGCGCGGATCTCCTGCAGCGCATGGGCGCATATCCCGCGCCGTTCGGTGCGCCGCCCGACGTGCCGGGTCTCGAATTCGCGGGCGAGGTCGACGCGCTCGGCCCCGGCGTCGAGCGGCTCGCCGTCGGCGATCGCGTGTTCGGGCTGGTCGGCGGCGGCAGCTACACCGAGGCGCTTGTCGCGTACGAGCGCACGCTCGCGAAGATTCCCGATGGCATGTCGTTCGAGGATGCCGCCGCGGTTCCCGAGGCGTTCGTCACCGCGCACGACGCGATGATCACGCAAGGCGAGCTGCGCTCGGGCGAGGTCGTGCTCGTCCACGCGGCCGGCAGCGGCGTCGGTACCGCGGCGATCCAGATCGGCCGCGCGATCGGCGCCACCGTCGTCGGCACCGCGCGCACCGCGGACAAGCTCGATCGCGCGCGCGAGCTCGGGATGGACGTCGGCGTCGTCGTCGAAGGCGCGCGGTTCGCGGATCGCGTGCCGCCGGCCGCGGTCGTGATCGAGCTCGTCGGCGGCGCGTACCTGGCCGAGGACGTGCGCGCGGCGCAGGTGCAGGGCCGCATCGTGCTCGTCGGTTTGCTCGCGGGCGCGAAGGCCGAGCTCGAGCTCGGCATGGTGCTGCACAAGCGCGTGCGCATCATCGGCACGCAGCTGCGCGCGCGCCCGCTCGAGCAGAAGATCGCGGCGATGCGCGCGTTCGAAGCGCAGATCGTGCCGCTGTTCACGCGCGGTGCGCTGCGCCCCGTGATCGATCGCGTGATGCCGCTCGCCGAGGCCGCCGCAGCGCACGCGCGGATGGCGAGCAACGAGGGCTTCGGCAAGATCGTGCTGCGCGTCTAGCTGCTAGCGCGTCGTGTACACGCCGGTCGCCTCGGCGTGATAGCCCTTCGCGCCGATGGTGCGCGCGAGCGAGCTGCGCGGATCTTCGCCGGCGGCGACGAGATCGAGCACGCGACGAAAGTCGTAGCGCGGCGTCCAGCCGAGCTCGGCGCGCGCACGGGCGTTGACGTACACGCGATCGATGCGCGGGAACAGCCGCCAGCCGAGGCGAGCATACACGGCATCGACGTCGCGATAGTGACGCCGCACGACGCTCGCGGCATCTCGCCCGAGCTCCGGCAGCTCGTCGCGCGTGAACGGCGTGGTCGCGGTGATGATGTAGCGCGCGAAGCCGAGTTCGCACGCGCGCGCGATCGCGAGCACGTGCGCGTGCACGATGTCTTCGACATCGACGCGACGGTGGAGGTACTCGTTGGCCTTGAGGTTCGCGTCTGCAAACTCGGCGCGAACGTCATCGCGATCGTCGAGCTCGGGGAAGAACCGCGACGTGCGCAGGATGACGACCGGCAGGCCGTGCTCGTGGTGGACGAGCTCGCACACGTCCTCGGCGGCGTGCTTCGTCACGCCGTAGATGTTCTTCGGCACGTCGACGACGTCTTCGGTGATCCATGCGGCGGGCGCACCCGGCGGCGCCGCGTTCGCATGTCCGAACGCGCTGGTCGTGCTCGTGAACACGAAGCTCGCCGCGCCCGCCGCGACCGCCTCCTCGAGCAACACGAGCGTGCCCGTCACGTTCGTGTCGACGAACTCCTGCTTCGCGTGCGAGGCGACGTGCGGCTTGTGCAGGGTCGCCGTGTGGATCACGGATTCGACGCCGGCGAGCGCGCCGCGCACGAACGCGCGATCCGCGATCGAGCCTGCATGCGTCGTGAACGGCGACGACATCAGATCGATCCCGGTCACGACGTGACCGTCGCCGCGCAGCACGCGCACGAGCGCCTCGCCGAGGTGCCCGCTCGAGCCCGTGACCGCGAGTTTCACGCTGCGAGCCTACACCGCAGCTTCTCGGTGGTTAGCGGGCGCCAACGGGAACATGCGAAGCTCGCGTCCGGCCGTGGTATGCCGGAGGGGTGCACCCAGCCAGCGCGCGCCTGATCGAGACCATCCGCGGTTCGATCATCGGCGACGACCACGCCCTCGAGGGCCCGTACGGGCCGCGCCGCGTGACCTACGCGGATTACACCGCGTCGGGGCGCTCGCTCGACTTCATCGAGGAGTTCATCCGCGCCGAGGTGATGCCGCTCTACGCGAACACGCACACCGAGACGAGCGGCACCGGCCGCCAGACCACGCAGTTCCGCGAGGACGCGCGCGCGATCATCCACCGCGCGGTCGGCGGCGGCCCGGACGACCTCGTGATCTTCTGCGGCTCGGGCGCGACCGGCGCGGTCAACAAGTTGATCGACATCATGAACCTGCGCGTGCCGGCGGATCTCGACGACCGCTACCAGCTCGCCGCGCGCATCCCGGAAGCCGAGCGCCCGGTCGTGTTCATCGGCCCGTTCGAGCATCACTCGAACGAGCTGCCGTGGCGCGAGTCGATCGCCGACGTCATCGTGATCCACGAGGACGCCGACGGCCACATCGACCTCGCGCACCTCGAGCAGGAGCTCGAGCGCTTCGCCGCGCGCCCGCTCAAGATCGGCAGCTTCTCCGCCGCCTCGAACGTCACCGGCATCGCGAGCGACACGACCGCGATTTCCGAGGTCTTGCATCGCCACGGCGCGCTGAGCTTCTGGGACTTCGCCGCGGCGGGCCCGTACGTCGCGATCGAGGTCGCGCACAAGGACGCCGTCTTCCTGTCGCCGCACAAGTTCATCGGCGGGCCGCAGACGCCCGGCGTGCTCGTCGTCAAGCGCCACCTCTTGCGCAACCGCGTGCCGGCGTGCCCCGGCGGCGGCACGGTCGCGTACGTCAATCAGGAGGAGCACCGCTACATCGACGACCCCGTGCACCGCGAAGAAGGCGGTACGCCGGCGATCATCGAGTCGATCCGCGCCGGGCTCGTGTTCCAGCTCAAGGAGGCGGTCGGCGCCGACGCGATCCGCGAGCGCGAGGTCGATTTCATCCAGCGCGCGATCGCGAGCTGGTCGAAGAACGCAAACCTCGCCATCCTCGGCAACAAGCAAGCGTGGCGGCTGTCGATCGTGTCGTTCGTCGTGCGCCACCGCGGTGCGTACCTGCACCACAACTTCGTGGTCGCGCTCCTGAACGATCTGTTCGGCGTCCAGTCGCGCGGCGGCTGCGGCTGCGCCGGCCCGTACGGGCATCGCCTGCTCGGCATCGATCTCGATACGAGCAAGGAGTTCGAACGCGAGATCGTGCGCGGCTGCGAGGGCATCAAGCCGGGCTGGGTGCGCGTCAACTTCAACTACTTCCTCTCCGAGACGCAGTTCCAGTACATCCTCGACGCGATCCACATGATCGCGGAGGACGGCTGGCGCCTCCTGCCCCACTACACGTTCGATCCCGACACCGGCGAGTGGCGCCACCGCCGCGATCGCGCGACGAGCGCTGCCGCCGTGATGCGGCTCGCCGAGGTCTCGTATCGCACGGGCAAGATGGAGTACCGCTCGCGGCACGCCACCGAACCCGAGTGGGCGCTGCCCGGCTATCTCGAAGAAGCGCGCAAGATCATCGCGGCGGTACCCGACGAGGTGCGCGCACTCGTCGTCGACGCCCCCGCGACCACGCCCGACTTCGAAGAGCTGCGCTGGTTCCCGCTGCCGAGCGATGTGCTCGCCGAGCTGCGCGGCGAACCGACCGGAACGCACGCGGCGCTGCTGCATCCGTAGCGTTTACGAGTGTTCGTAAACATCTTTCGGCTTGCCGGTGTGCCACGAGTTCGCGAGGCTCCTGCGCGGGTCTCCACCGTCTTCTCGGGCGGCGTGGGTGGCGGCGGCGTCTACGTGCGCGTCAGCGCGAGAAACTTTCGGATCGTCGCGGCCATCCCGCGCGTGCGGAGCTTCGTGGCCGCTCGCGCGATCAGGACACGAACGGTCGAGCTCGCGATGCCAAGGTCATACGCGATCAGCTTCGGCGGGTGGCCGATCGCGGCGAGCGCGAGCACCTGCCGCTCGCGAGGCGTCAGCGCTTCGAGGGAAGGCGTCTGTGGTTCGTTAGCACGGGCGATCAGGTAGCGTTTGCCATCGCGCTCGAAGTGATCCACGAGGCTCCACCGCCCCGTGACGAGCGTGCGCCAGCGGCCGACCGCGGCGTCTGGATCCGTGTGGCGGAGCTTGCCTCGTGCGCGATCGATCGCGCGTACGGCGGTGGCGAGTGCCTCGCGCGCCGTGGACAGCTTCGCGCTTTTCTCGGCATGGACGATCTGGCCGCGTGGCGTGAGCACGGCTTCCGAGAGCGCGACTCGGCGACGCAGCCGAAACCCGGCGGCGACGTGCGCGGCGACGCGATCGTACGTCGCGCGTCGCGGCTCGCTCAGCTTGCCGCGGCGTGGACAGAACGCCCCGAAATACACGCCGAAGCCGCTCGGGTCGTAGGCATTGATCACGAGCATGTCGGCGATCCCGGCAGGTGCGAACACCGATGTCACCACGGGCTCGTCGTCGTAGCCCGGGATCTCGCTCGCGTGCGCGGCGGGTCGAGATCGCCAGCTGCGATCGACATAAGCCGCACTGGCACCTGCTGCGATCGCCTTCACGGTTTCGAGGTCGAGCGGGGCGTCGCGCAGGACCGTATCCAGTAATCGCGGCGCACCCGCCGACGCGTCGTAGATGTACGCGCAGGTCCCCAGCCCGGCATCGATCACCGGAGCGATCACGTCGTGAATGTTCGCGAGCCAGTCATGTGGCTCGCGCTCGATCGCGTATGCCGCCTCCACGATGCCGACCAGATCGCGAGCCTTCACGAGCGCGTACTAGCACGCGCCGCCGGTGTCGCGCTGCAAATGGCCCGTAACCCGCGGGCTTCGATCTGCATCCTGTCGGTAGGCAGAATGGGACAGGTGAATCGCCGCGATCTCGATGGGATATGCGTGGCACGAGGCGTGCTGAACCGGTCGTCACACAGGAGCATCCCCATGTACCACCAGATCTCGACTGCACATCTCGATCACGTGACCGGCGGCGGTGCGCCGGTCGGCTCGACGCCGACCAGCATCAGCCCCGGCAACTGCGGCCTCGGCGGCGTGCTGCACACGCTCGATCACTCGCTCAGCTCGTTGAACAACACGAACAACAACGGATTTGGCAACGCGACGACCATGATGATGTTCGGCATGGCGATCGCGGCGAGCCGCCGGCCGGATGTGGTGGTCTACAACAACGGTCCGGGCTGGGGCCGGCACCGCCACTGCTGGTAGCTCGGGTAGTATGGCGGGCGATGACGCTCGCCTCGGATCGGATCCTGCCGCTTTGCGACTTGTTGCTCGGAGCGGCGTACGCCGACAAGCAACTGCACGACGTCGAGAAGGCCGAGGTGCGCGCGATGATCGAGGATCTCGCGGGCAAGCTGCCGCCCGACGTCGACAAGCGCATCGCGTCGTTCGATCCGAAGAAGTTCGACGTCGCGCGGGCGGCGGCGCCGTTTCGCGGCGACTCGGCGGACGATCGCAAGAAGCTGCTCGTGCTCGCGAGCGCGGTGATCGAGGCGGACGAGGAGATCGATTTCTCGGAGGACGATTATCTGCGCGCACTCGCGGCCGCGCTCGACCTGCCGAAGACCGCGCTCGCGGGCTTGACCGTCGACGTCGAGGCCGAAGAGCTGCAACAGACGTTTCAGGCCGTGCGCAAGGCGCCGCCGCCGCCACCGCCGGCGAAGAAGAAGTAGGCGGTAGCGCGGCCTCGGCCAGCTGGCCGAGGCCCGCGCGCTGCGGCGTGGTGCGCTCTACGCGAGCTTCGCGGTCATCGCGATCGGCGTGGCGGACAGCGCCTTCGAAACCGGGCAGCCCTTCTTCGCGTTCTCGGCGAGCGTCTGGAACTGCTCGGCCGTGACGCCGGGGACCTTGCCGGTGACGTCGAGCTGGATGTTCGTGATCGTCCAGCCCGCATCCTGCTTCTCGATGAAGACCGCTGCGGTCGTGCGCAGCTCGGTCGGCGCGTGGCCGGCGTTCGTGAGCTGCGCGCCGAGCGCCATCGTGAAGCAGCCGGCGTGCGCCGCTGCGATCAGCTCCTCGGGGTTCGTGCCGGCGCGGCCGTCCTCCGACTGGAAGCGCGTCTTCACGCTGTACGGTTGATCTTTGAACGCGCCCGAGAGCGTCGTGATCGTGCCGGTGCCGTTGGGGACGTCGCCCTGCCACACCGCGGTGCTGGTTCGTTTGAGTGCCATGGAATCCTCCCGGCGGCACTTATAACCGGGAGTGACTACGTCGCGGCCAGCTCGTGACGTCCGTATTTGCCGATCGGCTCGACCGTGCTCGCCTGCGGGCCTCGGTCGCCCGGCTCCTCGGTGAACCGCACCTCGTCGCCGACCGCGAGCGCTTCGATGCCACCGCTTCCCTGCACGCTGTTGCGATGGAAGTACACGCGGCGGCCGTCACCGGGCTCGAGCCAGCCCCATTCGCGCTCGACGTCCAGAAACGTCACCCGCGCGTGCGCCGGCTCGACCCGCACCTTGCCTTCGTGGCGCAGCCGGCTGCTCACGTGATCCTCGAGCTGACGCCGCGCGGCGGTGAACGCGTCGCGCAACGCGACGTAGACGTCCTCGTGCGCGCCGTCCGGACCGGGATCGTGGCTCGCGACCAGCTCGCCGCCGGGCACCGTGAGCCGGACGCGCACGTGGTACGCGCGGCCCTGGCGATGGTGGCGATGCGGCGTCTCGATCAACACCTCGCAACGGACGATGCGATCGAACACGCGCTCGAGCTTGTCGACCCACTCGCGAATGCGGCGATCGAGTGCCTCCGTGCGTCCGACATCCTTGTACGTCGTATCGACGGGGATCTCCATGACCCACACTGGTGCATCGCGCGCGCCAGCGCACGGTGGACGAGAAACTCGGGCATGATGCCGCGATGGATCTCGGCGCGTACTTCGCGCGCATCGCATGGACCGGGCCGCGCGCAGCGGCCGGCGACGCGCTCGCCGGCATCTACGCGCATCACGTACGCGCGATCCCGTTCGAAAACCTCGACGTGCTGCTCGGCCGGCCGCCCGAGCTCGAGCTCGCGGCGCTCGAAGCCAAGCTCGTGCACGCGCGTCGCGGCGGCTACTGCTACGAGCACGCGACGCTCTTCGCGCAGGTCCTGCGCGAGCTCGGGGTGGAGCCGCGCACGCATAGCGCGCGCGTCATCATAGTGACGCCGCGCCACCTCGCGCCGCGCACGCACATGTTCCTCACGCTCGGCGAGCTCGTGCTCGATCCCGGGTTCGGCGGCCAGGCGCCGCTCGCGCCGGTCCCGCTCGACGGCACGCCTGCCGGCGATCACCGCATCGTGCGCGTCGACGGCGGCATCGCGCTCGAGATGACGGGTGCCGACGGCGGCTGGCAGCGGCTGTGGTGGTCGACGCTCGAGCACGATCAGCCGATCGACTTCGAGATGGCGAATCACTTCACCGCGACGCACGCGAGCTCGCCGTTCGTGCAGCGGCTGATGGCTCGCACGTTCACGCGCGACGGCAAGGTCGGGGTGATGAACCGCGACGTGACGATCGTTCGCGCCGGCGAGACGCGCACGCACCGGCTCGCCGACCGCGCCGAGCTGCGTGCGCTGATCGCCGAGCACTTCGGGTTCGATCTACCCACCGTCGCGGGGTTGCGCGTCCCGTCCATCCCGGAGTGGCAGTAGCGCGCCGCGCGCGGCTTCGCGAAAGAAGCGGTACAGCGGCGAGGATGGATCGTCGGCGGCCGGCAGCGCGAAGTCGATCGACATCACGCCGCTGCCGATCTCGATCGTCTGCGCCGGCGCGAGCGTGTCGATCAGCGCCTTCATGCCGCTGTTGCTGCACAGCAGGTGGCAGCGAAACCGTTCGATCCCGCGCTCGGCGGCTGCGGCGACCAACCTGAGCAGCAGCAGGCGGCCGAGGCCCTGGTGCTGGACCTCGTCGATCACCGCGACCGCGGCTTCCGCGGTCGACGGCTGGCCGGGCTCGTCGGGCAGTCGTACGAACCGGCCGATCCCGAGGCCGATCGGATTGCCCGCGCCGTCGCCATCTTCGCGGATCGCGCCGATCGCGAAGTGGCGCTGCTGATCGATCTCGCACAGGTAACGCAGCTCTTCGTCGGTGAGCCGCTGCTTCGGCACGAAGAACCGCGCGTAGCGCGATTCGGGTGACAGGCGCTCGAAGCCGCGCCGCAGCAGCTCCTTGTCCTCGGGCGCGAGCAGGCGGAGCACGACGGGGGTGCCGTCGCGCAACGTCGCGTGCTCTACGTAGTCGAGCGTGAAGATCAAGCTGGGCGCATCATACTCAGGCCGCCACGAAGAATCGCGATGGCTCGACCGACGTCTCGGCAAACAGCGGCTGGCCGGTGCTCGCCGCTTGCGACACGACCGGCGGCACCGGCAGGTTCGCGGCCTCGAGCAACGCCGCGGTGCGCGCCGGGCCGATCGCGTCGACGAGCATCCCGGGCGGCGCCCAGTTGAAGCCGAAGCCCATGATCCGGTCGACGTCGCGCGTGTGGCGCACGACCTCGCCGACGCGGCCGAGCGCGTAGCTGATGTAGCCGAGCAAGACGCGGCGCAGCAGCTCGGCGTCCTTGCCGGTCGCGCGGACCAGCGCATCGAGCGCGTCGGAGTGACGGCCCTCGCGGATCGCCGTCTTCATGCGCTCGACGAACGCCGGCAGCGGCGGGCGGACCTCGGCGAGCAGTCGGTAGTCGCCGCTGTGCGGATCGAGCACGTGATGCACGGCGCTCTCGCCCTTGCCGTCCACGCGAAAGAAGCCGCCCTTGTCGCGCGTCTTGCGGCCGAGGTGGCCGCGCTCGATGCCGCGCCGCATGTACGCGGGCACCTCGAAGCTCGCGTGGGCCTCGTCGCGCGTCAGGTTCCACAGGTTGTCGACGATCGCGGCGTGCACGTCCCAGCCGACGAGATCGATCGTCGCGAGCGGCGCGAGCGCGCGGCCGGTGTGCGAGCCGACGAGCTGGTCCATGTACGCGACGCCGTGCTCCTCGGCGAGCTGCGCGACGTCGTTGAGCACCTTGAAGCCGATCCGGTTGCCGGCGAACGCCGGTGTGTCGGCGCACTCGACGACGACGCGATCGAGCACGCGCTCGAGCAGCTGGCGCGCCGCGCGTACGCTCTCGGGCGCGGTCTCGCGGTGCGCGATCAGCTCGCACCCGGTGATCGCGGTCGGCGGGTTGAACAGATGGATGCCGAGGAAGTTGCGCCGGAAGTCGTCGCTGCGTTCGGCGCACAGCGCCGCGATCGACAAGCCCGACGACACGGTCGCGACGATCGAGCCCGGTTGGCGCGCGCGGTCGATCTGCGCGAACACGGACCGCTTGGTCGCGATGTCCTCGGAGACCGCCTCGAAGATCAGATCGGCTTCGCGCACCGCGCCCGCGAGATCGTCGTCGTAGGTGCCGACCGCGATCGCGTTGGGCTCGAGCTTGCCCTTCGCGAGCTGCTCGGCGCGCGTGCGCCCGGCTTCGGCCTTCGCGCGCGTGCGCGCGAGAAATGTCGTCGATAATCCCGCGATCGCGAACACCGCTCCCGAACCCGCGCCCATCGTACCGTTCGCCCCGATCACGACGATCTTCTGGATCGATCTCATCGCGGCCATGGTGCAGCAAGTCCCGCGCCGCGCGAAGAGCTCGAAACGCGTTCAGCGGCCGTGGCGGGATCGCGCAGCTGTGCGGGATGATGCACGCGTGGTTGATTCACTGCCGCGAGTTCACGCAGACATCACGGCGTGCACGCATTGCGCGCGGCTCGTGCGCTGCCGCGAGCGCGCCGCGGCCGCGCCGCCGCGCCGCTTCGTCGGCGCGACGTACTGGGCGCGCGCGGTGCCGGGCTTCGGCGATCCGCGTGCGCGCTTGCTCGTCGTCGGGCTCGCGCCGGCCGCGCACGGCGGCAACCGCACCGGGCGCGTGTTCACCGGCGATCGCTCGGGCGACTGGCTGTACGCGGCGCTGCATCGCGCCGGGTTCGCGAACCAGCCGACATCGGTCGCGCGCGATGACGGGCTCGCGCTGCGCGACGCGTACGTCACGACGGTCGTGCGCTGCGCGCCGCCCGGCAACAAGCCGAGCCCGGCCGAGCGCGATCGCTGCCTGCCGTTCCTCGTGCGCGAGCTCGGCGCGCTCGCGCACGTGCGCGCGATCGTCGCGCTCGGCGCGTTCGCGTGGGACGGCACGCTGCGCGCGCTGCGCGACCTCGGCCACGACCTCGGCGGCCCGCGCCCGACGTTCGCGCACGCGGCGCACGCGCGCATCGGGCCGTACGCGCT
Organism: Kofleriaceae bacterium; assembly: GCA_035500135.1. Lineage (GTDB taxonomy): Bacteria > Myxococcota_A > Polyangia > Haliangiales > Haliangiaceae > JABFXX01. The sequence continues at coordinate 10,937 of DATJXL010000360.1, forward strand.
GTTCGGCTCGTATCACGTCAGCCAGCAGAACACGTTCACCGGCCGGTTGACCGAGCCGATGCTCGACGCGGTGTTCGCGGCGGCGGCTCGCGCAGCTCGCGGCGAATGACCGCGACCCGCCGTGACGACCTTAAAGCCAATGATCTCGCAGATCCCGGGGAAATGCTGCAATCCGGATTGGATCGTGCCTAGGATCGCGACGAGGAGCCATGTCGGCGGCCACCCGCTATCGTCAGCTGCCATCGGGCGCGCGCTCGATCGGCTTCGAGCTCGAGACGCCGAGCGGCGTCGAGCTGGTCGCGGGCGAGACCAACGTGCGCGTGTGCGAGCGCCGCGATGGCAAGCCGATCGGCGAGCTCGAGGTCGCCGTGTTCCAGGCGGCGCTCGTGATCGACCGCGACGGCATCCTCGAAGAGAAAGTGCAGGAGGCCGCCGGCGCCGCCGATCGCGGCGTACGCGTCGCCGCCGCGATTCCAGTGTCGCTGCCGGGGGCGAGCGGTTACCGCGCCGATGCCGATGTCGTGCGCGCCGGCGTGCGTCCCGCGTTGCCGTACGTGCACGTGTTCGCGCTCGCGCCGCACGATCTCGCGGCCGACGGAGGCGTGGTCGTCACCGTGCGCTGCGCGTCGCCCGAGTGGCCGGCCGCCGACGCGATCCTGCGCTCGCTGCGCGTGCTCGGCCGGCGCGGGCACAGCGCGAACGATTCCTAGAGTTTCGCCCGCGCGTCGTCGATCGCGGTGCGCGCGGCGATGCGCAGACGCGCGAGCTGCGCGAGGTCGGCCGGCGTCGCCGCGTGCGACGGCGTGCGGTTCCAGTACGCGTCGAGCCAGCGCAGTGCCGCGAACGGCGACGCGACGACGACCGCGGCGGCCGCGAGCGAGAACGGCGGTGGGATCAGCGCGAACGACAGCCCGACGAGCCCGGCCGCCCACAGCGGGTAGACGAGCAGCGCGGTGCCGAGCTTCACGGTCGACACCGAGTCGGCGTCCTGCGAGCGCGCGACGAGCCGCGGGATGAAGTACGGGATCGCGTACAGCGCGAGCCCGGGCACCGCGAGCGGCGCGAGCGCGGCGCGTCGGGCCCAGCGCGTGCGGGGCTTGTGCGCGGCGGCGCGCGGCACGGCGAGCTGCGCGTCGCTCAGGCCGTAGCGGTTGAGCTCGGCGTAGTACGCGTCGACCCGCGAGGTCACGTGCGCGACGACCGCGGGATCGGCGGTGCGCAGCAAGCGGCCGGCGGCTTCGACCTGGCGGCCGATCGTGCTCCAGCCCGAGAGCGTCGCGTCGCCGGTGTCGTTCGCGAGCATCTCGGCGACCCGCGCGACGAGGCGCCGCTCGTCGTGGGTCTCGCCTTCGACGAGCAGCTCGCGCAGATCCCCGTCCATCTGCGTGGTGATCGCGCGGACGCGCGCCTCGTTGTCGCCATGGTAGTCGGCGACGCGCCGCACCGGGCCCCACAGCACGAGACAGCGCGAGCGAAAGTCGTCGCGCGCGTCGAACTCGAGCGCGACGGCCTGGAACGTCGGCGCGCCGCCTTCGCGCTCGGCCGCGACGAGCATGCGCGCGGCGCCGGTACGCAGCGGCGCGAGGTGCGGCTCGGAGTGGCTCGTGCCTTCGGGGAAGATGAGGATGTTGCCGCCGGTCGCGAGGTGCGACGCGATCTTCGCGAACGTCGCGTCGTTGGCCGACGCGTCCTTGTCGGGCGAGTCCTTGCGGCGCACGATCGGCACCGCGCCGGCGCGATCGAGCAACCAGCGCAGCCCGGGAATCGACCACAGCGTCGACTTCGCGACCGGCGAGATCTCGCATGCCGCATCGGTGAGCACGAGGATCGGATCGATCAACGCGTTGTGATGGTTCGAGACGAACACGCGGCCGCGCGTGTCGCCCGCCGGCGGCTCGCCGATGCGCTCGATGTCGCGGAAGTACAGCCGGATGATCGAGCGAAACGCGCCGACCAGCGCGCGCCGCACGGACAGCGGCGGCACGCCGGTGTCGGATGACTCCGCGGTGTCCTGGATCGCGACCATGACCCTTCAAACGTATCATCGCATCACCACGTCAGGCTGCCCCCGGTCCACACCGTCATCCGCGTCACCGAATGCTCGCCGCGGTCGGGCGCGACGTGGTCCTCGCAGAACCAGCGGCTGCCTTCGCTATCCTCGCGAACACGCGCGCACGCGAAGCACATCGGCGACTGCTGCAGGGGCTGCGGCATGCCGACGACGAGCGTCGGGCACGGCGCGCCGGCGAGCACGCGGCCGGGCAGCTTGATCGCGTCTTTGGGGTGGTGCAGGCCGAACTGGCCGATGACGATGAGATCGGCCAGGAGGTCTTGAGCGAGGCCGGCGATCTGCTGGTCCGGCTTTCCGCCACGGACGTGGAGGCGCGCGCGCCAGTCTCGTGCGTGCTGGTTGAACGTCTGCAGCTTGGGCCACACGATCGCCGACATGCGCTGCTGCAGCTCCTCCGTCGAGCGCTTGCGGTGGCGGCGCTCCTTCACGTAGAGGAAGTGCAGGTCGGGCGCGTCGTGGCGCGCGGCCTGGTCGAGCGCGTGCTCGAGGACGATCTCGCAGTACTCGGTGAGATCAACCCCCACGACCACGCGAAAGCGCTTCGGGCTCATGGTGAGCGGATCGGTGCATCGCGCATGCCGTGGCGGGAGCGAGCGCTTGAGCACACCGTGCTTGCCGTGGGAGATTGGTTGCGTGGGACGCCACACTCGCGAGCAGGCGGCGGAGCTGCGCGGAGTCGCGCCGCTCGTGGTGCTGGCTGCGGGCGGACCGCAGCTTGTCGGGCCGTGCACGCTCGTGACGAACGGCGCGAAGACGGTCGCGTTCTCGAGCGCCGAGCTGCTGCGCAACGCCGGCGAGCCGCTCGCGATCGCGCTCACGCTCGATGGCAAGCGCACGATCCGGGTCGCGTCGTGGTCGCTCGCCCGCGCCTCCGGGCTCGGCATCGTCGAGCTCGCCGAGCCGTTCCCGAAAGGCGGGGCGCTCGACGTCTCGCCGATCAACGTCGGCGCGGTGTGCGCGACGGTCGACACGCGCGGGGCGCCGTCGGCGCTCGTCACGATCACCGCCGACCGCGGGTTCTCGCGCCGCATCGTGCCGGTGCATGTCGACGCGTGGGACGGCAATGGCATGAGCGACGTCGTGATCCGCGTCGCGAGCCCGCAGGACGCGGCGGATCTCGATGCCGTCGTCGAGGGCGCGCCGGTGTACTCGTGGCTGCCGCCCGATCCGGTGCTCGGCCGGCCGAGCGAGGTCGTCGCCGTCGCGCTCGCGGTGCCGTATCGCGCAAAGCACGTGAAGATGCGCGACCTGCCGCCGCTCGCCGAGCTCGTCGGGCTCGAGGATCTCGGCCGCGCGCTGCCGTTTCAGGTGGCCGAAGAAGAGGGCAACGACCTGCGTCAGGTCGCCGGCGAGATCAAAGACGAAGACGAGTTCACGGGCCCGGTGTCGATGCCCGACTTGCCCGATTTGGAAGACTGATGCGAGCACTCTGCGTTGGCCTGATCTCCGCGTTCGCGATCTCGCTGGCTCCGGCGGCTCACGCCGACGAGATCCCGATCATCACGCTCACCGAGTACGGACCGGATCAGCAGATTCCGACGTACCAGTCGTTCTTCGTCGCGGGCGATGTCGCCCCGACCGTCGACAACGTGCAGGCGATCGTCGTGCGCAAGGGCTCGTCGAGCCTGTTCGGCGACGACGGCGACGACTGTCACTCCCTCGTCAGCGGACTGCACGTCGCCTCGACGACGCGCTCGGCCGATGCCGAGGACGCCGACGAGCTCGCCGATGACGATCGCGCGCTGCGCGTGCGCTATCCGGCCGGCGTGCACAAGGTGTTCGAGCTGTTCCCGACCGCGCGCCAGGACCTGCGCGACAGCGACGTGCTCGTGACCGCCGCCTGGCAGCGCAGCGACGACAACGCGCGCCGCTACAAGGTGCTCGTGCCGCACGACCGCGAATACCTCTCGGCCGGCTACGGCTTCTGCCTGTTCGTGGTCGCGACCGAGCGCGCGCAGGCCATCGACGACACCACGCTCAACGACCTCGCGGATCTCGTCGCGCGGCGCTTCGTCGGGTGCGGCGACAAGTCGTCGTGCGACGACGACGCGCTCGCCGATTACGAAGCGCGCGCGGCGCGCGAGCTCGCCCGCGCGCGGTCGACGACGCATGGCTCGGTCACGTCCGCGCACGCGATCGCCGCGCTGCTCAAGGAAGCGGCGCGCTCGGAGCTCGCGTCCGCGACCGGCATCATCGAGGCGCGCGACCGCGTGCAGGACCACTGGAACGATCAGGAGCGCGTGATGTCGCCGCTGGCCGAGGTCGTGTGGGCCGACACGGCGACCGATCCGTTCGCGCACGCGCTCGCGACGATGCTCGCGCGCTCGGCCGCGCTGCTGCCGCAGGTGCGCACCGGCAGCGTCGCGCTGTTCACGACCGACGGCCGCCTCCAGGTCAACGCGCTGCGCGTGCTCGACGACGGCCGCTCGATCCGGGTCGCGACATCGAAGACGCCGAGCGGCGACCAGGCCCGCGTCCTGACCGCGACGACCGATACGCTCGCGATCGCCGACGGGCTCACGCTGTACGACTTGATCCAGCTCGGCAACGGCCGCGTCCGCGTCGACAAGGACTGGATCACGCTGCCCGAGCTCGGCGAGCGCTTGAGCGGGCTCGGGCTCGACGCGTGGACGCCCGACGACACCGCGTATCTGACGGCCGCGGCTGCGCAGCTGCGCCGGCTCACCGAGTACGTCGACGACGCGACGAGCGGCGCGCAGTGCCCGCACGGCACGCTCGCCTCGACCGAGGCCGAGCAAACGGCCGATGCGGTCCGCCGCCATCTCGGCGAATGGCTCGTGTGCCAGCACGCCGACGTGCGCGCGCTCGAGTCCTTGTCGCAGCAGCTCGACGATCTCGAGCGCGAGGATCGCGCGTGGAAGGAGACGCGCGACGAGCTGGTCGCGCGCGAGAAGCAGATCGTCACGCTCACGACGACCGCGCCGATCGCGGCGCGCGTCGAGTTCACGTCGACCACGTGGGTGTTCAGCTACGTGACACCGTTCGTCGGCTATGCCGCGGTCGTGCAGCCCGACGAGTCGTTCGGCCTGTTCTACGTCGGCGCGCAGATCCACCTCGCGCCGAATCCTGTCGACGATCCGTTGTGGCGCGATGGCGTGACGACGCGCGACCTCAGCCGCGCGGTCGCGCTCGAGCTCGGCGTCGCGCCATACGGCGGCTCGTTCGGGCCGAACAACCGCTACAGCGGGCCGGGCAGCTTGCCGCCGCTGTTCGCCGGCATCGCCGTGCACGTCGTGCCGTACACGTCGCTCACGTTCGGCGGCAGCTTCGTCGATCGCAAGGACAGCCCGATCCCGCAGGAACAGGCGCACCTCGCGTTCGCGCCGTACTTCGGCTTCACCGTCTCGCTCAACCTGTTCGATCTCGTGCGGCAAGCGTCGCACCCGGGCTCGGACACCACGGCCTACCGATGAAATCCTTCGTCCTCCTCGCGCTCGCTGCTTGCTCGGGCCTGAGCTCCCCGCCCGAGCCGCGCGTCTCCGTGCTCGTGCGCAGCCAGGGCGGCTGCTTCGCGTCGATCACGCCCGACGAGCCGATCGCGCCCGAGCTCGGCGTCGTCGGCACGTGCGCGGACGACGCGCCGCCGATCTGGCTCGCCGGCATCGATCAGCTCGAGGTCGTCGTCGACTACGGGCCCGACGTCGACTTCGCGGCGAACACGCACGCGCCGCCGCCGACGATCGTGGTCACCGTCGACAACGCGCCGAGCGCCACGCCGGTCTCGGTCGGGGCCGAGCAACGCGACGGCAGCCGCGCGTACTTCATCGCGACGTTCCGCGCGCCCGCGACGCCGTCGCCCGACGCGCGTGTCTCGGCCGAGGTTGTGCCGGGCTTCTCGGCGATCGTGCCCGACGTGTTCACGATCGAGCTGCCCGAGGTCGCGGTGTTCCTCGACGAGTGCACGCTCGGCATGCCGTGCAACCTCGCGGGCGGTGTCGGCGACGTTCACGCCACGCTGTCGGTGCCCGGCGATCAGCCCGAGACGATCGCGGTCTCGACGTTCGTCGACGGGGTCGCGCAGGGGGCGACGATCCCGGACGTGATCACGCAGCCGGCGGCGAGCTACCTCAGCACCGGCTCGGCCGCGATCCCCGTGCCGATCGCTCCTGCCGGCTCGACGTTCACGATCGCGGCGCAGCTCGGCGCTGCGCCGCCGACGACCTACAGCACGACGCTCGTGGCGCCGCAGATCTCGGCGGTGCTGTCGTGCGGCGACTCGTGTGCGCTCGCACCCGGCGATCCGGTCGGGCTCTCGATCATCGCGCCGGCGGGGATCGCCGCGACGCAGGCGATCGTCGACACGTCGCTCGACGGCGTGCCGCAGCTCGTCGCCGCGCCGGTCGCGCTCGTGCCGGGCGTCGAGAACGCGATCGGCTCGCTCGCGCTCACCACGCCGGCGAAGGGCAGCTGGCAGATCACCGCGACGGTCGCCGGCTATCCGAGCAACGCGATCGTCACGTCCGTGCCGTGACGTGAAGGTCGCGACCTGGAACGTCAACGGCATCCGCGCGCGGTCGTCGCAGGTCGTGCACTGGATCGACGGCGAGGAGCCCGACGTCGTGTGCTTGCAGGAGATCAAGGCCGCGCCCGATCAGGTGCCCGAGCCGCTCGCGACGATTCCCGGTTATCACGTGTACTGGCACGGCAGCGGCGGCTACTCGGGCGTCGCGCTGCTCGTGCGCGCTGCGAAATATCGCGAGGCGCCGAAGTTCGTGCACCCGCCGTTCGATCACGAGCATCGCATCGTCGTCGCCGAGGCCGGCGGCATCACGTTCGGATCGGTGTACGTGCCGAACGGCGGCAAGGACTTCGCGGCGAAGATGACGTTCCTGCGCGCGCTCGTCGCGTGGGTCGGCGCGCTCGAGGCCGCGGGCAAGCCGCTCGTCCTGTGCGGCGATTACAACGTCGCGCGCACGCCGGTCGACGTCCACCCGAGCCTGCGCAAGGACATGGTCGGCCAGCTGCGCGAGGAGCGCGAGCTGATCGAGGCGCTGTTCGCGCACGGCCTCGTCGATGTCGGGCGTTACGTCGATCCCGACAACGATCGGCTATTCACGTGGTGGGCCCCGTGGCGGAATCTCAAGGCGCGCAACATCGGGTGGCGCCTCGATTACATCGCCGCGAGCCACGGCCTCGTCGATGGTACGACGACGTGCAAGTCCTATCGCGAGGTCGGTTCGAGCGATCACGCGCCCGTGATCGCGCATTTGCGCGACGATGTGTTAGACCACGCGGCATGAGGAAGCTGCTGCTGGTCGCCGCGATTGCGAGCTCGCTCGTCGCCTGCAAGAGGAAGAAGCCGGAGGAGGCGCTGATGCCGGCGCCGGCGCCGCCGCCCGCGACGGGATCGGGGAGCGCGGGCAGCGCCGCTGCCAAGCCGGTCACCGCCGACGATCTCGCGAAGCGCTACGAGGAGTGCTGGGGCTTCTACAACGACAGCAAGTGGGATGACTTCAAGAGCTGCTACGCGACCGACGCGGTATCCGAGCATCCGGGCCAGCGCGAGCTCACGATCACCGGCAACGCCGCGATCGTCGACGGCGTGAAGGCGGGCAAGGCCGCGCTGCCCGACGCGAAAGGCCAGACCGAGCTCGTGCTCGTCAGCGGGCACACGGTCGTCGGCGTGTCGCTGCTCACCGCCACGACGCCCGACAAGGCGAAGGTCGGCGTGATGATGCCCCAGGTGATCGAGTTCGACGACGCCGGCAAGGCGAAGCATCAGGCCGACTTCGAGGACAACGCGACGGTGATGGGCCAGATGAAGCCCGATCCGAAGCATCCGGTGCGCGCGCCGATCGAAAAGCTGCCGATGGTGAAGGAAGTCGCGATCGCGAAGAACGACGACAAGGAGAAGGCGAACCTCGACACAGCGAACAAGGCGATGGCCGCGTTCAACGCGCACGACGCGAAGGCGTTCGGCGCGCTGCTCGCCGACGACGTCGTGTGGTCGGAGCAGCCCGATCCGAAGGACTGGAACAAGACCGAGACCGTGACGAACGCGGGCGCGTTCTGGAAGGCGTTCGGCGACGTCAAGCTCACCGCCGACAACCAGTACGCGGCCGGCGATTACGTCGCGACCGTCGGTACGCTCGAGGGCACCAACGACGGCGACATGCCCGCGATGCACCTCAAGAAGACCGGCAAGCACGTCCAGCTGCCGTTCCTGATGATCCAGAAGCTCGACGGCGGGAAGATCAAGAGCTCGTGGCTGTTCCAGCAGGAGGACGCGTTCGAGCAGCAGCTCGGGCTCAGGGTCACGACTCCAGCATCTTCGAGCAAGTGACGAGCTCGTAGCCGCGCGCGCGCAGCTCGGGCACGAGCAGGCGCACGGCCTCGACGGTGATCTCGCCGCCGTCGCGGGCGTCATGCATGAGCACGATGCTGCCCGGCCGCACGCGCGCGAGCACGCGGCTCGCGATGTCGGGCGCCGGCGCGCCTTTCCAGTCGAAGCTGTTGACGTCCCACAGCACGACGCGCTTGCCGAGCTTCTCGAACGCGCGCACGTTCGCGGGCGAGCGGCCGCCGTACGGCGGGCGAGCGAGCGTCGGCACGATGCCGGTCGCGTGCGCGATCGCGGCGTCGGTCGCGGCGAGCTCGCCGGCGACCGTGCGCGAGCGGCGCAGCGGCAGGTACGGGTGGTGGAACGTGTGGTTGCCGAGCTCGTGGCCTTCGCGCGCGATGCGCCTCGCGAGCTCCGGGTTTTCTTCGACGCGCGAGCCGAGCAGGAAGAACGTCGCGGGCACGTGCAGCTCGGCGAGCGCGTCGAGCAGCGCCGGCGTGCGCGCCGGGTCGGGGCCGTCGTCGAACGTCAGCGCGATCTGGCGGCGGTCGCGCGAGCCATGGGTCGCGGTGTGCATCGCCCAGTCGACGGGGCCTTCGTAGCCGCCGTAGCACAGCAGGTAGCCGAGTCCAGCCGACGCGAGCGGAGCGAGCGGGGCGAGGAGCAGCAACATGCCGGTCGATACTGCGACCGGCGTGCCCGTCGAGGTATCGCGCCCTTACGCTGGCACGTGGTGAAGAGTTGGCGCCTTGGCGGTAATTCCTCTCAGCGCTCGTCGACGCGAATGTCAGCGAGCGCGGCCGCGTTCACGCGCTCGAACGTCGCGCGATCGATCGCGAGCACGACGTCACCGGGCTCGTCGGCGAACGCGCGCGCGGCCGGGCTGTCGTCGAGCACGTAGCCGAGCTTCTCGAACACGCGGCGCGACGCCGTGTTGCTCGGCACGACCGACGCGTAGATCGTCGCGAGGCCGAGCGCGCGAAAACCGAACGCGTGCACCATCGTCGCGAACTTCGTGCCGAGGCCTTTGCCTTGCTGGTTCGGCGCCGCGATCATGAACGCGAACTCGGCCGCGCCCTCATCCATGCCGCGCAGGTCGGCATCGCCGACGAGCTCGCCGTCGAGGAACAGCAGGAACAGCCGCGCCCCGTCGTCGCGCATGTCCTCGTACGACTCGACGACCTCGTCGGGTGCGATCGGTGCACTATGCCCCATGAGCACGGCGTTCGCGGGATCGTTGTAGCCGGCCGCGAGCGCGGCCGCGTGAGCGTCGACCTCGCTGATCTCGGGCTCGAGCGCGACGAGCTTGCCGATGCTCGTTGTCCAGTCGATGCGATGCACGCGCCACGAGCGTAGCGTAATGTGGCCGCGATGAGCGACGACGTCTGGGGTCAGATCGAGGCGGAGGCGCGAGGCGCGTTCCGCGACTTCCCGCTGCGCGCGTATTCCGAGGCGATGCCGCCGCCGTACGTCGGCATCAAGCCGTACGCGCCCTCGCGCGGCGCGGGTGCGTGCACGTTCGGCGTCTCGCACGGCGACTCGCTCGACATCGACGAGTACGAGCAGGCGCACGATCTCGAGCCCGGCTTGGATCGCATCGCCGATCACGTGCTCGGCGAGCTCGGCAAGCTGATGGCGGGCAAGCCGCATGCGCTGTCGAGGTCGCTGCTCGCGAACAACCCGGCGTGGCCCGACGAGCTCGCGACCGCGGCGCGCGCCGGCAAGCTCGCGCACGATCCGATGATCCTCCTGTGCGCGCTCGCGCTATCGCGCACGCAGGACGACAAGGGCAACGATCGGTGGACGCTGTTCGGCGCCAGCCACGACGGCCCGCGCGCCGCGTTCGACGGTCTCGACGAGCGCGCGCTCGCCGCGTGGGCCGGCGTGACCGGCAAGCGCGTCATGGTCACGTTCGAGCCGTTCGCGCAGCTGCCGGCCGACGTGCGCGCCGCGTATCTCGCGGGCGAGCTCGTGCTCGCGCCGACGCCGGCGAGCCTGGTGTTCTTCGAGCACGTGCGCTACCGCGAGCTCGCGCGCGACTTGCCGCGCGCGACGCAGATCGCGCTGCTCCACCTGTTCCCGCGCATCGAATCGAGCTGCGCGATCCGCATCCCGCAATCGGGCTGGCTCGACGAGAAAGATCCCGGTCAGCAGCACCAGATCGTGCGCACGCATCGCTGGCAGCGCATCGCGCGCGACGCCGGCATCCACGGCGACGGCATGTACACCGACAAGGTCTCGGTCGCGTTGTTCTCGACCGAGCCCGAGGCGATCGACCTCTACGACAAGCCGCTCGCGCGCAACGCGCAGATCTGGACGAACGAGTACAAGCTGCTGCTCGACGGCACCCGCGCCGATCCCGCGGCGATCGCGCGCGCCGCCGGCATCGTCGACGCGGGTGGCCGCTTCGGCTATCGCATGTACTACCCGCCGATGCGCGCCGGTGCCCGCGAGCTGTTCTGGCACTACCCGCTGGTCGCGCGCGCCGGGCACGGACGGTGGCGCGGCGGCCCGATCGGCTACGTCTCGGCCGAGCGCGACGGTGCGCCGGCGCTGCGCCTCGCGCCGCGCTTGCTCGCGCGGCCGCCGCACGCCGCGGCCGCCTCGCAGTTCGATCGCGATCCCGGCCACCCGCGCTACACGACGAGCCACAACGTGCGCAAGCTGCTCGAAGCACGCGAGCTGACCGGCGCGCCGGTGCCGCGCGACCTCGCGCGCTCGCTCGTGCATTGCCCGAAGCACACGTCGTTCGAGGCATGGCTCGCCGATCTACCGGCGCATGCCGCCGATCGCGCGCGCGGCACCGAGCTCGCGGCGACGCTCGCGACGACCGTCGCCGGCGAAGACGATCCGGGCGCGCCGATCGTGCTCGGCGAGCTCGGCACGCGCGCGTTCGAGGAGCAGATCTGGAATTCGATCGCGTCGCTCGCGCACGGCGAGTTTCGCCAGAAGAACGACGCCGACGGCATTCGCACGAACCGCGGCAAGCACGGTGGGCCGGCCGCGAAGGCCGCGCACGTGCACGCGAAGGAGCATCGCGACCTCGAGGCGCTCGGCGATCATCTGAAGGCGCGCTACCGCGAGCTGATCGCAGCGCACGGCATGACCGGCCGCGCCGAGGCGCTCGATCACGTCTTCCAGTGGCAGACCGACTTCCAGTTCTCGTGGATGGAAGGCTGGGCGAAGAACCAGCAAGCGCCGGCCGAGCGCAACATCGTATGCGTGATCCCGGGCGCGAACCGCAGCGAGGCGGTCGTGTTCGGCGATCACTACGACACCGCGTACATGGAAGACGTGTTCTACGCGGAGTCGGGCGGCGACGCGTTGCGCGCGCCGGCGTGCGGCGCCGACGACAACCACTCGGCGACGACCGCGCTCTTGCTCGCGGCCGAGCGCCTGTTGCCGCTCGCGCGCGCCGGCAAGCTCCAGCGCGACGTCTGGCTCGTGCACCTGACCGGCGAGGAATTTCCGGCCGATTGTCTCGGCGCGCGCGCGTTGTGCCGCGCCCTCGTCGAGGGCCGGCTCGCGTTCACCGGCGACGATGGCCGCACGCGCGACATGTCGAACGTGCGCGTCGTCGGCGCGTTCGTCGCCGACATGATCGGCCACAACAGCGACCGCGATCGCGACGTGTTCCAGATCGCGCCCGGCGAAGGCGCGGGCTCGCTCGCGCTCGCGCACCGCGCGCACCACGCGAATCTGCGCTGGAACAAGCTCGCCGCCGAGTGGAACCGCGCGCCCGAGCGCAGGAGCGCCGGCCGCGCCAAGCGCGTCGAGCAAGGCCGCGACGTGCCCGCGCCGTTCGCACATCTCCCGCTGCACGGCGAGGTCCGCGTCGAGTGGGAGCCGCGCTCCGCGCTCTACAACACCGACGGCCAGATCTTCTCCGACCTCGGAATCCCGGTCGTGCTGTTCATGGAGAACTACGACATCAGCCGCAAGGGGTATCACGATACGCACGACACGCTCGCGAACATCGATCTCGATTACTGCGCCGCGCTCACCGCGATCGCGATCGAAACGGTTGCGGACACCGCGTGTGCGGTGCACGCTCCGTAGCTCGTGACGCCGTCGCGCACGCCGAGCAAGTGGACCGCGTTCGCGATCGTCGCCATCGGCGTGTTCATGTGCACGCTCGACACGTCGATCGTGAACGTGAGCCTGCCGCCGATCGCGCGCTACTTCGGCGTGCCGATCGGCGCCGAGGCCGAGTGGGTGATCATCGCGTACCTCGTCGTGATCGCGTCGACGCTGCTGATCGTCGGCCGGCTCAGCGACCGCATCGGGCGCAAGCCGATCTGGCTCGCCGGCTTGCTCGTGTTCTCGGCGGGCTCGGCGCTGTGCGGCGCGGCGCCGAGCCTGGATCTCCTGATCGGCGCGCGCGTGCTGCAAGGTATCGGCGCGTCGATGTTGATGTCGGTCTCGCCGGCGATGCTCGTCGCGTCGTTTCCGCCGCAGGAGCGCGGCCGCGTGCTCGGCATGAACGCGATGATCGTCGCGTTCGGCATCACGGCCGGACCGCCGCTCGGCGGCGCGATCGTCGAGGCCGCGAGCTGGCGCTGGATCTTCTTCCTCAACGTGCCGATCGGGATCGCGGGCGCGATCGCGACGTGGATCGTGTGGCCGTCGGATGCGCGCCGCGAGACCAAGCGCTTCGACGGCGCGGGCGCGGTGCTGCTCGGCCTGACGCTGGGCGGCGCCGCGACCGCGCTGTCGATCGGCAACGAAGCCGGCTGGTCGTCGACGGCCGTGCTCGCGCTCGGCGCGGTCGCGGCCGTCTCGCTCGTGCTGTTCGTCGTGCAGGAGCGCCGTCACGAGGCGCCGCTGCTCGATCACACGCTGTTTCGCAACCGCCTGTTCGCGTGGGCGACCGCGAGCCTCGTGCTGAGCTTCCTCGCGATGTTCGCGATCACGTTCCTGTTGCCGATCTACCTCGTGCAGCTGCGCGGCTTCGCGCTGCAGAAGGTCGGCCTGCTGCTGACGCCGTTCCCGGTCGTGATCGCGGTGATCGCGCCGTTCGCCGGGCACGCGGCCGATCGCATGGGCACGCGCGGGCTCGCGACGACCGGCATGGCGATCCTGTGCGCGGGGCTGCTCCTGCTGTCGGGTCTCGACGACAGCTCGTCGCTCGCCGACATCATCTGGCGCCAGCTCGTCGCCGCCGCCGGCATGGCGCTGTTCCAGTCGCCGAACAACAGCGCGATCATGGGCGCGGCGCCGCGCGACCGCCAGGGCGTCGCGGCCGGCATGCTCGCGACCGGCCGCACGATGGGCCAGAGCCTGTCGGTCGCGATCGCCGGCGCGGTGTTCGGCTCGCTCGGCGGCGCCGCGGCCGGCCGCGCGCTCGCGCACGCGCCGGCCGATCCGGCGCTCGTCGCGACGTTCACCCGCGCCTATCACTACGCGCTCGTCACGTGCGCGAGCATCGCGGTGGTCGCGGTGTTCACCTCGCTCATGCGCGGGCGCGAGCGGTAGATTCGCGCCGTGGCGCAGCCGAAGGGGTCCGACGATACGCGCAGTCGCGTCGATCGCGTCGTGCGAATGACTCCGGCGCCGCTCGAGTTGCCGGAGGCGGATCCCGATCGCTACGCGATCGGTCACGAGCACGCACGTGGCGGGCTCGGGCGCGTGCTGGCCGCGACCGACCGCGTGCTCGATCGCCCGGTCGCGATCAAGGAGCTGCTGGTGGCGGATGGCGCTGGCGCGTCGCAGTTTGTCGGCGAGGCGCTGCTGACCGCGCGCCTGCAGCATCCCGCGATCGTGCCGATCTACGACGCCGGGCGCTGGCCTGGCGGCGAGCCGTTTTACGCGATGAAGCTCGTCGCCGGTGGCACGCTCAAGGAGGCGATCGCCGCTGCGCCGACGCTCGATCGCCGGCTCGCGCTGCTTCCACACGTGCTCACGGTTGCCGACGCGATCGCGTATGCGCACCAGCACGGCATCGTGCATCGCGATCTGAAGCCGTCGAACATCGTGCTCGGCGAGTTCGGCGAGACGGTCGTGATCGATTGGGGGCTCGCCACGCGAGTCGACGACGCGTCCGCGCAGCAGCCGGGTGCGGGCACGCCGGCCTACATGCCGCCCGAGCAAGCGCGCGGCGAGGCGACCGATCGGCGCGGTGACGTCTACGCGCTCGGCGCGATCCTCTACCACTTGCTCGTCGGCCGCGCGCCGTACACCGGCGAACGCGACGACGCGCTCGCGGCCGTGCTCGCCGGTCCGCCCCGGCCCATTCGCGTGCTCGAACCCGCCACGCCGCGCGATCTCGCGAGCATCGCGGAGCGCGCGATGGCGCGCGACCCGGCGCAGCGTTACGACGACGCGCGCGCGCTGTCGGAGGATCTGCGCCGCTTCGAGACCGGCCAGCTCGTCGGTTCGCATCATTATTCGCGTCCGGCGCTGATCGGGCGCTGGTTGCGGCGTCACAGGGTTCCCGTCGCGCTGTCGGTGTTGTTCGCGACCGCGCTCGCGGTCGTCGCCGTGCTCGCGGTCCTGCGCGTCGCTCGCGCTCGCCGGGCCGCGGACGAGCGGCGCGACGGCCTGGTCCTCATCCAGGCGCGCCAGGCGATGGAGCGCGATCCGACGGTCGCGCTCGCATGGCTCGCCGCGCTACCGGCCGACCACGACTTCGCACAGCAGCGCGCGCTGTTCGAACAGGCTCGCGGCCGCGCCGCGCTCGCGGTGTTTCACCACTCGTTGCGCGGTACATCGTCGGTCACTGCAACCGGGCACGTCCTCGTACTGCGCGACGATGGCCGGCTGGTCGACTTCGATCCGCGAACGCGCGAACAGCACGTGCGCGACCTCGGGCCGCTGCCGTTGCCGCTGTGCACCGACGTCTCGCATGCCGGTGATCGCATCGGCGTGCTCGAGCAGAACGAGCTGATCGTGCTCGATCTTGCGCACGGAAGCCGGCACACGATCGCGTTTCCGCCGGGGATCGCGACGCGCTTCGACTGGTGCTTCTTCTCGGCCGACGATCGCGTGTTCGGCTTCGGTGCCGCAACCGGGCTCGGCGTCGCGCACGTCGACCGCGATACCGTCGAGGTGCTCGCGGACGATCGCGCCGACGACACCGCGATCGCGTACGCGGCCACCGGCGATGGCGCGGCGATCGCGTGGCTGAGTCGATACGCGTCCGCGGTCCACGTGGTCGAGCGTGGCACACGGGTCGATCGCGAGACGCACGGGCGGCCCAGCTACGTCACGTTCACCGGAGATGGCGCCTGGCTCGCCGTCACCACGCGGGAAGGGCAAGTGCTCGCATGGTCGCGCGACGGCGCGCGGACGCGCGAGCTGACGCCGTGCACCCCTGGAACGAGCCAAATACAACCGCTCGCGGATGCGGTGGTCGTGCACTGCTCCAGCGGTCGCATCGTGCGCGTGGACTTCGAGCGCGATCGCGTCGTCGACCTCGGCATTGGCTTGCGGGCAGGGGGCTGGCTCGGTGCACCGTGCGGGCACGAGCTCGTGTTCGACCATCGCACCGGCGGGACGACGATCCTCGGGGACGGCGCCAGCGCGGTCGTGCCGTACGACGACGAGCCGGCAGACGGCTTCTGCGCGCCCGACGGCGCGTACTTCACCGTGTCGTCGATCGCGAGCAACGACGTGCGCGTGTACGCGACGCCGGCGCTCGACGCCGGCGCCGCGCCGCCATCGTACGCGGCGCTGGTCGGAGCCCGGTGGCTCGCGTTCTCGCCCGATCAGCGTCGCCTCGGGTTCGCGGGAAGCGCGGGCGGTGGATGGATCGATGTCGCGGACCGCACCGTGCATGCCGCCGTGACCGGCGGGGCCATCGGCGGCGCATGGACGCCCGACGGCGCGCTCGCGCTGGTCGACGATCACGGCATCGCGGTGTTCGACCCGGGCGGTGGCAGCCGCGTGGTCGTCCGTGAAGGGGGCGTGACCGCCGTCGCATTCAGCCGCGACGGCAAGTGGCTCGCGTGGACTCGTGATGGCGGAGAGATCGAGCTCGACGCGCGTACGGGCGGCGCGCATCGCCTCGCCTCGATCCATGCTGCGATGAGCATCGCGTTCGATGACGACAACCAACTGCGGATCGCCGGTTTCGAGACGATCTGGCAGTGGGACCCGGCGCGTGCGCTGCCCGATCTGGTGGATGCGTCGGCGGACCGCGACCAGTTCGTGACCGCGATCGACTCGCACCGCGGCGCGATCGCGAGTGCTACCTCGGACCGCGCCGTGCACGTGTTCGACGCCACCGGCGATCACGTGCTCGCGACCGATCTAGGCGAGCTTCGCGGCCTCGCGTTCTCGAGCGATGGCCGCATGCTCGCTGCAGCCGGCGACGATGCGGTGATGCTGTGGGACCTCGCGACCGGTGACGTCCACTATCTGCGCGGCGCGCGCGGCGCGAGCGCGCTCGCGTTCACGCCCGACGGCCGCGCGCTGGTCGTCGCCTCCGATCACGCGACGGTCTGGGATCTGTCGCGACTGCCGCCTGCGATCACGAATCCCGCCGAGCTGCGCGCCGCGATCGCGGCCGAGACGACGATCGCGCTCGACGCCAGCGACCATCCGGCCACGCAGGTTCACGAATCCGAGTCGGTTCGCATGAGCCCGTAGTGCTTGGCCTTGAAGTGAAACGTGCGCAGCGGCATGTGGATGAGCTGCGCCGCGTGCTTGAGCACGCCGTTGGCCGCCGCGATCGCTTCGCGCATGCGGCGGCGCTCGAGGTCGCGCACTTCGTCGGCGATCGGCCTGAACCGGCTCGAGCCGGCCGCGGCGAGCGCGGGCCCGGGCGTCCCGTCGCCGGGCACGTGCCAGGTCGCGATCACGCCGTCGTCGCCCGCGGTCGCGGCGGCGAGCTCGATCGCGTTGCGCAGCTCGCGAATGTTGCCGGGCCAGTGGTGGCGAGTGAGCGCGCGCAGCGCACCGGTCGAGATCCGCGGCGCGCGCGTCCCGGCGCGGCGCTCGAGCTCGTCGAGAAACAGCCGCGCGAGCACCGCGAGCTCGCGCGGGCGATCGCGTAACGGTGGCAGCGCGATCGTCGCGCCGCCGAGCCGGTAATACAGGTCGCGGCGAAAGCGCCCGGCGGCGGTCTCGCGCTCGAGATCGCGGTTGGTCGCGGCGATCACGCGGATGTCGATCTCGCGCTCGACCACGCTGCCGACGCGCGTGATGCGCTTGGCGTCGAGCGCGCGCAACAGCTTGGCCTGCATCGCGGGCGACAGCTCGCCGACCTCGTCGAGCAGGATCGTGCCGCCGTGCGCGGTCTCGAGCAGCCCGGGCTTCGCCGCGGACGCGCCGGTGAACGCACCCTTGTCATAGCCGAACAGCTCGCTCTCGACGAGCGTGTCTTGCACGGCGGCGCAGTTGAGCGTCACGAGCGGTCGGCCCGCGCGAGGGCTGAACGCGTGCAACGCGCGCGCGACGTGTTCCTTGCCGGCGCCGGTTTCGCCGCGAACGAGCACGGCGAGCTCGGTACGTGCGACCTGGCGCACGAGCTCGAACAAGCGTGCCATCGCGGGGTCGGCAACGATCGTCGACTGCCCGCCGAGCTCGAGCCGCGTTACTCGGTCGCCGGCCGCGACCACGGTGCCCGCGGCGGCGTGCGAGCACGCGTCGCGTGCCGCGACGACGAGCGCGGTCGCGTCGGCTCCGTCTTCGGGGCAAATCGCGTAGCCCGCACGCGCGCCGCTGCCGCCAGCTGCGACGTACTCGCCGGCCAACGCTGCGACGGCTTCACGATCGAGCTCGGGCGTGACGATCCCGAAACAGCCACCGAGATCGCCGATGATGTCGGCGACCGGCGCGCGTTCGCACGCGATCGCGACCACGCCGAGCTCGCGATCGAATGCCGCCGCGCGATCGAGCTCGTGCTCGAGCCGCGCTTGCAGCCGCGCGCGATCGAGGAGCTCGTGATGCGGCCGTCGCAGCTGGCCGTGCACGACGAGGATCACGTCGCCGATCTGGACGACATCGCCCTCCGCGAGTCGGTGCATTCCGGCGATCGGCTCGGCGTTGACCCGGGTGCCGTTGTGGCTGTCGAGGTCGGCGACCGTGAGCTCGCCGTCGCGCGTCGCGAACATGGCGTGGCGGCGCGACACCGAGTCATCATCGACTTGCAGCTCGGCTTCCGGGCCTCGTCCGACAACGAGCTGGCCCGATCCGGGCAGCTCGATGCTGCGCGACGTGCCGTTGCTGATCACGAGTAGATGGCAAGGCCGCTCGAGGGCAGGACCAGGTGCTGACTGCGTGGTGTCGTCCGCGGCCATGCGAGCGACTATCGCAGACCCGGCGCGCGGCGTGCAGCGCCGACCGAATGCAAGTACTGCAACGACTGCAAGACTTGCAGTCATTGCAGTAGCAACCGCGCGAGATGTCACGCGCCAGGATCGGAACGCCGCGTGCTCTGGCAGGCCGCACCATGCGTCGACTCATCGCTGTCATTGTCCTTGCCTCGATCGCCGCGGTTGCCGCGTGCGGAACCACCGCACCGAAAAACGGGGCGATTTCCACGAGCCCGGGTGGGCCGAATCAGGGCCCCGGCCACTGAGCCGCGACGCGGGTTGCACTAAGCAAGTTCACGGCGACGCTGCGCGACGGCGCGTTCGAGGTGCCGTTCGATGTCAAGATGGAGCTCGGCGAGGCGCGCGCGCCGGTGAGGATGACGCTGTTCGGTCAGACTCATCGCACGCGCGTGGGCCAAGGCCCAAGCCGAAGCAGCCGGCGCAGGGAAAAAACCGAGGCTAGAACCTGCCGGCGATCGCGAGGCCGACCCGGTCGGGGCCGACACCAGGCGCGAGCGCGGCACTCGAAGACGACGTGTGCCACAGGTAGAGACCTGCGCCCGCGGCCGCAACGCCGGCGATCACCAGCGCCGTCGAGATGTCGGCCTCGATCCGCGCATCGTGCACGAGCGTGGGCCGGTCGCAACCGGTGCACGACGTCGCGTGATCCCACGTCGAGTACGCGAGGGCGCCGACGCCGAGCCCGATCGCGGCGAGGCCCGCGCCGCCGAAGACCGCGATCTCCCCCGCCGTGCCTTGACCGTGACCGGCGGGGCGCGGCGCGACCTCGGTCACCGCAGGCTGCGGCGGGCTCGCGGGCTCGCTGGCGACGGGATCGAGGTGAAGCCGGAGGTGCGTGACGCGACCCTCCTCGCGAACCTCGGGACGCGTCGTCTGCTCGCGATATCCCGGTGCGGTGACGACGATCGCGTGAGCACCGAGATCGACCGGGATCTCGACACCGATCAGGCCCGTCGAATCGACGCCATCGAGCGCGAGCGTCAGCCCGGGCGGGGCCTTGGCGATCTCGATCACCAGCTTCGGAACACGCGGTGCGAGCTGGGCGGCGAGCTGCGCAGATAGCGCGCGGCGATCGCGGTTGCTGTCGGTGCGCCCGAGCTCGACGTAGAGCGCCCACGCCGTCGCGAGCTTGCCGAGGTGTGCTTCGCAATCGGCGAGGTTGAACAGCGTGCCGGCGGCGGGATCGAGGCGCTGGCTCTGTTCGAAGGCGGTGCAGGCCTCGGCGTAGCGCTTCTGCTGCATCAGCTCGCGACCGCGTGCGAACGTCTCGTCGGCCCGCGTCGGATCTGCCACCGCGGCGCGCGCGACGACGAGGAGCGCGACCACCCCGCGTGCGCCATCACATCCGGCTCGCACCGACCTCCTCCTTCGTCTTGCGCCTGGCCGGCTTCGATCTGGGCGGGCGCACGACGTGCGGCGGCTTCGCGGGTGGGGCCGCTTCGGTCGTGGTTTCAGGCTGCGGCTCCGTCGGTGCGGCGTCGGGCGCCGCGGTGTCCGCAGGCGTGGCCACGACAGGTGTCGCCGCATCCGCGGGCGCGGCCGCAGGCGGCGGCGCGGGTGCGGCCGGCGTCGGCGGCGCGGGCGCGGCGATCGGCGCGGGCGGGATCGGCTGGTCGGGAAGCGCGCTCGATCCGCCGCCGATCGCGATCGCGGCGGCGATCCCGATCGAGAGCGCGGCCGCGAAGCCGGCACCGGCGACGATCACTCGTCGACCTCGGCCGCGTGGCGGCGCCGGCGGTGACACCTCGCTCGCGGAACCGCGCAGCGTCGTCTGGGTCGGCGCGGACGGGTCACCGGTCCCGGGACCGAGCACGACCGTCGGCTGGACGAGCGGCGGGGGTGATTGCGTGACTGCACGACGAGCTGCCACCAGCGGCGCGAGCGCGTCGGCGAGCGCGGCCGCGCTCTGAAAGCGCTGGTCGGGCTGCTTCTCGAGGCAGCGCGCGACGATCGCGGCGTAGGCGGGTGGTACTCCGAGCAGCGGCGGCAGTGGCTCCGTCGCCGCACGGATCGCGAGGTCCGCGATGGTCTCGCCCTGGAACGGAGGCTTGCCGCACGCGGCTTGATGCAGGATCACGCCGAGCGACCAGATGTCGCTGCGCGCATCCGCGGCGCGCGCCGATCGCAGCTGCTCGGGAGCCATGTAGCTCGGCGATCCGATCACCGCACGCGCGCTCGTGATCGCGTGCTCCTGCTCGCTTTCGACCTTGGCGACGCCGAAGTCGAGCACCTTGATCAGCGCCGCGCCGTCGCGCTGCCGTGTCACGAACAGGTTGCCCGGCTTCAGATCGCGATGAACGATTCCGGCCGCGTGGGCCTCGGCCACCGCGTCGCACGCCTGAGCCACGTAGTCGGCCGCGGTCGCCGTATCGAGCGGTCCATCCTCGCGCAGCGCGCGCGCGAGGTCGCGGCCGACGAGCATCTCCATGACGATGTACGGCGTTCCATCGTCGAGTCGTCCCACGTCCGACACGCGGCAGGCGTGCACGCTCCGCAGCTTCGCGGCGGCGCGCGCTTCGCGTAGAAAGCGTTCGACGACGTCGGCGCGGTCGGTGTAGCGATCGGTGAGGAATTTCAGCGCGACCGGCGCGCGCAGCTCGAGGTGCTCGGCCTCGACGACGACGCCCATGCCGCCGCGACCGAGCACGCGCTCGATCCGGTACTTGCTTGCCAGCAGGCTGCCGGGCTCGTACACCCGAAAATCATATGCCGAGGCGGGTGGTGGAATGTAGGGCTATCGCGGGCGCCCGGTCGATTGCTACCCTCGACACATGAGGCGCGTGCTCGCCGCACTGTGCACGGTGCTGGTCGCGAGCTGCAGCTGGATCATCGGGATCCACGACCTGCCGGCGGATGGCTCTTCCGGCGATGCTGGATGCGCGAGCTGCGCTTGCACCACCGACAGCGATTGCGGCGCGCACATGTACTGCGACATCGCGCCTTCGTCGAGCGCCTGCGCGTGCGTGGCCGGTTACGCGCTGGCCGGCAACGCGTGTCAGTGGACCGGCGTGATCGCGGATCCCGGCTTCGACCTGACGCCCGCGGGATGGACCACCGGCTCGGCCACGATGATCGAGCCGACGTTCGCGGTGACGCAGGGCATGATCGATCCGGGGATCGCCGAGACGGAGGCCATGCCTTGCATGGGGCTCGTCGCCGGCGTATCGCAGTCGATCGTCATGCCGCGGCTGTCGCGTGCCGAGCCGCTCGTGGCCGAGGTCAGTTACGCGGGGAACGGACCGCTGGGCTTTCCGACGCCAGTCGCGATCGAGATCGCGAGCTTGTGGTACCCGACCGCGCTTTCGGTCTTCGACGCGAGTTTCCAGACCACGCGGGTCTGCCTCGGCGAGGCGCAGTACGCGCCCGAGTCCTCGAGCGGCTCCGGTGCGACGGCAACCACCGCGATGCTGGCGAATTGCTCGTCCGGGCTGGGCAACTTCGATGGCGAATACGACCACTACGACATCGTGCTGCCGAACGCGGGCGAATGCCCGGTTCCGGGCACGGTGACGAACGGCGACGCCGAGGGCAGCGATGGCTGGAGCTTCTCCACTTCCTACAACAACGGGTCCACGGACGGCACCTCCGCGGGCTATGCGGCGGGCGTAGGTGATAGCGGAAGCCGCGCCGTACATCTTCACCTCGCGGAGCGCTGCGACGACGCGGATGCGACCGTGCCGATGTCGGTGCCGCTGCGCGACGGCACCGGCTCGCCATCGCTCTCGGTCTGGCATCAGAAGCCGACCAGCGCCGGCACGCTCGGGATCTCCGTCGGCGGCCTGCCGCTCCTGCTCACCGCGCCCGCGGATAGCATCGATCACTACTGCTTGCCGACGGGACTGCACGGCGGTGTGTCGTCGCTCCAGGCGGCGTTCTACACCAACGGGACGAGCTGCGGCTCGGCGACCACCGCCGACGCGTACGTCGACAGCGTGACGGTCGCGAACGATCCGAAGTGCGGCAGCGATCCCGGGATCGCCGATCCGAGCTTCGAATCGGGCTACTCCATGATCGGATCGACAAGCACGACGAGTGACACCGTCGCGATCGTGACCGGCGACGGAAACGCGTACGAAGGGAGCGGATACCTGCGGCTCTCGATCGACGGCAACTGCAACTACGCGAACTACACCACGACCGCGATCGTACCGGCGTCGCCGCCGGGCACGGGGCCGGCGGTGAGCTTTCACTACCAGTTCCCGGCGGGCGGGACCGCGAACGCCTCGATCACCGCGAGCTCGGTCAAGCCGTTGACGCTCGGGCGCACCTCCACCTGGCAGCCGGCGATCGCGTGCCTCGATCCGACCGCGCCGGTCGGCTGGCCAGCGCAGTTCTACATCGAGCTCGACACGACGGCCGGCACGTGCACGACCGGAACGACGACGATCGCGAACATCGACGCGCTCCAGGTCACCACCGATCCCGCGTGCGCGCCCTGAGCCGGCCGCATCACTCGAGCGGGCCGACCGTCGACAGCTTCCCGCGCTCGCGGTACATGCGCTCGATCGTCGCGCGCAGCAGCGCGTCGTCGATCTCGACGCCGGTCGCGCCCGCGACGTACGCCGCGCGCTCGCACGCGACCTTGATGAAGCCGCCCGACAGCTCGAAGCGCTCGGCGAGCCCGTCGAAGTCGATCTTCTCGGCGCGGCCGTGCGCCGGCAGCGTGCGCCGCCACAGCTCGGCGCGCATGTCGGGCGACGGAAAGCTGAAGAACACGTCGTACGTGAAGCGGCGCTTGAACGCCTGATCGATCGCCGATGTCAGGTTCGTCGTCAGGATCGCGAGCCCGCCGAAGCGCTCGAGCCGCTGCAGGAGATAGTTGGTCTCGAGGTTCGCGTAACGATCGTTGCTCGACTTGACGTCGCTCGTACGCTTGCCGAACAGCGAGTCGGCCTCGTTGAACAGGAGCACGACGTGGCCGGGCTCGGCGGCGTCGAACACGTCGGAGAGGTTTTTCTCGGTCTCGCCGAGCCACTTCGACACGACCTGCGACAGATCGATCTCGTAGATGTCGAGGCCGAGCCGCTTCGCGAGCACGGTGCCCGACATCGTCTTGCCGACGCCGGGATGGCCGCTGAACAAGACCGAGATGCCCTGCGCGCCGCGCAGCTTGTAGCGATCGCGGATCGTGCGGCGCTGCGAGGCCGCGCCCGTGATCTCGATCAGCGCGGCGCGCGTATCGTCGTCGAGGATCAGATCCTCGAGCTCGAACGGCGTCGGCAGCTTCTTGCCGAGCCGCGAGATCCGCTGGTGCAGCTGCGCGGCGACCGCGCGATCGAGCTCGGGCGCGCCCGGCGGCTCGGCCTCCGGCATGCGCTCGGCGGTCGCGGCCTGCGCCGCCGCGACGATCACGCCGCCCGGGATCGCGAACCGCCCCGACAGCGCGTCGGCATCGCCCGCGGAGAGCGACGGCACGACTTGCTTCCACATCCGCGCCCGCGCGTCGAGCGGCGGCACCTCGAGCCCGAGGTGCACGATCGGCCGCTGGTGGATGCGCGGCATGCGCTCGCGGTTGATCGTGAGCGCGAGCGGGCCGCTCCAGTCGGCGACGAACAGGTCGAAGAACGCCGGCAGCGCGTCGCGATCGCCGTCGAGGACGACCGCGTCGTCGACGTCGGCGAACACCGGGATCGCGTCGAGCATCAGCAGCTCGCGCACGAGCGACTTCACGAGCGACGGCTGCGTGGACGGGTGCTGCCCGCCGAGCCGCTTGCTGTCGATGATGAGGAGCTTCTGCTTCCAGTGCGCCGCGGCGAGCTGGAGCAGCAGCTTCTTGCCGATGCCGCGCTGGCCTTGCACCGCGAGCACGACCTCGGTCGAGCGCAGCGCGGCGATCGCGCGCTCGACCGCGAGCTTCGGAAACTCGCCGAGCGTCGCGCCGCCGCGCACCTCGGCGAGCTCGGCGAGCTCGGGATCGAGCGCGAGCGGGCTGCCGTCGAGCAAGTACGACAGCCGCGTCGCCGCGCGGATCTTGCGGAACATCAGCGAGTCGCTCGGCGCGCTCGACGGCGCGACGTCGAGCAAGCGATAGCGCACGAGCGGCGAGCTCGCCGACAGGTCGCGCGCCATCAGCGAGCGCGTCGGCGGCGTGTCGTAGACGAGCATCGCGAGCAAGCGGCCGTCGAGCCCGCGGCACGTCGCGTCGCGCGTGAGATAGCGATACGCCTGCACCAGGTTCGGATCGGCCTCGGGCAGGAGCGCGAACATCAGCGTCGCCCATTGCCGCGGCGTCAGCTCGAACACGCGCACGAGGTCGGTCATCGGCGTGCGTAGACCGGCGGCGATCGTCGCGGCGATACGCGCCTCGATCTCCTTGTGCAGCGCGAGCCAGCCGTCGAGCACGGTCTGCGCGCCGGCCTGGTCGCCGTGCGCCTCGCCGCGCGCGGCCGCGAACAGCTGGCCCATGTCGGTCGGCGTGACGAGATCGCCGCCCTGGTTCACGGCCGGCTCGCGCGTCCAGCTCAGCCGGATCTGGTACTCGACGCGCAACCACGCGCGGCGCAGCTCGTCGCGAAGATGGTGGGTCGGGTCGCGGTACGGCTCGGCGGTCACTCGCCGACGATCTTATACGACCTCGCGGACCGGATCCTTAGCGAGGTCGTCGACGATCGCGGCGGCCTCCTCTTCTTCGGCCTCGGCCTCCTGCTTCGGCGCGTCCTCGCGCAGCTCGGCGGCCGGCGGGGGCAGCGGGTCGTCGTCGCGGGCGCCGGCGTCCCGCTTGTCGACGTAGTCCATCATCTTCGCGACGAACGGCGTCGTGTACATCGCCGACGAGATGTGCAGGCGCATGTCGCCCGGGATCGCGGAGTCGTCGGCGCTGTCGCGCGAGCCGAACAGCTGATCGAAGCGGTTGTCGGTGAGATCGTCGCGCAGCTCGTCGAGCTCGAGCGCGACCGCGATCGCGCGGTAATCGGCGATCGTCGGGCCTGCCAGGAAATCCTTGATCGCCTGCGATGCGCTCTGGCCGCGCCCGAGGCTGAACGAGAACGGTGCGCGATCGCTCGGCTGGCTGAACTGCTTGGCCGACGTGTGCCCGTTCGCATACTCCGGCTTCCACTTCTCGGGCCTGCCAGCCTTCTCGCATGCCTCGCGATACTCCTCGGGCTCGTGGAGGCCGCTGTCGAGCTCGGGGGCTTCGCCCGGGGGCGGCTTCTTGTCGAACGCGCGCTCCGATGCGGTCGCCGCCGGCTCGGCCGTCTTCGCCGACACCGCCGGGATCTCGCCTTCGTCGCTGAATTTCGTCGCGGGTGCCTCGACCGCGGGTGGCGCAGGCTCGACGGCTTCTTCTTGCTCGGGACGGCGTTCGGCTTCGCGCGTGGGCATGGGTCCTCGCTTCTAGCCTAGCCGCACTTGCAGGCTCAGGCAGTCAGGTTCGCTCACGATGACGATGTCGCCGTCGCGCAGCTCGGCGCGCGAGATGCGGCCGCGCGCGATGTCGTTGACATACGTCCCGTTCGTCGTGCCCTGGTCGATCGCGACGAGCCGGCCGTTTTCCATCCCGATCCACACGTGCTTGCCCGACGCGCGCTGGTCGTCGATCAGCACGTGCGCGACGCCGGGCTGGCGCCCGACGATGATTCCGGTCGCGGTGAGCGCGAAGCGCTGGCCCATCAGCCGGCCGCGCGTGCATTGCAGGCTGCCGATCGCCTGCGACACGAACGCCGTCGGCGCGTAGCCGCCCGAGCCGCCCGGCTGCTGCTGGATCGCGACGGTCTTGGGGACCTGAGCAGGCCCGCCTTGCGCCGCCGCCGGCGCGCGGCCGTACATTTGCTGCATCGGCTGACCGGGCATCGGCTGACCGGGCATCGGCGGGCGCATCTGCGCCGGCTGTTTCTTGCGCGTGAGCACGAACGCGATGACGCCGACCAGCGCGACGATGCCGACGATCGCGCCGACGATCGCGCCGACGCCGGCGCCGCTCTTCTTCTCCTTGCCGTCCTTCTGCGCCTGGTGCGACAGCGTGATGAGCCGCGGCGCCTCGGCGTGCTGCGGATACAGCGTCTCGACTTCTTCGAAGTCCTTGATCGCGTCGGTGTACTCTTCGGCCCAGAAGTGCTCGAGGCCGTCGCGCCACGCCTTGTCGGTGTCGCCTTGCTTGGGCTCGACGCTGGCGTTCTTGATGAAGTCTTGCAGCGTGACCGACGCGACCAGGAAGTTGAAGCCCTGCACGTCGGTGCCGAACGTCGCGAGCCCGATGACGTTGCCGTGCTGGTCGATCGCGGGCCCGCCCGAGTTGCCGTGCGTGATCGGCACCGACGTCTGCAGGATCGGATCGCCTTCCGACGACTTCTTGAGCGCGCTGATCGCACCGTCGGTGATCGACGGTTGGAGCTGCGAGTTGTGGTCGAGCAGCTCCTTCTGATCGGCCACGCCCGGATACCCGATCACGACGACGCGATCCTCGACCTGCGTGAGGTTGGAGTCGCCGATCGGCAACGTCGGCGCGTTCTGCGTCTTGACCTTGAGGATCGCGCAGTCCTTGCCGGTCCCCGGCTTGCCGAATTGCTTGACGTCGTAATCGAGCTGGTCGCCGTTCTGCAGCACGACGTAGACCATCTTCTTGAGATCGACGAGTTGCACCATCCCGAGCAGCTGCTGCCGTTCCGCCGCCGACATCCGCGACAGCGCGCCGCGCGATTGCTGCTCGAGCTCGCGCAGGAACTCCTTCGCGAGCGCGTCTTTCGCGGCCGATTCGCCGTCCTTGATGTCCTCGACGACGTGTGCGTTGGTCGCGATGTAGCCGTCGGGCGTGATGAACCACCCGGTGCCGCTGCCGCCGATCGCGACCGTCATCACGCTGCTGCCGCCGATCGAGTACTTCGCGACGTAGGCACCCATGACCCGCACGACCGCGGGCTTGGCCATGAGCGCGATCTTCTGCTCCGGGCTGACGTCGTCGGCGCGCGCGGCGGTGCTCGCGATCAGCGCCGCGCCGATCAGCAGCGCGTGCACGTGCCTCGAAACCACCATCGCCAGCTATCGTAACGTATCCTCGGCCGCGTGGGCTCCACCGGCTTCGGGATCCGACGCGTCGCGCACGCGCGCAAGGGCCGCGGCCTGTTCCGGCGGGGCCCCGACGCGCACGACGTCGGCGAGCGGCTGGGTCGCATCGCGAAGCGCATGATCCGCGGCGCCGTGACGCGCGCGAAATGGAAGGGCGACCGCTACATCGTCGAGCTCGCGCTCGACGCGCAGGCGCCGCGCGTGCGGCTGTCGTGCGAGGCCGATGCGAGCGTCGTGCTCGCGGCGGTCACGTCGCCGATCGGGCCGGGGTATCACCTCGACGTGATCCGGCGCGTGTCGCCGGTGCTCGAAGAGATCGACTACGCGTGGGACGACGACGACGAGGACGCCGCCGGGGTGCAGCGCGACACCTGCGAGTGGCTCGCCGACGAGCTGCGCGCGGGCAAGACGCGCATCGACGTGCCGCGGCCGTACATCGTGCCGGACGCGGCCGTGCTGACGATGCTCGGCCCGCGCGATGCCCGCTGGCGCGACGCGGTGATCGCCGATCCGATGCGCGGCGCCGACGCGTTCCCGTACTGGCAGCCCGATGCCCCCGGCCACGCGCTGCGGGCGCGCGCGCTGATCGCGATGTGGCACGAGGTGCCGTGGCGCGAGCCGCTCGACGACGACGAGCGTGCGGTCATGAAGCAGGTCGACCACGATCTGCGCGCCGCCCGCAAGATCGACATCGACATCGACGTGCCGTGGCCGGACTGGTCGGAGCTGCTCGACCTGCTCGGCACCGACGACGGCTACGCCGAGGAGGCGGCGCGCCGCGCGGCCGGGCGCCCGGGCACGATCGGATATCGCCGGTACGAGCTCGACGTCGAGCTGATCGGAGGCTGGTGGGTGCGGCTCGGCGGCGCGTTCGTCGGCGGCTGGGACGAAGACGGCGGTCGCTACTGGGCGACCGACGGCGATCGCACGATCGAGCTCGTCAGCATGACGGCGGAAGAGCACCGCGATTCGGCGGCGCTGCTGGCGGTCGCACCGGAGCATCATCCGGTGATCGCGCGCATCGATGCCGGAACGATGCGCGGGCGCGCCGAGGCCTACGACGAGGACGACGTGCGCATCGTGCACGGGCTCGTCGCCGACGCGCCGCACATCGCGATCCTGACGTGCAAGGGCGCGAAGGCCGACGAGGCGTGGGCGCTCGACACGTGGCGCAGCTTGCGCCAGGTCCCGGCGGGCCAGGTCCCGGCGGGCTAGTCGAGCTGCACGCGCACGGTGCGGTGCGCCTTCGGATCCGGGATCGACAGCATCGTCTGCCAGGTCGCCTCGACGATGCAGTCGTGCATCGCCGGCGTGACGGTCGAGCCCGTGACCTCCGCATCGACGGCGACGATCTCTTCGAGCGTGAGCTCGAGCTCGAGCTCGACGTGCGCGTACTGCGCGCTGCACTGCTCGAGCACGTGGTGCAGCTGCGGTGCGAGATCGAGCGGCGGGACCTCCACGGTCGTGATCACCCCGCCACAATGCGTACTGCCGCTGTAGCTCGACGACCCTGCCATCCCCCACATGGGTTGTTCTTCCTCGGCGTAACCGCCGCTGCCGCCCCAGCTCGCGAACAGCGACCACACCGCGTTCACGGCCTCGGCGGCGCGATCGATCTCGGCCTGCAGATCGGCCGGCATCTCGCCGCTCGCGGTGAGCGCGCGGGCGAGGCTCCGCGCCTCGACCGGATCGGGCTCGACGCTTTGCGTGAACGGCCGGCCCCAGATCCGGCCCGTGACCTCGATCGCGCGCGAGCTCGGGTCGCCCGTGAACGTCCACGCGCAGCTGCCGCCCTCACCGATGTGGTCGAGCGAACAGTCGTAGGTCGCGGACGTCGTCGTCCAGCCGATGCCGTGGAGCTCCACGCCGTCGAGCGAGATCGGACGCGCGAGCAGCGTCGCGTCGACTGCCGGCGATGCGAGCAGGCTCTGGTGGGCGCGCATCGCCATGCCTTGCGTCGCCTGGGCGAGCTCGCCGAACAACGTGTCGTCGTCGCGCTCGAGCGGGTTGCTGCCGCCGCCGTCGTCGATCGCGACGACGTGGACGAGCGTGCCTTCCGGCAGGACGTGGGCGAGCGCGGCGTGGTCGCCAATGGCGAGGCGAGACGGCGCGAGCTCGTCGTCGAACACGATCACGCGGCGCGTGCCGTGGGTGCGCTCGAGCCACGTGCCGGCCTCGGCGAGCGCGACATCGAGGTTCGAGCCGTTGCGCGGGGCGAGCGAACCGAGCGCGGCGTCGATCGCAGCGGCCGCGTCGGTCGCGTCGGCCCAGTCCGGGAGCAATGCGCGCGCGTCGCGAGCGGACGCGATGATCTGGACCTGGCCGTGTGGCGCGGCACGCAGGTAGGCCGCCACCACGTCGCGCTGCGCCCGGCGCTGGTCATCGGTCATCGAGCGCGACGCGTCGACGACGATCGCGGTGTGCAGATCCGCCGGCACCTCGCTCAGCTCGCGCGCGATCGCGAGCTCGACGCGGGCGACGTCGTGGCCGGCGAGCGGCAGCCGCGCGGCGCGTACGCCGACGCGCTCGCGGCCGGCTGGCTTGACCGCGAGCGAGCGATCGGGGAACGCGAGCCACGCGCCGCCGGAGCCGGTGGGATCGCAGATCTCGTCGAGCTCGTCGCGCTGGCCGCGGTACGCGAGCTCGCGCGGGACCGCGCTCGTCCACGTCTCCGGCAGCTCGACGTAGCGCGCGTCGCGAAAGAAGCACGTCGGTGCTTCGAGCTCGACGTCCAGCTCGAGGCGAGTCGTGCGGGGCGACGCGACACTCACGGTCAGACTCCCTCTGCCACTGGCCGCGAGAGCGACGGCCCACGCACGATCCTCGCCTTCGGATTCGCCTTTCGCGATCGCGTCGAAGTGCTCGGCTGCATCGGTGGCGGGCTCGAGCGCCAGCTGGCGCGTCACGCCGTCGGCGTGCGCGACCGCGCCGCTGACCGCGCCGCGCACCGGCAGCTCGATCGTCAACGTGTCGCGGGCAAGCTCGGCCGCGCGGACGTCGATCCGGAACCGCGCGGTGAGTTGCGCCGACGTGCCCGACAGCCTCGCGTGCACGCTCGACGGCACCGCCGGGTCGGCGAACGCAGGGCTGCCTGCCGCGACGAGAGCGAGCACGAGCAGCGGGCGCACTTCCGATACGACATCCGCCTCGCCGATTCGGTTGCAGCTTTGTTTTGGCGTACGTTCGCGCATATGGACGATCTGGACGCGACGCTCGTGCTGCTGCAGCTCGTGCCGGCGACTCACCTGTTGTTCGGCGCGATCGCGGCCGCGCTGGTGCTGTACGTCACGGCGCGCTGGCGCGCGTACCGCGACGGCATCGTCGATGCGCAGCTCGGGATGAAGGTCGCGCTGTCGTTCTTCGCGGTGATCGCGTTCCAGCTCGTGTTGCTCGGCACGACGTTGTTCCTCTATGCGGTGCTGAGCGGCGGCACGTCCGATGCGCGCGGCGCGCTGTTCCGCCACGGCCTCGCGCTGTTCGTCGCGGGCAGCGTCGTGCTCGCGACGCACCTCGTGCTGCTCGCGCGCACGAATCAAGCTCGATACCCGCAGGTGAGGAGGCTGGCCGACGGCTTCAACTTGCTCGTGACCGGCGTGCTCGGCTTCGGCGCGCTCGTGCTCGCGTTCGAGTCGCTGTTCCGGCGCGGCAGCTCGCACGAGGTCGGCCGCATTGCCGGCGCCGCCGTGCTCGTGTACGGCATGGCGTGGGCCGCGGTCGGCGTGCGGTTCGCGCGCGTCGTGCTCGACGACGAATCGCATGACGACGAGCTGCCGCCGCCACCGGCGATGCCGCGGGTCGAGCCGCCGCGCGCGCCGCCACCCAGACCGGATCCGCCGCCGGGCGATGCGCCGGCGCTGCCCGCACTCGGCGGCGGCGCGTTCCCGCCGATCGATCACAAGTGAATCGGCGCGGGCACGACGTGATCGGGGATGAACCGGCGATCGACGAGATCGTCGAGTGGGATCTCGTGCGCGAGGATGCCGGCGGCGATCGCGTAGTGCTCGATCGCGCGCATGTCGTCGTCGGTCGGCGTGAGCTGGCGGTAGCTCACGCGATCGGGCGGCTGCGTGAGCACGAACTCGAGCAGCTTCTGGTCCTGATCGTAATACGGCGCGACGAGCGAGGCGGCGTCGAGCCGGTGGCGCTCGGCCCACTCGCCGCTCTCGGCGATGCCTCGCACGAGATCGCGCACGACGTCGGGATGCTCGGCGATCAGCTCGTCGCGCACGACGAGCACGCACGAGATGAAGTGCGGCCAGATGTCCTTCGCGTAGTAGAGCACGCGGCCGGTGCCCTCGAGCTCGGCCTTTGCCGCGTAGGGCTCGCCGACGAAGTACGCGTCGATCGACCCGTTCGCGAGCGCCGACGGCATGTCGGGCGGCGTCATGTCGACGAAGTGGATGTCGTCTGGCTGCATGCCCTCGTCGGCCATCAGCTTGGTGATCACGAGGTACTGGTTCGAGAATCGGCTCGGCCGCGCGAACGTCTTGCCTTTGAGATCGCGCAGTGACTTCGCGGGCGAATCCTTCGGGACGATCACGGTCGAGCCGTCGCGGTGGCCGAGGTAGACGATGTGGATCGGCACGCCTTGCTCGCGCAGCACCATCGCGAGCGGCGCGAGCAGGAACGTGGCCTCGACCTTGCGGACCTTGAGCGCCTCGACGACGGTTGGAAAATCGGGGAACCGCTGCGACACGAACCGCGTGCCGGTCGTCGACGTCTTCGTCGAGAAATCGGTGACCGGACAGGTCAGGTGGCACGTGACCGGCAGGTAGCCGACGGCGAGCTGGCCGCGCGCGCCCGCGTCGACGTCGTCGCTCTGGAAGCGATGTACGACCGTGAGCGCGGTCAGCACGCCGGCGGCGACGAGCCCGACCTTCACCGCATCCCTCATAGGCCGAGCTCCTCGGTGATCGTCTGCTCGGCCTCGGCGACTCCCGGCGCGGCGGGCTGGCGATAGCGGCCGGCCGGCAGCGCGAGCTCGCGGCGCACCGTCGCCGGGCGCGGCGAGAGCACGATGACGCGATCGCCGATCTGTACGGCCTCCTCGATGTCGTGCGTGACGAACACGACGGTGCGCGGCCGCTCGGCGAGCGTCGCGACGAGCTCCTTGCGCATGCGGTTGCGCGTCTGGTAGTCGAGCGCCGAGAACGGCTCGTCCATCAACAACAGATCGGTTTCGGCGGCCAGCGCGCGCGAGAGCTCGACGCGCTGGCGCATGCCGCCCGATAGTTGATGCGGGTAATGGTCGGCGAACTCGGTCAGGCGCGTGAGCTCGAGCCATTCGCCCACCTTCTTCGTGTCGCGCGCGGCGCCGAGTGCGATGTTCTCGCGCACGGTGAGCCACGGGTAGAGCCCGCCGTCCTGGTAGATCGTGCGGCTGCTGCCGTTGCGCTCGATCTTGCCGCGCGTCGGTCGCAGGTGGCCGGCGAGCAGCGCGAGCAGCGTGGACTTGCCGCAGCCCGACGGCCCGACGCACACGACGAGCTCGCCGCGCTCGACGCGTAGATCGATCGCGTCGATCACGCGCAGCGGGCCGTAATCGAAGCCGACGCCGTGCAGCTCGAGCATCATCGCTCGAATCCCCAGCGCACGCTCGGGATGCGCGCGAGCCGCGCGAACAACGCGTCGAGCCCGATCCCGATCGCGCCGATCGTGATCATCCCGCACACGACGAGATCCATGCGCAGGCCGTTGCGCGCGTCGACGATGAGGTAGCCGAGCCCGCTTTGCACCGCGATCATCTCGGCCGCGACGACGACCATCCACGCGACCCCGATCGCGACGCGCAGCGCGGTCACGAGCTGCGGCATGATCGCGGGCAGCGTGACGCGAAACGCGACCGCGGCGCCGCCCAGGCCGAGATCCTCGGCGACGCGGTAGTACACGCTCGGAACGCTCGCGGCAGCGCCGGCGGCGGCGAGCGCGATCTGGAACAGCGTTGCGATGAAGATGATGAAGATCGCCGGCGGATCGCCGATGCCGAACCAGATGATCGCGAACGGGATCCACGCGATCGGCGAGAGCGATCGGAAGAAGTTGATCCACGGCAACAGCGCGGCGCGCGTGCGCGCGTGGCGGCCGACGACGAGTCCGAGCGGCACCGCGAGCACGACCGCGACGAGGTAGCCCCACGCGACGCGATACAGCGACGCGAACGTGTCGGCGACCAGCCGGCCGTTCGCGAGCTCCTCGCGAAACGCGAGCGCGACGGTGGGCGGTGACGGCACCGTGCCTGGCGGAAATGCGCCGGCCGCGCTCGCGATCCACCACGCGGCAAGCAGCAGCAGTCCGGTGACGAGCGGGAGGACGACGCGCGGCAAGGCTGCCGCGTATCGTAGCGCTAATTCAGGAACATCATCAGATTCGGCGCGCTCGACACCGTCGCGAGCCGCGACAGCCCGAGCAGATCCTCGACGGTGGCGAGGTAGCTCGCGTGCGTGAGCGCGGTGCTCGACGTCATGCCGACCTGCTTGAGGCGCGGCGACAGGATGATCATCGGCACCTGGTCGCCGCTGTCGCCGTTGCGGCCTTCGGCCTCGTCCCACGTGATCATCAAGATTCCGTTCGCCTTGTACCCGTCGCTGTCGAGGATCGCGGGCACGTTGTTCTTGAGCCACGTGTCGGTTTGCTTGAGTCCGGTGACCGGATCGGTCGACGGATCGTGGCCGTCGTCGAGCAGGTTCGGCGTGATCCACTGGTACGCGTACGTGTCGCTCGCGAGGTCAGCCGCGAAGCTCGTGTAATCGACCGTCGTGGTCGTGCACGGCGCCGGCGAACCAGTCTGCTGATCGGTGAAATAGAAGAACGGCACGTGCTTCGTCGCGTACTCGCCGGAGTCGCTCAGGTTGCACGCCGAGCCCATCCCCTCGGCATACGCGCGCCACTTGATGTTCGCCGCCTCGAGCTGGCTCGCGAGGTTCGGCTGATTCACCGGAAAGACTCCGAGACTGGCCGACGCCGTCGGCGCGAGGTCGACAAAACCGGGATACTGCGTCGCGCCGCTGATCAAGAACAGATAGTTCGGCAGCGACGGATGCGTGCCGCTGTCCATGTAGTTCGTCGCGAGCCCGCCCATCGCGATCAGCGAGTTGATGTACGGCGCGTTCGACGAGCCGACGATCTCCTTGTAGTCGTGGTTCTCGAGCACGATCGTGAAGATCGTCGCCTGGCCTTGCGTCGAGCCGTCGCCGCCGCCGCCGCCGCCACCGCCGCCGCCGCCGCCGCCGCCGCCACCGCCGCCGCCACCGCCGCCGCCGCCGCCGTCGGTGTCGTTGGACATGTGCGAAGCGCTGCAAGCGGTCGCGAGTGCCAGAACCGCAACGACGAAGATCGAGAACGCGTTCGTCTTCATGTGCGGAGTCGTACTCCAACCTCGCCGTCGTCGATTACTAAATTCGTGCAACAGAATGCGTGCGCATGATTCGTACAGCACGGTAGCTTCACACCCATGAGCAACAAGGTCGCAATCCTGGGTTCCGGAACAGTCGGAGAAGTCCTCGCGAATGGCTGCCTGAAGCACGGCTACACCGTGATGCGTGGCTCGCGCGATCCGAAGAAGCTCGACGCGTGGAAGGCCGGCGCCGGCGGCAACGCCTCGACGGGCACGTTCGTCGAGGCCGCGAAGTGGGCGGATCTCGTGATCATCGCGGTCAAGGGCAACGCGGCCGAAGGGCTCGTCACCGAGCTCGCGGCGACGCTGGCGGGCAAGCCGGTCATCGACGCGACGAATCCGATCGCGGACGCGCCGCCGCAGAACGGCGTGATCCAGTACTTCACGAAACAGAACGAGTCGCTGATGGAGCGGCTTCAGAAAGCCGCACCACAGGCGAAGCTCGTCAAGGCATTCAACTCGGTCGGCAACGCGCTCATGGTGAATCCGAAGCTGCCGATCAAGCCGAAGATGTTCA
Organism: Kofleriaceae bacterium; assembly: GCA_035500135.1. GTDB lineage: Bacteria > Myxococcota_A > Polyangia > Haliangiales > Haliangiaceae > JABFXX01. The sequence goes on from DATJXL010000360.1 coordinate 46,499, forward strand.
TCTGCGGCAACGACGCCGGCGCCAAGCAGCAGGTGACCGAGCTGCTCGGCAAGTTCGGCTGGGACGCGCTCGACTACGGTGGTGTCGAGTCGGCGCGTCCGATCGAGTCGCTGTGCATGCTGTGGTGCGTGCCCGGCATGCTGCGCAACGACTGGATGCACGTGATCGACTACGTCAAGGCGTAGTCGCCCAGCGCGTCACTGACGCGCCGGCGGGCGGCCGACGCTCATCCGCTGGATCGCGGTCTGGACGTCTTTGTTGTCGTGGCACTTGGCGACGGCCGGCGCCATGCGAATGCCCGTGTCCTGCACGTGCTTGAGCGCGTCGGGTGGCAGCTTCTTGCCCGCGGCGACCGCCTTCTTCGCGGTGTCGATGACGTCCTTGTTGGCGTCGACATGCGCGGTGAGGTCGGTGCCCATCTTCGGGCAGACATCCTGATCCTTGACGGCGATATCGGCCGCCTTGTCGAAGAAATCGAGGAACTTCTTGATGTCGGCCGTGTCGTCGGCGTGCGCGACGCGCGCGCCGAGTGCAAGGCCCAGGGTCATGACTAGAACTGCAAGATGTTTCATGGAAGCCCCTTATACACCGCGGGCTTCTTGGTCGTCAGCTTGTGCAGCGCGAGGTAGACGACCGGCGTCGTGAACAGCGTGAGCATCTGCGAGACCGTCAAGCCGCCGACGATCGCGATGCCGAGCGGCCGGCGCAGCTCGCTGCCCGTTCCGGTGCCGAGGGCGAGCGGCAGCGCGCCGAGCAACGCGGCGAGCGTCGTCATGATGATCGGGCGGAAGCGCAACAGGCACGCCTCGTAGATCGCGGCCTCGGGAGTCTTGCCCTGGCGTTCGGCCTCGATCGCGAAGTCGATCATGAGGATCGCGTTCTTCTTGACGATGCCGATCAGCAAGATGATGCCGATGATCGCGATCACGCTGAGCTCGGTGTTGGTCACGAGCAAGCCGAGCAGCGCGCCGAGGCCCGCGGGCAGGATCGTCGACAGGATCGTCAGCGGGTGCACGTAGCTCTCGTAGAGAATGCCGAGCACGATGTAGACCGCGATCAGCGCGATCGCGACGAGCCACGGCTCGGTCTTGAGCGACGCTTGAAACGCCTGCGCGGTGCCGGCGAACGAGCCGTGGATGCTCGCCGGCATGCCGATCTGCGCGGTCGCCTTGTTGATCGCATCGACCGCGTCGCCGAGCGCGCGGTCGGGCGGCAAGTTGAACGCGATCACGGTCGCCGGGAACTGGCCCTGGTGACCGACCGACAGCGCGACCGACTCCGGTCTGACGTGGACGAGCGACGTCAGCGGAACCTGATCGTTCGTCGGCGTCGGCACGTAGATCTTGTCGAGCACGTCGGGCGCGGTCCCGATCTTCGGCGTCGCTTCGAGCACGACGCGGTACTGGTTGACCTGCGTGTAGAACACGGCGACCTGGCGCTGGCCGAACGCGTCGTACAGCACGTTGTCGATCGTCGCCTCCGAGATCCCGAGGCGCGACGCGGTGTCGCGATCGACGTCGACGTCGAGCTGCAGGCCGTTCGTCTGCTGGTCGGAGTTGACGTCCTTGAGCTGCGGCAGCTTGCGCAGCGCGGCGGTCACCTTCGGCGCCCACCGGTTGAGCTCGTCGAGGTTGGTATCTTGCAAGACGTACTGGTACTGCGATCGGCCGCCGCGGCCGGTGATGTTCAGGTCCTGCGTCGCCTGCAGGTAGAGCGTCATGCCGGGCACGTGCGCGAGCTTCGGTCGCAGGCGCGCGATCACGGCGTCGGCGCTCTCCTTGCGCCCGGGTTTCGGCTTGAGCTGGATGAACAGCGAGCCGGTGTTCACCGTCGTCGATCCGAAGCCGCCGATGCTCGCGATCACGTGATCGACCGCCGGATCCTCGCGCACGATCTCCTGCAGCTGCTCCTGCTTCACCTTCATCTCGCCGAACGAGATGTCCTGCGGCCCGACGACGCTGCCCATCAGCATGCCGGTGTCCTGCTGCGGGAACAGCCCGAACGGGATGCGGATGAACAGCATGACGGTCGCGACGATCGCGCCGAGGAACACGACGCCGATGATCACGCGCTGGCGCAGCACGAGCCGCAGCGCCGCGCCGTAAGCGCGCACGATCGCATCGAGGCCGCGGTCGAGGACGCGGCCGATCGGTCCCGGCTTCGGCGCGACCTCGTGCAGCAGGCGCGAGCACATCATCGGCGTCAGCGTCAGCGAGATCAGCGCCGACAGCGCGATCGCGACCGCGAGCGTGACCGCGAACTCGCGGAAGAAGCGGCCGACGACCCCGCCCATGAACAGGAGCGGGATGAACACCGCGAGCAGCGACGTCGTGATGCTGACGATCGTGAAGCCGATCTCGCGCGAGCCTTCGAGCGCGGCCGCGGTGCGCGGCGCGCCGTGCTCGAGGTGGCGCGACACGTTCTCGGTGACCACGATCGCGTCGTCGACGACGAACCCGGTCGCGATCGTGAGCGCCATGAGCGACAGGTTGTCGAGCGAGAAGCCGAACAGATACATCACGCCGAACGTCGCGATCAGCGACAGCGGCACGGCGACGCTCGGGATCGAGGTCGCGCGGCCCGAGCGCAGGAACACGAGCACGACGAGCACGACGAGCACGATCGCGATGACGAGCGTGATCTCGACGTCGTGTACCGACGCGCGGATCGTGGTCGAGCGATCGACGCCGACGTGGACGTCGATGCCGGGCGGGATCGACGCCTCGAGCTCGGGCAAGAGCGACTTCACGCGATCGATCACGTCGAGGATGTTCGCGCCGGGCTGGCGGCGGATGATGACCGACACCGAGCGCGTGCCGTCGAACCAGCCGGCGACGCGCTGGTTCTCGACGTCGTCGCTGATCGTCGCGATCTCGCCGAGGCGCACGGCGGCGCCGGCCGCGTAATGCACGACCACCGGTTCCCACTGCTTGGCTTCGGTGAGCTGATCGTCGGCGCCGATCGCGACGAGCTGCTTGTCGCCGACGCCGCCTTTCGGCTCGAGCGTGGTCGCGCTCGCGACCGCGTTGCGCACGTCCTCCATCGACACGCCCATCGCCGCGAGCTGCTCGGGATCGACGCGGATGCGCACGGCCGGTTGCACGCCGCCGCCCGCGAACGCCTGGCCGACGCCCGGCACCTGCGAGATCTTCTGCACGAGCACGGTGTTCGCGGCTTCGAACACGCGCGGCAGCGGCACCGACTTCGAGGTCAGCGTCAGGATCAAGATCGGCGAGTCGGCGGGATTGACCTTGCGGAGGTTCGGGCGGGTCGGCAGGTTCGGCGGCAGGTCGCCGCTGGCCGCGTTGATCGCGGCCTGCACGTCGCGCGCGGCGCTCTCGACGTTGCGATCGAGATCGAACTGCAGCGTGATACTCGTCGAGCCGAGCGAGCTCGTCGATGTCATCTCGGCCACGCCGGCGATGCGGCCGAACCGGCGCTCGAGCGGCGTCGCGACCGCGGTCGCCATCGTCGTCGGGCTCGCACCGGGCAGCGCGGCCGACACGCTGATCGTCGGCAGATCGACGCGCGGCAGCGGCGCGACCGGCAGCTGCACGAACGCGGCCGCGCCGTACAGGCACACCGCGGCGGCGAGCAACGACGTCGCGATCGGCCGCCGGATGAACGGCGCCGACAGGTTCACTTGACCGCTCCGCTGCGCTTGGCCCCGCGGATCCGCCGGCCGATGCGATCCATCGCGAGGTAGATCACCGGTGTCGTGTAGAGCGTGAGGATCTGCGACAGCAGCAGGCCGCCGACGATCGTGATGCCGAGCGGGCGCCGCAGCTCGGCGCCGGTGCCGGAGCCGACCGCGAGCGGCAGGCCGCCGAGCAGCGCGGCCATCGTCGTCATCATGATCGGCCGGAAGCGCAGCAGGCACGCCTGGAAGATCGAGTCCTCGGGCGTCATGTGCTGGTCGCGTTCGGCCTCGAGCGCGAAGTCGATCATCATGATCGCGTTCTTCTTGACGATGCCGATCAGGAGCACGATGCCGATCAGCGAGATCACGTCGAACGGGTTGCCGGTGAGCTCGAGCGCGAGGATCGCGCCGACGCCTGCCGACGGCAGCGTCGACAGGATCGTGATCGGGTGGATGTAGCTCTCGTACAGCACGCCGAGCACGATGTAGACCGTGATCAGCGCGGCGAGGATGAGAATCGGCTCGCTCGACAGCGCGTCGCGGAACACCTGCGCGGCGCCGCTGAACCGCCCGCGCAACGCGGGCGGCGGCGGCGGATCGAGCTTCGCGATCGCGGCGTCGATCGCTTCCATCGCGTGACCGATCGAGACGCCGGGCGCGGTGTCGAACGAGATCGTCACCGACGGGAACTGGCCCTCGTGATCGATCGCGAGCGCCGCGCGGCGCGGCTCGAAGCGCGCGATCTGCGACAGCGGGAACGCGTCGCCGGTCGCCGAGCGGATGTACAGGCGATCGAGCGACTTCGGATCGCGGCGATCGTTCGCCTTGACCTCGAGGATGATGCGGTACTGGTTGAGCTGCGTGAACGTGGTCGACACGATGCGCTGGCCGAACGCGTCGTACAGCGTGTCGTCGAGGATCTGCGCCGTGATGCCGAGCCGCGACGCGGTGTCGCGATCGACGACGAGGTGGAGCTCGAGCCCGCCGTCCTGTTGATCGCTCGCGACCTCGCGCAGCTCGGGCAGGTCGTGCATCGCCTCCACGTAGCGCGGCGCCCACTGCGCGAGCTCGTCGGGGGCCGGATCCTCGAGAGTGAACTGGTACTGCGCGCGTGCCGCGCGCGCATCGACCGTCAGATCCTGCACCGGCTGCAGGTATACGCGGATGCCCGCGACCGCCTTCAGCTTGTCCTGCAGGCGCGCGATGATCTCGGTCGCGCCGGCATCGCGATCCTCGCGCGACTTCAGCGTGATCGAGAATCGCCCGACGTTCGGCGTCGCGTTCGTGCCGTCGGCGCCGATCGCCGACGACACCGCGAGCACGTCGGGATCGGCCAGCAGCGCGTCCGCGGCCTCGCGTTGCAGCTCGCCCATGCGCTTGAACGGCGTGTCGGGCGCGGCCTCGGTGACACCGGCGATGATCCCGGTGTCCTGCGTCGGGACGAAGCCCTTCGGCACGTGGAACGCGAGCACGACGGTCAGCGCGACCGCGGCACCGGTGACGAGCAGCGTCAGCGTCTGGTGGCGCAGCACGACGCGCAGCGTGCGCTCGTAGAAGCGGGTGACCGCGGCGAACGCGGCCTCGAACGTGCGCGCGACCGGGTTCGCCTGCTGCTCGTGGTTCGACTTGAGGATCCACGCGCACATCATCGCGGTCAGCGTCAGCGACAGGATCGCGGACATGCCGATCGCGATCGCGAGCGTCACCGCGAACTCCCGGAACAGGCGCCCGACGATGCCGCTCATGAACAGCAGCGGGATCAGCACCGCGACGAGCGACACCGTGAGCGACACGATCGTGAAGCCGATCTGTGCCGCGCCGATCAGCGCGGCGTCGAACGGCGTCTTGCCCTGGCGGATGAAGCGCTCGATGTTCTCGATCATCACGATCGCGTCGTCGACGACGAAGCCGGTCGAGATCGTGAGCGCCATCAGCGACAGGTTGTCGAGCGAGAACCCGACGAGCTTCATCACGCCGAACGTGCCGATCAGCGACAGCGGCACCGCGACGCCGGGGATCACGGTCGCGCGCGCGCTGCCGAGGAAGAAGTAGATGACGAACACGACGAGCGCGATCGTCAAGACCAGCGTGAACTGCACGTCGTGCACCGACGCGCGCACGGTCTCGGTGCGGTCGGCGAGGATCGTGACGTCGATGCCCTGCGGCATCGACGCCTTGAGCTGCGGCAGCAGCTTCTTGATGTTGTCGACGACCTCGATGATGTTCGCGCCGGGCTGGCGCTGGACATCGAGGATGATCGCTTGCTTCTGCACGCCGAGATCCGGCGGCGGCCGCTGGCCCTTCGGCACGATCTTGCTGCCCGCCCACGCCGCGAGCTGCGCGTTCTCGACCTCGTCGGAGACCTCCGCGATCTCGCCGAGCCGCACGATGCTGCCGTTGACCGACTTCACGATCAGCGGCCGGAAGCTCGCGGCGTCGGCGAGCTGATCGTTGGTCGCGATCGCCCAGTCCTGCAGCGGCCCGTCGAGGTTGCCCTTCGGCTGGTTGACGTTCGCGTTGGCGAGCGCGGTGCGCACATCCTCGACGGTGAGGTCGGCGCCGGCGAGCGCTTCGGGATCGACCTTCACGCGCACCGCCGGCTTCTGGCCGCCGCCGATCGAGACCAGGCCGACGTCCTTGACCTGCGCGATCTTCTGCGCGAGCACGGAGTCGGCGTAGTCGTCGACCTGCGCGGGCGACAAGGTCGGCGAGCTCACCGCGAGCGTCAGGATCGGCGTATCGGCCGGGTTGACCTTGTTGTAGGTCGGCGGGGCCGGCAGCGTGCGCGGCAACAGGTTCGACGCCGCGTTGATCGCGGCCTGCACGTCCTGCTCGGCGGCGTCGATGTCGCGGTCGAGCGTGAACTGCAGCGTGATCACCGACGCGCCGAAGCTCGACACGCTCGTCAGCGACGCGAGCGACGGCACCTGGCCGAGCTGGCGCTCGAGCGGCGTCGTCACCGCCGACGCCATCGTGTCGGCGCTCGCGCCCGGCAGCGTCGTCGTCACGATGATCGTCGGATAGTCGACCTGGGGCAGCGCCGACACCGGCAGCTGCGTGTAGCCGGTCAGGCCCGCGAGCAGGAGGCCGACCATCAACAGCGTCGTCGCGACCGGCCTGCGGATGAACGGCTCGGAGATGCTCACCTGAGGTCCTCGCTTTGCTCGGCCTCAGGTACAAGCCCACCCTGCACCAGCCCCCCCTCGCTTCGCTCGGTTATCCTCATTGCGGCGCTTCCGACGGAGCGCGCGCCTGCGCGCCTGATCCGCGCTCGTGCTTCTCCGACGGTGCGCCCGAGCCCGAGCCCTGACCACCCGCCTTGCCGAGCGAGACCTTGCCGCCGGGTCGCAGCTGGTTCTGGCCTTCGGTCACGACCTGCTCGCCCGGCTTGACGCCTTCACCCGGCTTCTTGCCGGGCTCGATCACCGAGACGTCGTCGCTCGTGAGCGCGACCGTGACCATGCGCTGCTCGACGGTCATGTCCTTCGTCACGACGTAGACGAACGAGCCGGTCGGGCCGGGCTGGACCGCGACGGTCGGGACCACCAGCGCGCTCGGGCGGGTCTCGACGAGCATGCGCGCCTTCACGAACTCGTTCGGCCACAGCGCGCGGTCGGGATTCTTGACCAGCGCCTTCAGGCGCAGCGTCGCGGTCGACTGGTTGATCTGATTGTCGAGCACGGCGACCACACCTTCGCCGAGCTTCTTCGTGGCGTCGCGATTGCGGACCTCGACCGCGACGTCGCCGCGCGCGAGCGCGGCGCCGATGCGCGGCAGATCGTCCTGCGGCACCGTGAAGAACACCGCGGCCGGATCGATCGCGGTGATCACGACGAGCCCGCCCGCATCCGACGCGTGGACGATGTTGCCGGCGTCGACGAGGCGAACGCCGGTGAGCCCGTCGAGCGGCGACTTGATCGCCGCGTAGTCGAGGTTGAGCTTCGCGCTGTCGATCGCGGCCTGGTCGATCTTCACCGCACCTTCGGCCTGACCGAGCGCGCCGAAGTCGACGTCGACCTGCTGCTGCGCGATCAGGTTCTGCTCGTGGAGGATCTTGTCGCGATCGTACGTGCGCTGCGCGGTGTCGCGCTGCGCCTTGTCGCGCGCGAGCGCGCCCTCGGCGTTGTGGAGCTGCACCTCGAACGGCCGCGGATCGATCTGCGCGATCAGGTCGCCTTTCTTGACCGGTTGGCCTTCGACGAACAGCACCTTGTCGAGCCGGCCGTCGACCAGCGTGTGCACGGTGACCTGCTGGAATGCCGCGACCGTGCCGAGGCCTTCGACCCAGATCGGCAGATCCTTCTGCTCGACCGTCGCGACCTTCACCGGCACGGTGCGCTCGGCTGAGGCCGCCGCGTTGTCGGTCGCGCTGCCCTTGCTGCACGACGCGGCGGCGAGCGCCGCGATCCACAGCGATCTCTGAGAGGTCACGATCGTCACTCGATCATCGAGTAGCACGCCGTTCGCCTCAGGAGTCTTGCGGTCTTATGAACGAATGTGAAGCCGTGGGTCAGTCGCCCCACCACACGCCGACACCGGCCATCCAGCCCGCGCCGTGCGGCAGGTAGAGCGCACGCGCGGATAGCTCGAACTGCAGCGTGTTCGCGGGCGAGCGGGCGTCGTGTGGGATCACGTCGTAGCCGAAGCGCACGCCCGCGAACCCGTCGGGTACGACATGCACGCCGGTCGGGTCGGAGAGCAGCGCCGACCCGCCGCCGAGCTCGCCGTCGACGTACAGCCGCATCAACTTCGGGACGACGTGATCGGCGAGGACGTGGCGCACGCCGAGCTGGACGCGCGAGCCGCTGCCGGTCGTCAGCCTGTCCTGCTCGAGCCACATCCATTCGTATTCCCCGAAGCCGCGCAGCTTGCCGGCGAGCTCGTGCTCGCTTCCGACCGCGAGCGAGACCGCGAGCGGGCGCTCGCCGCCGATGGGGAGCTGGCCGAACGCGATGCGAAAGCCGAGCGCGCCGTCTCCTTCGTCGGCGCGCGCCGAGCCGGCCGCCGCGAGCAAGACCGCGATCGCGAGCGCGGGCTTCACCACACGAGCCCCCACGTCGCGAGCAGGCCGGGGCCGGCCGGCGGCATCGTCGACATCGGGCACGTGCCGCGGCACGTGGTGGTCGCGGCGGCTTCGTCGTCGAGCTCGAACGCGACGCGCACTTCGACGCGCAGGCCGATGCGATGCGAGCCGAGCGCGCGGCCGGTCAGGCCGAAGCCGACCGTCGCGTCGGGCAGCGCGAGCCGCGTGCCGTCGGCCCACCACGATCGCTCGTCGGCCACGCCGGTCACGAGGTAGAAGTCGGCCGCGAAGCTGTCGGCGGGCCGGTACTGGCGCGCGAGCCAGCGCAGCGCACCGCCGGCGCGCGAGACCCAGCCGCCGGGATGCGCGAGCATGCCGGTCTCGCCGTGGGTATAGGCGAGCGCGGCCTCGGCGACGATCTGCCAGCGCGCGCCCCCGAACGCGAGCTCGATGCCGGGCCCGAACGCGCAATCCTGCGTGCCGATGCCGCGCCACTGGATCGGCTGTGCGACGACGCCGAGGCCGAGCTCGGGGCTGCGCCACGGCGCGTATCCGTCGTCGCCATCGTCTGCGCGTGCGGGTCCGGCCGCCGCGACCGCTGCGATCGTCACGAACGTCGCCACACGCACGCCGGTCGAAACGCACGACCCCGCGCGTCGGTCTATCCTTGGGCCATGGCCGTTTCGCGTTGGTCGTCGGTCGCCTGGTCGTGCGCGCTCGCCGCGGCATGCGGCGGCCACGCGAACACGATCGACGCGCCGAGCACGCCGTGGTCGCTGTCGCCATCGCAAGTTCCGGATCCGCGTCTCGAGCCCGGCGTGACCGCGCTCGGCCAGCAGCTCGTCGTGCTCGGCGGCTTCGACACCGACGTCCAACAAGGGCTCGACATCACGCAGCGGGTCGACGTGTTCGATCCGACCGCGCAGACGTGGAGCACGCTGCCCGACGCGCCGGTCGCGTGGACGCACATCCAGCTCGTCGGCATCGGCACGACGCTGTACCTGCTCGGCGGGCTCGCGGGCTCGATGTACGTCGCGCACGGCGAGTCGTTCGTGCTCGAGACCACGGCGTCGCCGATGCAGTGGACGCCGATCGCGTCGATGCCGGTCGGCATGGAGCGCGGCTCGGCCGCGATCGCGGTGTCGCCCAATCGCATCTACTTGATGGGCGGCGCGAGCACCGCGAACGCGCTGCAGTCCGTCATCTATTACGACCTCACCACCGACTCGTGGGGGCAGCTGCCGGATCTGCCCGCGCCGCGCTCGCATCCCGCCGGCATGATCACGCCCGACGGCACGCTCGTGCTCGCCGGCGGGCTCTCCGGCTTGTTCGCCGACTCGTTCGCCGGCGACGTCTGGCAGCTCCCGCCGGGCGCGACCGAGTGGTCGACCGGCTTGGCCGCGATGCCGGATGCGCGCGGCGGCTGCATGTACGGCGTGATCCAGGGCCAGCTCGTGTGCGCGGCGGGCGAGGCCGCGACGTCCGCGCTCACGTACACCGAGACGTACGATCCGCTCGGCGACAAGTGGAGCGAGAACACGGCGATGCCGGTTCCGACCGCGGGCACGCAAGGCGCGGTGATCGCGTCGCGGCTCTACATCCCGGGCGGCGCGCGCGAGCTGCAATTCTTCCCGACCGACACGCTGTACATCTACGCGCCGCTCGACGTGGTCGGCGGCGACACCGCGACCCCGTAGATCCTTTGCGCGGCTCGCGCGTCTGGGTGGGGATGCGAGCTTTTGCCTTCGCGCTCGGTGCATCGCTGTGCGTCCTGTCCGCGCGCGCGGACGCGTTCTGCGGCTTCTATGTCGGCGGCGCCGGCGCGCAGATGTTCAACAACGCGACCGAGGTCGTGCTCATGCGTCACGGCACGACGACGGTGCTGTCGATGCAGAACAACTACCAGGGTCCGCCCGACAAGTTCGCGCTCGTCGTGCCGGTGCCCGTCGTCGTCAAGGAATCGCAGGTCAAGACGCTCGATCGCGCGATCTTCGACAAGGTCGACACGCTCGGCGCGCCGCGGCTCGTCGAGTACTGGGAGCAGGACCCGTGCTACGTCGCGCCGCCGGTCGAGTACGCGCCGATGCCCGAAGCGATGGACGACAGCGCAGCGGGAGCTGAAGCCGACAACGTGGCTCCGCGCAAGGACTACCACGTCAAGGTCGAGGCCAAGTTCTCGGTCGGCGAGTACGACATCGAGGTGCTGTCGGCCGAGCAATCGACCGGCCTCGACGCGTGGCTGCGCGATCACAAGTACACGATTCCGGCGAACGCCGAGCCGCTGCTGCGCCCGTACGTCGAGCAGGGCACGAAGTGGTTCGTCGCGAAGGTCGATCCGAAGAAGGTGAAGTTCGAGAACGGCATGGCGACCTTGTCGCCGCTGCGCTTCTACTACGACAGCCCCGAGTTCACGCTGCCGATCCGGCTCGGGCTCGCGAACTCGTCGGGCACGCAGGATCTGATCGTCAACATCCTCGCGCCGAACGAGGTGCGCTACGAGGTCGCGAACTATCCGAACGTCACGATCCCGACGAACCTGATCGTGACCGACGACGTGCGCACGCGGTTCGGCGAGTTCTACGCGGCGCTGTTCGATCACGTGATCGATGCGGTGCCGCACGCGGTCGTCACCGAGTACGCGTGGAGCGCGGGCAGCTGCGATCCGTGCCCGGGCCCGACGCTCGACGGCAACGATCTCGCGACGCTCGGCTCCGACATCATCGCGAGCACGTACAAGGACGTCAACGAGTACAACTTCACGCTCACGCGCCTGCACGCGCGGTACGGCAAGGATCTCGGCAACGACCTCGTGTTCCGCGCGGTCGACGCGATCGTCGGCGGCCGCGGCATTCCCGACGAGCACGGCGTCTTGCCGACGACGGTCGACCGCGATTCGTCGAACAACTTCCAGGGCCGCTACGTCATCCTGCACCCGTGGACCGGCGAGATCGCGTGCGCGAGCCCGCAGCGGGGGCGCTGGGGTGGTCCGCCGGGCAACCAGATCGCGACGCAGACGCAAACCGCGCAGAACACCGCGTTCGTACCGCGCGGCAACGTGCAGCTCGCGTCGCTGCTCAAGACGAGCGTGCCGCAGATCGGCGTGTTGTCGAGCGTGGGCCAGACGCTGCCGCTCGGCGTGCGCCAACCGCAGGGTTGCGGTTGTCAGGCCGCACGCGGCGGTGCGGCCGGCGTGCTCGGCGGTGTCGTGATCGTCGGCTTCCTCGTGCTGGGCGGACGCCGGCGCCGCCGCTAGCGATCGTCACGGGCACGACGTCATCTGCGCGATCCACTCGCCGAGCAGCGAGACCGCGAGCGGATCGGGCTCGAGCGTGCCGAGCGGCGGCATGCCGGGCCGCTCGGAGACGAGCTCGTAGACGCGGGACGCGCCCGGATCGCCCGGCGTGATGTCGGGGCACAGGTTGGTCTGCGCGAGCGGCGTCGTGTAGCGCAGATCGTGGACGGCGACGTCGCTCGGGTTGTGGCAGTGCGCGCAGTTCGCCGCCATGTAGCCGCGCACGCGCAGCTCGACGGTCTGCGACGGATCGTCGGGCGATGCGAATGGTGCGGCCGACGTCGCGGGAGGCACGACGCCGATGTTCGCGAGCGTCCCGAGCTGGTCCGCGATCGTGCCGCCGTAGTCGACCCAGCGCGCGAGCTCGGGCGCGCGCACGCCGAGCAGCGGGCCGTACGTGCTCTGGTGGCATTCGATGCAGTCGCTGCGGCTCGGGTAGAAGTGGACGTGGGTCGTGCCGTCGTCGAGCGGCCACGCGTAGGTTTGCTCGGCATCCGGTTGCAGGGTCGCGTCGCTGCCGTCGGGCAGCCAGCGATAGCTGAAGCCTTGCCAGCCGAGCTCCGCGTCGTCGACGAGAAACCGCGTCTCGACCGCGCGCCGCGTCGCCGGATCGCCCGGCGTCGTCTCGATCGCGAACTCTTTGACCACGAACGATCCGGCGGGCGGCACGAGCGAGCCGGTCGCGGTCGCGGTCAGCGCGGCGCCGTCGGGCAGACCGAGCCAGCGCCGCTTCTTCGCGCCGTCGGTCCATAATTCGACGACCACGTCGTACGGCACGAGCCCGGCGTTCGGCGTCGCGATGCCGGGCGCCGCGGTCGCGAAGCAACCGGTCTGCGACAGCCGCGCCGGCGGCGAGCTCGCGGAGAACGTGCAGCCGGCGAGCGACACGCGGGACGCGATGCCGGGGCCGGCGATCGCGGGCCCGTCGAAGCGCGCGACGACGACCGTACCGGCCGAGCTCGCGCCGACCACGGGCGCGTCGCCGGCGTGCAGCGCGAGCGCGGCGCGCGTCGGCGGATCGGTCGCGTCGGGCAGCCACGTCGGACCGCCGACGATCGTCCACGCGTTGCCGCTCCAGCGCGCGATCGCGCCGCGCTGCGCGGTCGCGACCAGCTCGGTCCACGCGACGATCGGCGCGAGCGACGAGTCGAGCGCGATCGCGGGCGCGCTCGCATCGCCGTCGACCGCGATGTCGAGCGCGTGGCCGAGCGGCGTCCACGCCGTCGCCGTGCCCGAGACTTCGGCGGCGAGCACGGTGAACGAGCCGGCCCATTGGTCCCACGCGATCGCGATCGTGTCGCCGCGCGCCGCGATGCTCGCGCGATCGAAACCGGTCGGCGGCGCGCCGAGCGCGCGCGCCGGCAGCGCCGACCACGCGGCGCCGGTCCAGCGCTGCACGCGCAGCACGTTGCTCGTGTCGATCCATTCGATCGCGGCGAGTGACGGTGACGCGACCGCGAGCTGGGGCTCGCCGAGCACGCCTCCGAGCGCGATCGGTGCGCCGAGCGGCTGCCATGCTCCGCTCGCGAGCGCGAACGCGCTGACTTGATCGGAGAAGACCGCGACGATCGGCGCGCCGCCGCCGAACGGCGACGCGACCGCGACCGCGGTGCCGAGCCCCGGCGACGCGTACTCGCTCCACGTCGTGCCGTCCCAGCGCGCGACGTGGGCGGTGCCGGCGTCGATCCAGGCCGCGACCGGCGCGCCGGTGCCGTCGAGCGCGAGGCTCGCCGAGATCGCGTCGTTCGCGCCGAGCTGCGCACCGAGCGGCTGCCATTCGCCCCGATCGAGCAGCGCCACCACCACACGCCGCGCGCCGGGCATGCCGACGCTCCACGCCGCGATCACGCCGCCGAGCGCGGTCACGACGAGTGCGGGCGACGCGGTCGCCGTGCCGTAGTCGACCGGCAGCGAGCTCCACGGCTCGAGCAGCGTGGGCGAGTCCGTCGCGACGGACACCACGGTGCCGTCGGTGCCGCGCGCGAGGCCGGACACCCGCACGTCGAGCTCGCCGAGCCCGCGTGCGGCCGGATCGACGACGACCGCGAGCGCGCGATCGCCGTCGAGCACGAGCGACGAGTCGAGCGTGGCGCCGCGGAGGGTGACGGTGGATCCGAGCGTCGCGAGCGAGCTCGGATCGAGCGGCGCGTCGAACACGAGGCGAACTGGCTCGTGCAGCCACGTCGCCGCGGTCGCGCCGACGAGCGCGAACGCCGCGGCGTCGCGCCCCGGATCGGCATCGGGCGGAGCGCCACCATCGAGCCGAGCCGGCGAGCGACTCGCGTTGCATGCAGCGAACACCACGCAGCAGACGACACGGCGCACTCCGCAGCGCGTCGCAAGCTGCGTGCCGTCACTCGCCGCGGTGCGGCAGCTCGACGCCGAAACTGCGCGCGAGCGCGAGCAACTGCGCGAGCGCCGTCGGCACCGCGTTCAGCGGGCCCGCGCTCCCGTCGCCACCGATCTGCGTGTAGTGGACCGTCCCGAAGCTGTGCTGCAGCGCCTCGGCGATCTTGGGCAGACCGTGCGTGACCAGCTCCCGCGCCGTGCGCGTCTGCGCCATCAGCTGCTCGATCTCGGCCATGCGGCGCTGGTGCGTCGCCTCCTGCACGCTCTCGGCGTCGCGCGCCTCCGACTCGCGGCGGCGGAGCTCGAGCGCGGCGTCGGCTTGCTTGTGCGCGAGCTCGAGCTCGATCGCCTGGCGCTGCTCCTTGAGCGCGCGGTCGTGCGCGACCTCCATCACCGCGGTCAGCTGCGCGGCCTCGGCGCGCGCGCGTTCGGCCTGCAGCGCCGCGATCTCGGCGGCCGCCTTCGCGCGCCGCTGCTCCTCGGCGATCCGGATCTGCTGCTCGGTCACCTCGCGCGACCGCTGCAGCTCGGCGAGCTGCGCGCGCGTCTGGATCTCCGCGCGATACGGCGCCTGCAGGTGCGCGAACACCTGCGCGCTCTGGATCTTCACCTGCTGGATCTCGATCGTGTCGATCACGACGCCCCAGCCTTTCGTCGTCGTGTCGTCGGGCGAGCCTTCACCGCCGATCACCGGCGCGATCTCGTCGAGCAGGTAGCCGGCGATCGTCTCCTTGCGCCGGGTCAGGCACTCGTCGAGCGACAGGTTCGCGATCAACCGGCGCGCCGCGCCGACGAACATCTCGCGCAGGGTCTCGGCGAGCTTCTCCGACGCCGCCTCGGGGAACGTGAAGTTCAGCACGCGAAACGCGAGCAACGGGTCCGCGATGCGGAACACCGCGATACCGCTGACCTGCACGCCGACGCGCTCGCGCGTGATCTGATCGGCGGTGAACTCGAGCCGCTGCAGCGTCGTCGGCACGATCGCGACGGCGTGCCAGGGCCACTTGAAGATCCGGCGGCCTTGGCCCGAGCGCTTGCGATCGACGACGCCTCCGCGCGTGCACACCAGGTATTCGCTCGGCTTGGCGCCGACGAAGCCCCACGACTTGAGCTTCTCGGGATCCTCGACGGGCTTGCCGCTGCGCCAGCCTTCTTGATAGCGCTCGATCGCGGTCGCGGTGGTCGTCACGGGCTTGGGCGGGTTCTGCATGCCCGCCGTGGTTGCAGCGCACGTGCCCGCGCAACTACGCGGCGTGACCGGCGCACGCTGCTTCGTCGTGACGCAACTGCTACATTTCGGACCATGGCGTGCCCGCGTTGCGCGACCGACCTCGACCTGGTCAAGACCGGGTGGTGCCGCGCGTGCGAGAACGCCTACGACACGTGGGTGCGCCGTCACGCCGCCGACATCATCTGGGTCGTGATGGGCGGCGGCGTCGTGCTCGCGGGGCTCGGCTTGGGGCTGCCGCTGCTCGGCGCCGAGTGGTACGTCGGCGCGGTCGCCGCGTTCTCCGGCTTCGGCACGATCATCGCGTTGCATCGCCTGAACGATCGCCGCCGGCGCCGCCAGTTCCTGCGCGGCGTCGCATTGCCGCGCGCGTATCTGCCGTCGCCGAAGTGATCACCGGCACGGCAATGCCGGCGCGAAACCCATGCGAGCCGTGCCGCGATCGAAGATCACGACGCGCGATCGGATCACGCTGTTGCCGAGATCGACGAAGCTGGCATTGCCCGACGAGTGCAACGCCGACACGTACGAGGTCTCGTCGCCGTGGCGAAAGATCCCGAGATACGAGTCGGTCGCGGCCATGTCGATCGTCACCGCGCCGGCGTGCACGACGAGCCGCGGCAACTGCGCGTCGAGCTCGGCCTTGGAGAGTGCGGGCTTCGCGACTCGCGTCCCGGTGAACCACGACGCATTGCCGAAGTAGGTCGCGAACGTCGCGTCGGCGGCGATCGCATGCGCGAGCCGATCGAACATCGGCGCCGGGACGAGAATGCTCGGGCCGCCGCTGTCGACGAGCGCGGCGGTCGGCGGAAGGTCGAGATGCGCGTCGCCGACGTCGAATCCTGTGACGTCGAGCGTGTTGCCGTACGCCCCCATCGCGACGTAGATCGGGTCGGCCGTGACCGACTCGCGATCGTAGCCGCCGATCCACAGCGTGCCGCGCGACACGCACTCGTGCAGCGCGAACACGCGCGGCAAGCCTCGATCCGCGAGCCGATCGACGAGCTGGAACGGCGAATCATCGGTCAGGCTGCCGTCGAGCCCGAGAATGCCGTCGGCAGTGCCGCATGGCATGCCGAAGAACCGCC
Organism: Kofleriaceae bacterium; assembly: GCA_035500135.1. Lineage (GTDB taxonomy): Bacteria > Myxococcota_A > Polyangia > Haliangiales > Haliangiaceae > JABFXX01. Next base: position 63,119 of record DATJXL010000360.1, read on the forward strand.
GGGCATCGCTGATCGCGAACAGCGAGAGTCGCGTCGACGCACCGCCGACCGAGACGTCGTCCTGGAACCGTTGACCGGACCAACCCGAATAGCCGCCGCCGTAACGCGCGCTCGCCGGCTCGTGCTCGTCGATCGCACCTGGCCCGGGCACATAGCGATGGTCTCGCCGCGAGTCCGGGCACGCGTCCCCGCACGCTTCGCCGGCGAGCGCGAGCACGCCCGAGCCGGTGTCGATCTCGAGCAAGTAAGGTCGGTCGCCGATCGCGAGCTCGCCTTTGAACGACCACGAACAGCCCTGCAGCGGCACGGCGATCGGCGCGGGCTCGGGTGCGCCGAGCTCGGGCGTGCGCGGCTCGGCCGGCGGCGCCGAGATCACCGGCGGCGCGCTGCACGCTGCCAGCACCGCGATCGGGATCACGCGCACGTGACTGCGACCGCCGAACGCCGGCTCGCGTTGCCTGCATCACGCGCTGCGCGGCACGATGACCTGGACCTCGGCCGACGGCAGATCCGGCACCGGCGCGGGCGGTTTGTAGTCGCGCCACCACGAGACCGCGCGGCGCTCGCTCCATTCGTGCTCGGGCGGGATCGCGATCGCGCGCAGCCGAGCCGCGAGCGCGCGTGCATCGGCGGGTCGATCGTCGAGATCCTTCGCGAGGCACGACGCGATCGCGGCCTCGAGCTCGTCGGGAATCCAGCCCGGCGCGGCGGCTCGCAGCGAAGGCAGCTCGTCGTAGATGTGCGCGCGCGACAGCCGGGCCTCGCCGGCATCGCGCGCGAACACCTCCTTGCCGGTGAGCAGCCACCACGCGACGCAGCCGAGCGCGTACAGATCGGCGCGGCCGTCGAGCTGCATGCCGAGGATCTGCTCGGGCGCCATGAAGCCGGGCGTGCCGAGCGTCGCGCCCAGGCGCGTCAAGCGCGGCGTATCGGGAAGCTCGCCGAGCTGGCTCGCGCTCGGCCGCTCCGGCACGTTCGCGGTCTGCACGATCCCGAAATCGAGCAGCTTCACGACATCGACCTCGTCGGCGGCGCGGCACAAGACGAGGTTCGGGGGCTTGATGTCGCGGTGGAGCAGGCCGGCATCGTGCGCCTCGGCGAGCGACGCGCACGCCTGCACGAGCATGCCGATCACGCGCGCGGCCGGCTGCGGCCCGTAGCGCAGCACGAGCGACTCGAGGTCGAGCCCGTCGAGCAGCTCCATCACGTAGAAGAACACGCCGTCTTCGGCCACGCCGTAATCGAACAGCGCGATCGTGTGGCGCGACTTCATGGACGCGAGCGTCTGCGCTTCGCGGCGAAAGCGCTCGCGCACCTCCTCGACCGCTTCCGGATCGTCCATGACCTCGGGCCGGATCAGCTTGATCGCGACCGATCGCGCGAGCAGCCGGTGCTCGGCTCGCCACACCTCGCCCATGCCGCCGGTCCCGAGCTTGCCGACGAGCCGGTAGCTGCCGAGCTCGCGCGCACGCCGCTGCGCCGTGCGCGCCTCTTCGCGCGAGGTCGCGACCTGCTTGCGCATGCGCACGAGGTTCCACGCGAGCACGAGCGCGAGCGCGATCGCGATCGCGAGCGCGCCGCCGCTGGCGACGATCGCCGAGCGTTCGAGCCGGTGCGTCGGGCCGAGCAGCGTGCGCGCCGGAACGACGGTCGCGACGTACCAGTCGAGCGGCACCGCGACGCCGGCACGCGCGCCGCCGATCGGCGCCACCGAGGCGAGGTACTCGCCGTCGCGCGTCGCGAGCTCGGCGAACCACAGCGAGTCAGCGGCGGGCTGGGCGAGCAGTGCCTCGAGCGCGGGATCGTGGAGATCGCCGGCGCGCAGCAGCCGATCCTCGCCGAGCTCGGGCGCGGTCGGCGCGGCGAGCACGATGCCGTCCTTCGCGAACACGATCGAGCGCGCCTCGTCGAGCGCGGGCCGCGCGACGTAGCTCGACAGCGCGCGCACGTGGAAGTCCACGGTCAGCACCGCGACGAGCTGGTGGCTCGCATCGAACACCGGCTCGGCGCACGTGATGCCGGTCTCGTGCGTGCGGAAGAACGTGTACGGCTCCGTCCACACGCGCTTGCCGGAGCGCGCCGCGAGCGTGTAGAAGCCGCGCGTGCGCGGATCGTAGTCGGCGGCTTCGCGCGCGACGATGTTCAGCGCGCCGTGGTCGACCACGTAGCGCGTGCGCGAGCCCGGCGCGCTCTCCTGGAGCTCGAGCTTGCCACCGTCCGCGAGCGCGGCGCCGCGAAACGTGCCGTCGGCGAAGCTGATGCTGACGAACGCGACGCCGGCGCGGCCGACGAGCAGATCGTGTAGCCGCGGCAGCACGTCCTCGACCGGCCGCGCGCGATCGGCGAGCGCCGCGAGCCGCACGAGCAACGGCTCGGCCTGATCGAGCGCGAACGCGACGTCGGCGCGCACGCTCGCGGCCTGCTCGGCGAGCTGGTGGCGCGCCATCGCGTCCGCGGCGCCGCGCGTCGCGTCGCGGCCGACGAGCAGGATGCCGATGCCGACCGCCGCGACCAGCAGCGGCAGCGTGATCACGACGCCGATCGGCGACGCGAGCGCGCGCGCGACGCGGAATCCTCCGCGCTGCGTGCCGCCGCCGGTTGCTCTCGTGCGAACGCTAGCCACGCGATTCGTAGACGTGCTCGCCGGGTAGCTCGAACGCGGTCAGAAAGCCGCCTTTTCCGCACGCGGTGTCGAGGCCGATGCACGCCGGGCCGGCCCACATGTCCGTCGGATCGTCGGGCGTGTGCGTCGACAGCTCGTTCGGCAGCGTGCGCGTCGTCGTGTGGCCGAACACGACGAGCTTGCCGCGGTAGTTCTCGAAGAAGTCGCGATCGCGCAGCCACAGCAGCGCGCGCGGCGGATCGACGTCGCGCGGATGCGGAAAGCCATCGCCGACCCGCTTGATGCCGGCGTGCACGTAGATCGCGTGCTCGTCCTCGTAGAAGAACGGCAGCTCGCGAAACCACGACACGACGTCCTTCGGCAGGAACTCGCCGGTGCACATCGCGTCGAGCTCCTCGGTCGTCGGCATCTGATCGTCGTCCGGAGGCGGCTCGCCCTTGAACGAGCGGTAGCACTCGAGGCAACCGTTGCCGCGCGGGAACACGAACTCGGGCCAGCCTTCGTCGACGACCTGGATCCACGCGTCCTCGTGATTGCCGCGCAGCGTGATCGTCTTCGCAGGGGTCTTGGTCGCGAGCTCGCGCACCCACGCGACGACGCCGGCCGAGTTCGGCCCGCGGTCGACGTAATCGCCGAGGAAGACGACGGTGTCGTCGGAGGTGAGTGCGGGCAGGCGTCCGAACAGGAGCTGCAAGGCGTCGAGATCGCCGTGGATGTCGCCGATGGCAAAGGTTCGACCGGCCACGCCCACATCTTAGTGTAGGAAGCGCCAACGATCGCGCTCCCGGTGTCGGAACTCGCGACCGCGATTTCGCGTGGTTGTCGTGGCACGGTCCGTGGAACAATGGGGCTCATGGTGCGTGTCCTCGCGATCGCCGCCCTCGTCGTCTCGATTTCCGCCACCGCTCGCGCGCAGGCGCCGGGCGACAGCGACGGCTACTACGGCGCCGGTCCGGGCGCCCAGCCGATGGCGCCGGCGACGCCGCCGCAGTTCGTGGCGTGCGGCGCGGTCGTCGCGCCGATCAACGTGATGGCGAATCGGTGGGCGGTCGGGTTCTCGGTCGGCTCGATGACGGTGCAGCCGAAGGATTCGACGTCGAGCGCCGACCAGACGCAGTTCGGCGTCGGCGAGCTCGCGCTGCGCTTCCGGCTCACGCCGCACCTCGAGATCGAAGGCGCGGTCGGCGGCGGCCGCCAGCAGATGTCGGACGGCTCGCAGGGTGACCTGCAGACGAAGACCGCGTTGCTGTCGCTGCGTTACCGGTTCATGCCCGGTCATCACTGGAACTGGTGGCTGATGGGCGGTATCGGCGACCTCCAGATCGCGCAGCACGACGCGAGTGACCAGGACTTCCAGAATTCGCAGCGCCCGGTCGGCGCGCTCGGCATCGGCATCGAGCGCCGCTTCCACAACTTCGCGCTGCAGGCCGAGCTCCGCGGCATGGGCATCGGCCAGACCAAGGCGCAGCAGGCCGAGCCGGCCGCGGCGAGCATGTCGACGCCGGTCGATCCGACGACCGGCATGCCGGTACCGCCGCCGCCCAGCCCGTCGAGCACGGCCGCGGATCAGCTGTCGGGCGGCCAGCTCACGATCGGCGCGAGCTACTACTTCTGATCGACCGTCGCCTGGATCGCGGCCGCGACGATCTTTCCGAAGCGGGCGCGCGCCGCGTCGTCGAACTCGGTCGTGTAGGGCAGGTGGATGAAGCCGGCGCGGCCGTGGCTGGCCATCGCGCCGAGGTCGTCGAACATGACGTTGTTGCAGACGTAGCGGCCGGGATCGGTGCTGTGCTGCGGCGCCTCGCCGAGCGCGACGAGTGCGGAGTTGATCGCGTCGAGCGGCAAGAGCGTCGCGCGCGTCGCCGGTGCAGACGGATCGATCGGCTGCGCGGCGCGGATGATGCCGCGGTTGTCGGGCACGCCGCCGTCGACCTCGCCGGTGTCTTGCAGGTTGTAGGCGGTCTCCTCGAGCGCGATCGCGTCGCCGCCCTGGCCGAAGCTGATCACGATGTCGGGCTGGCAGCGCGCGATCGCGTCGACGATCTCGGAAGGCGTGCGGTCGTACTCGACCGGCACGACGAGCCGCATCACCTGCGCGCCGCGCAGCGTGGTCGGATCGAGCGCGGTGACCGCGACGCCCGAGACGTTGTCGTGATCGGCATCGGCCGGGAACGGCTGGAAGCCGGTGACGAGCACCTTCGCGCCGCTCGCGTCGCCTTCGTACGCGCACGCCGGCGCGCTGCGGCGGAGCTCGACGCGGGCCGCGAGATCCTGCGCGCCGAGCTCGAGCTGCGAGACATCGGCGCGTGCACCTGCGAGATCGCCGACCGCGACGTCGACGACCGCGCGAAAATCGGTCGTGGTGCGCGTCGCGGTGCCGGCATCGAGCAGCATCTGCAGCTGGGCGGTGAGATCGGTGCCGTCGAGCGTGAGGCGATCGAGCGGGCGATCGAGCGGCAGCTCGAGCTCGAGCTCGTCGGTGTCGGCGAGCACGCCCGAGCCGGGCGACGCGACCAGACCGAACCGCTGCAGGAACACCTCGACGTAATCGAGCTCGACCTGCGCGCCGCTCGCCGGCACGAGCGACACCGTGACCGGCGCGCCGCTCGATTCCCATGTCACCGGAAAATCGATCCAGTCGTTCGAGCGCAGGCCGGCGACCGAGAGCGTCGCGGTCGCGACCGTGGCGTTGCTCGCATCGAGGACCGTCAGCGTCGCGATGTCGCCGCTCGCGGCGTGCGCGTCGACGCGGATGCGTGCGTTCGCGACCAGCTCGCCTTGTTGCGCGCTGCCGGGCAACGCGCCGTGGCACGGATCGCCAGCAGCCCGGCCCGGGCACAGCGCGCTCGCCGGCACGACGCTCGCGTTGACCGGGTGGCCATCGCCGTCGAACTTGCCGTCGATGAAGTCGCGAAACATGTTCGCATTCGGGTTCGAGCCGGGCGCCGCGGATTCTGCGCACCCGCACAGCACCGCGGCGGCGGTCACGGCCGCCAGGCCGACGAGGGCCGCCACGATGCAGCTCGTCAAGGACTGGGGTTCGTAGGCACCGCGCACGCCGCTGGAAACAGCACCCGGCGTGCCACGATCGGCCCCTGGAGGGTCGCGCAGTTGGGCGATCGTGGCTACTGCGGCTGCCGGCGGATACATTAGATCCATGCCGGCGACCGTCGTCGACGCGGTGAAGACGCCCTTCCCGTGCGCGTGTAACTGCCACGAGCGGCTGTCGCTCGACGAGCGCGCCGCGGGCATCGAGGCGCTGTATCGGTTCGACGACGCGATGCGCGGCTGGGGTCAGACCGTGATCTGGGACCTCGCGGCGCCGACGATGTGGCGCATCCAGCAGCAGCTCGGGCAGGTCAAGTGGGTCGCGGTGCGCGACACCGCGTGCATTCACAGCCGGCTGCTCGGGTTCTGCGTGCACGAGCTCGTGCACGCGGTGTGCGGCGACCCGACGCTGCCGAACTACGGCGTGCCGGTCGGGCTGCCGTACAACGTGCCCGAATCGGTGCCGATCGCCGACGAGGCGACGTACCTGCACACGTTCAACCAGTACGAGGCACGCGCGTGGGTCGGGCTCGCGCCGGTCGCGTATCGCCTGTTCCACATCGAATGGACGCTCCTGCCGGCGCGCGAGGTCGGCACGTACGGCTTTCCCGGCGGCAACGCGGTGGTCGATCCGCCGGAAGGCTATCGCCGCGTGCCGCACTTCGATCATCAGCTGCACGCCCGCCGCTACCTCGCGCTCGCACGCAAGCTCGAGGACGAGGCGCGCGACTGGTTCACGCCCGACAAGCTCGACGAGATCGCCGCGAGGTTCGAGGCCGCCGAGGCGATCGGGCGCGCGAGCCGGCCGCTCGCGTTTCCGCCGGCGCGCGAGATGGCGCGCGTGAAGCCGCAGAAGCCCGGCCGCAACGATCTGTGCGTGTGTGGCTCGATGCGCAAGTGGAAGCATTGCTGCGGCGCGCAGCTCGCGTGACGCGGTACGCTTCGCGGCGATGACCAGGATCGTCGTCGCGCTCGCGCTCGCCGGGCTCGCGTGCCCTGCACCTGCACCGCACGTGGCGCCACCGCCGGTCGTGGTCGCGCCGCCGGTCGTGCCGGATGCCGCGCGGCCGCCGCCCGATGCGCCGGCCGTCGTCGATGACACGCCGCCGAAGCTGCGCCTGCCCAAGACGTTCGTGCCGACCAAATACGAAGCGACGCTGAAGATCGATCCGGGGCAACCGGCGTTCGATGGCTCGATCACGATCACCGGCGAGATCAAGGAACGCACGCAGATCATCTGGCTCCACGGAGTCGGTCTCGACGTCAAGACGGCCGTGAGCGCCACTGCGACGTTCGAGGTCACGCCTCGTCGCGAGGACCTACTCGAGCTACGCGCAGGCGTACCGCTCGAGCCCGGGCCGCTGGAGCTGGTGATCACGTACAAAGGCAAGGTCGATCGCATCAGCACCGACGGCGTGTTCGAAGAGACGTTCGCTGGCTCGCGGTACGTGTACACGCAGCACGAATCGATCTACGCGCGGCGCACGTTCCCGTGCATCGACGAGCCCGATACGAAGGTGCCGTGGCAGCTCACGCTCGACATCCCCGAATGGGCGACGGCTGTGAGCAATACGCCGATCGTCAGCGAGACTCCCGCCGAGCTCGGGCACAAGCGCGCTCAGTTCGCTCCCACCAAACCGATACCCAGCTACCTCGTCGCGTTCGGCGTCGGCCCGTTCGACTACGTCGACGCCGGCAAGACGAAGTCCGGCACGCCGGTGCGCATCGTCACGATGAAAGGCCGCAGCGGCGACGCCGCCTACGCCGCGAAGATCACGCCGCGCATCCTCGAGCTGCTCGAGGACTGGTTCGGCATCCCGTATCCGTACGACAAGCTCGACATCCTGACGATCCCGGTCACCGCGGGGTTCGGCGCGATGGAGAACGCCGGCCTGGTCACGGTCACGTCGCTGCGTGCGCTGCTCGATCCGAAGCACGCATCGTGGTCCGAACGCGCGATCCTCGCGTCGCTGCTCGCGCACGAGCTGGCGCATCAATGGTTCGGCGACCTGGTGACGATGGCGTGGTGGGACGACATCTGGCTCAACGAAGGCTTCGCGACCTGGATCGAGCCCAAGATCACGGCGAAGCTCGAGCCGGCGTGGCACGGCGAGCTCCGGCGCGAGGACCAGCGCGAACGCGCGCTCGAGGCCGACGGCCTCGTCAGCGCGAGGCGCATCCGCCAGCCCATCGAGAAGACCGACGACATCTTCAACGTGTTCGACGGCATCACCTACGAGAAGGCGGCGAGCGTGCTCGCGATGTTCGAGCACCACGTCGGCGACGACGTGTTCCAGCGCGGCGTACGCGCGTATCTCGCCGCGCACGCCTACGGCAACGCGACCGCGGCCGATTTCGAGGCCGCGATCAGCCAGGCTGCCGGCCAAGACGTCGGCCCGGCGTTCTCGTCGTTCCTCGACCAGGCCGGCGAGCCCGAGCTCGTCGCGCGCGTCGCGTGCACCGACGGGCCGCCGCGCGTCGAGCTCGCGCAGAGCCGCTACGTGCCTCCGGGACTGACGGCTCCGCCTCCCGGTTCGCCGTGGCTCGTGCCGGTGTGCATCGCGTACGAGCGCGCGGGCAAGCGCGCCGAGGCGTGTACGCTGCTCGCGCAGGCGACCGGCACGATCGCGCTCGCAACGAAGTCGTGCCCGCGCTGGGTGCTGCCGAACGTCGAGGCGCGTGGTTACTACCGCACCGCGCTGACCGCGGATCAGGCCGTCGCGCTGCGCGACGAGGCCTGGCCGCTGCTCGCACCGGCCGAGCGGCGCGCGCTGTTCTTCGAGCTCGCCGACGAAGCGCGTGCCGTGCGCGTCCCGCTGCAGCTCGCGCTGTCGTTCATCCCGAAGCTGCTCGCCGGCGGCGATCGCTTCGCGGTCGCCGCGGCGGTGGAGCTGCCGGAGTCGCTCGATCGCTTCGTGCCCGACGAGCTGCGCGCGAAATTCGAGGCGGTCATGCGCGCGACGTTCTCGCCGGGCGCGACCAAGCTCGGCATCGCGGCAAGGCCGAGCGACGATCTCGACGCCGAGCAGGCGCGCACGACGATCTTTCACGCCGCCGCGTGGTCCGGCCGCGATCCCGAGCTCGTGAAGCAGGCGATCGACCTCGCCGCGAAGTGGCGCGAGTTACCGGCTGCGCTGCGCGGCGACGTGCTCGCGGTCGCGATCGATGCCGATGCGGCGCTGTTCGATCGCGTGCTCGCCGACGTCAAGACCGAGCCCGACTCGCGCCGACGTCGCGACATGTTCCGCGCGCTCGCCGCCGTGCGCGATCCAGCGCGCCTGACGCACACGCTCGGCCTCTTGATCGATCCGGCCGTGGACATCCGCGAGTCGTTCGAGATGCTGGCCGACACCAGCCCCGCCGCAAGCGGGGTGGTCGCGCGCTTCGTCCGCGATCACGAGGCCGAGCTGCTGCGCCGTCTGCCGACCGAGTACGCGCCATATCTCGCGCTGCTCGTCACACGCACGTGCGATCCGAAGCAGCGCGACGAGGCGGCCGAATATTCCCGCCAGCATTACGCATCGCTGCCCGGCGGTGCGCACGAGGTCGCGTTGGCGATCGAAGACATGGACGAGTGCATCGCGCGCCGCGCCGCGATCGATCCGGATCTGCGCGCGTGGCTCGGCGGCTATCGGATCCCGCGCCCCAAGGAGAAGCCCAAGAAATGAGACTCGTCGCCATCATCATCCTGCTCGCAGCGCACGTCGCCTCGGCCCAGCCGTACGACGACCTGAAGTATCCGCCGCCCGAAGCGCGCAAGAGCGACGTCAAGATCGATCTGCCTGCGATCCCGGCATTCGAGCTGACGCCGGGTGTGCTGACGGTGAAGCGGCTGCGCGTCGACGGCAAGCGCTTCCTCGGCCAGCAAGTCACCGTGCATGGCTACGTGACGTTCGCGTACGACTGCATCGCCGACATTCGCAAGCCGGGCGAGACCGATCGTGCCGCGCAGGCGCGCATCGACGCCGATCCGACGCTGTGCGAGCGGCCGAAGCTGTACATCGGCGACACCGCGACGACGCCGCGCGATCAGAGCCTGTGGGTCGTCGACGTGCCACGCCTCTACAACAAGCTCGAGCTGACCCGGATCGCGAAGGCGGATCGCACGGCGCCCGATCGCTGCGAGCCGGGCGAGAAGGATCCGGCGAAGCTGGTGTGCCCGCCGTATCGCGAGGGCGACGAGGTCACGGTCGTCGGCACGTTCGACCTGCGCTCGCCGCACGCCGAGACCAACTCCGACGGCTTGCTGGTGTACGCCGCGATGCGCAACGCGACGCGGTCGTGGACGGCGCCGAGCGCGACATTCGAGCCGACGAAGGTCGGTGCGCCGCCGGCCGCGGCCGGGCTGCCGCCGCTGCCGCCGCTCGCGCGTGCGGTCGCATCGCCGGCGCCGGCGCCGGCGGCGCGCGCGCACTCGCTCGAATACCTGCACGACGGGAACAAGGCGGTCGGCCAGAATCACTTCGACGAGGCGCGCGCCGCGTACAAGCTCGCGGTCGAAGCGTGGGCCGGCAATCACCTCGCGTGGTACGGGCTCGGGATGGTCGAGCTCAAGACGAATCACGCGGCGGAGTCGATCGCCGCGCTCGATCATGCCGTCGCGCTCGCGCCCGACGCGCCGATGTACCGACTGTTCGCCGGCGTCGCCGAGTACGAGCTCGCCGTGCTCGCGCCGGCGCCCGGATTCGATCGCGCGCTCGTCCACCTGCGTTACGCGATCGCGAAGGAGCCACATCTGTGGCGCGCGCACTTCTACCTCGGCCGGATCGCGCGCGCCCAGAATCGCGCGCGCGACGCGGCGAGCGAGTTCTCGGCGGCGATCATCGACAACCCGCGCGAGGTCAACCCGTACATCGCGCTCGCCGAGCTGTATCGCCGCTGGGACTACCTCGATCAGTCGCTGCAGGTCGCGCTGCAAGGCACGACGAACCTCCCCGATCCGCACGTCGCGTCGAACGTGTTCTACGAGGTCGGCATGGTCTACGACAGCAAGCACCAGCTCGCGCAGGCGATCGAGGCGTACACCCACGCGCTCGACGGCGACGCCGGCAACAGGCCGGCTTTATTCCAGCGCGGCCAGGCTTACTTCGCGATCGGTGACGCGGCCCACGCGAAGGCGGACCTCGAAGAATTCGTGAAGGATGGCGGCCAGCCCGAGTTCTCGCGGCAGCAAGCACGCAAGATGCTGATGGATCTCGCGGCCAAGCGCGGCTCCAAGCACTGATGTAACCGCTCCGGCGTCGGCGTTCACAGCTATTACGAACGCCATGTCCACCCGCATCATCGTCATCCTGCCCTTGGTCCTGCTCGCCCGGATCGCCAGCGCGCAGCCCGCCGGCAACTTGCAGCTCGACGAGTTCCGTCCCGCGATGGACGCGCACGGCTTCCTGTCGCTCAACGGCTCGGAGACACTCGCGCCCGAAGACATCTCGTTCGGGCTCGGCGCGCTCGACTGGGGCCACCACATGCTCGCGCTCGGTAACGGCATGGAGTCGTACTCGGTGAACAACCTGGTGTCGGCGACGCTGGTCGGCGCGGTCGGCATTCCGGTCGGCGGGCTTCATCTCGAGCTCGGCGCGTCGCTGCCGATGTCGATCGTCGATGGCACCGGTCAGGGCGTGAACGGCCAGGGCATCGGCGATCTCGCGTGGCAGCTCAAGCTGCGCGTGCTGCACGCCGGCCCGTTCGGGCTCGCCGTGATCGCCGGGACCACGCTGCCGACCGCGAACGAGCAGTTCGCCGGCAATCCCGGCGTGACGCCGCAGTTCACCGGCGTCGCCGACCTCGATCTCGGTCGCGTGCGCCTCGCGGTCAACGGCGGCGTACGGCTGAGCCAGACGGCGAGCGTGACCGCGATGGGCATGACCGGCCCGATGGGCACCGTCACGTACGGCGACTCGCTGCCGTACGGCGCCGCGGTCGCGTGGGGTGTCGTGCCGGAGAAGATCGAGCTCGTCGGCGAAGTGTTCGGCGCGATGCCGCTCGGCGCTCACGAGAACTACGATCCGCTCGAGGCCATGGGCGGCGTGAAGGTGTATCTCGCCAAGAATTCGTACATGTCGCTCGGCGCGGGCCGCGGGCTCGTGTCGGCAGGCGGCAACCCCGACGCGCGTGCATTCATCGGCATCGTGTTCGAGCCCAAGCCGGCCGCGGTGCGCCACGCGCGTGTCGCCGACGACGACGTCGTCGCGGTCGCACCGCCGCCGCCGAAGCAGCCCGACGACGAACCCGATCGCGACGGCGACGGCGTGCCCGACAAGGACGACAAGTGCCCCGACGAGCCCGGCCCTTCGTACAACCAGGGTTGCCCCGAGCGCGAGTTCGCGGTCGTCACCGACTCCAACATCGTGCCGCTGCGCTCGATCGAGTTCGAGTTCGACAGCGCCAAGCTCAAGGACAGCGCGACGCCGGTGCTCGACTCGGTCGTGCAGGCGCTGATCGACAACCCCGACATCCGGCTCGTCGAGGTCCAGGGCCACACCGACGAGCGCGGCGACGACGCGTACAACATGGATCTGTCGATCCGGCGCGCGGCGTCGGTGCGCGAGTACCTCGAGTCGCACGGCATCGCCGCGAGCCGCCTGATCTCGCATGGCTACGGCGAGACCCGGCCGCTGGACAAGGCTCACACCGAGGAGGCGTGGGCGAAGAATCGCCGCGTCGAGTTCGTGATCCAGGACCGCTCCCGCTAGCAGTGTGATAATCGAGCGCGGTGCGTCTCGCTCCGCTCGTGCTCCCGGTGGCTATCGCGTTCGGCGCCGCGCGCGCCGATGCCGGCCCGACGCACGACCCGCCGAAGCCGGCGCAGCTCGACGACCCGTGCATCGACGCGTCGTGCCAGCGCCACGCGCTCGACGGGTTTCGCGAGGCGCTCGCCGCGACGAAGGCAGGGGTCGCGAGCCATCCGCTGCGCATCTCGTACTTCGGCGACTCGCTCACCGCCGACGATCACCTGACCCACGGGCTGCGGCTGCGCCTGCAAGCGCTCGTCGGCGACGGCGGGCCGGGCTTCGTGTTCGCCGCGCCGCCGCATCCGTACTGCCAGCATCGCGCCGTCGCGCGCGCGGTCTCCGACGGCTGGGCGGCGTACGGCATCTCGACCGTCGTCCCGCCCGATCACTTGCTCGGCCTCGGCGGCAGCGCCGAGACCGACGCCGGCGGCACGATCCGGCTCGCGCCGGTCGGCGGTGTGCACACGATCGAGGTCCACTATCTCGCGCAGCCGCACGGCGGCAAGCTCGACGTCGCCGCCGACGGCAAGGTCGTCGCGTCGGTCGCGACCGCCGCCGACCGCAAGCAAAGCGCGTTCCTCATGGCCGAGCTCCCCGATGGTGCGAAGCACCTCGAGCTGCGCGCGCACGGCCACGTGCGCCTGTTCGGCGCGACGCTCGAGGCGAAATCCGGCGCGGTCGTCGACAACCTCGGCGTCGTCAACGCGACCGCGAAGGCGATGCGCACGAACGATCTCGACGAGCATCTGCGCAACCAGCTCGCGCATCGCGCGCCCGATCTCGTCGTCGTGATGTACGGCACGAACGAGGCCGAGTGGCTGCATGCCAAGGGCGCCGGCATGGCCGAGCACGAGCAACTGTTCGGCGAGCTGCTGCAGACCGTGCGCGACGCGAATCCCGACGCGTCGTGCCTCGTCGTGTCGCCGCTCGACCAGCTCGACTGGCGCGACGACAAGCTGCCGCCGCGCGACTCGATCCCGGCGATGGTCGAAGCGCAGCGGCGCGCGGCGGCGGCGCACGGTTGCGCGTTCTGGGACGTCTACGCGTGGATGGGTGGCAAGGGCAGCGCCGCGCGCTGGCACGCGCGTGGCTGGCTCGCGCGCGACTACCAGCATCCGACGACCGAAGGCGACGACCGGCTCGCGACCGCGTTGTTCGCGGGTCTCGTCGGCGACTAGCGGCCGCCGTCGTTCGCGAAGTGCAGCGGCAGGTTCACGCTCGACGCGGTACCCGGCGGGAATTCCCAGCCGAGCGCCGCCGCCGCGACACAGCGCGCGAGCGACGAGCCCGTGAAGTCGTCTTGCGCGATCGCGACGCTGACCACGTGACCGTCGAGCGCGATGTCGAACTTGAGCTTGACGTAGCCGGCCGCGCGCGCCGACTTCGCGCTCGCATAGCACCTGGCGAGCTCTTCGGAGTGCGCGTGCACGACGTCGTCGATCTCCTTCGGCACCTCCTCGAGACCGTCTCGGATCGGTGACATCGTGTAGTCGAGCGCGTCGAGCTGCGCCGATCCGCGGCCGTGGCGGGCATACATCGCGGCCGCGGCGCCTCCGGCGACGAGCACGGCGACGACCGCGAACGCGAGCACGCGGCTGCGCCGCGGACGCAGCGTCGCTTCGAGCGCGTCGACGAGCGCGGTCACCGACGGAAACCGCGCCGCCGGATCGACCGCGAGCCCGCGGCGCAGCGCGCGTTCGAGCTCGGCCGGCACGCCGCGCCCGCGCGGCGGCGCCGTGATGTCGCCGCGCTCGATCGCCTCGGCGAGCGCGAGGTATTCGCCCTGAAACGGCCGCACTTGCCAGATCGCTTCCCATGCCGTGACCGCGAACGCGAACTGATCCGAGCGCGTGTCGGCCAGCTTGCCGCCGTGTTGCTCGGGCGACATGTACGCGGGCGTGCCGAGCACCGAGCCGGTCGCCGTGAGATCGACCGCGATCGCGGCGCGCTCGACGGGCATCCCGGGATCGGCGCGCGACAGCCCGAAATCGGCGACCTTGATCCGCCCCGCACGATCCACGAGCACGTTCTCGGGCTTGAAGTCGCGGTGCACGATGCCGGCGTCGTGCGCGGCCGCGAGGCCGCGGCCGGCGGCGATCACCGCTCGCAGGCGATCGCGCCACGTCCGCGTCGCGTCGTCGAACAGCTGGCGCAGCGACGCGCCGGCGACCAGCTCCATCGCGAGAAACACGCGGCCGCGATCGACACCGGAGTCGAACACGACGACGAGGTTCGGATGGCTGAGCTGCGCCATCGCCTGGGCCTCGCGCAACAGGCGAAGCGCGCGCTCCTCGGTGTGCTCGATCAAGACCTTGATCGCGACCTCGCGATCGAGCTGCGGATCGTGCGCGCGAAACACGACGCCCATCGCGCCCGAGCCGAGCTGCTCGATCAGCCGGTAGCGGCCGACGACATCTCCGACCGCCGGCGCGGTCGCCACTACGAGTTCACGGCGGTCATCGCGGCCGTCGAATCGGCGGTATGGAGCTGCACGCGCACGCGCAGCGGCCGGTCGTTCGCATCGAGATCGAGATAGATCGGAAACACGCCGTCACCCCAGCTCGTGAAGAACAAGCATACCTTGATGCCGCCCACTTCGAGCGTGCCCGCGCCGTGCTTGCTCGCGCGCGCCGCGGCGAGCGCGTGGAAGTGATGCGAGTGCGGCCGCAGATCGGTCGCGAGCAGCCAGCGATGCTCGGCCTTGAGCTGCGCGGCCTGCACCGCCTTCGCCTCGGCGTCGGCGACGGTCAGCCCGGTCCAGCCGTAGCCTTCGGGGGTCGCCCGGGCGCGCATCGCCTTCGCGAGCTCGCCGGCATCGCGCCCCCAGAACACGAAATCGGCGCGGCCGTCGAGGCTGTCCTCGTGCTGCCAGTGATCGAGCGCGGCGAGGTCCATGCATACGAGCCGCGCGAAATCGACGCCGGCCTTGCCGAGCCGGCGCGAGCTGGCGACCTCGCCGCGCGCGAGCTCGACGACGACGTGGTCCCAGCAGTCGCCGAACCGGCCCTTGCCGACGCGCTTGCCGAGCACCGCGAGCGCTCGACCCTTCGGCACCTCCGCCTTCACGATCGCGGGCTCGAGCGCCTCGCGCGGCAGATAGCCGACCAATCCGATATCGAAGATGCCCAGCGTCCCGCTCGGCGCGGTGACCTCGCCAAGAACTTCAAAGCCCGCGGCCCGAACAACAGGCCGCGGGCTTCGTTTGGTTTTCGTAGCTTTCTTGGCCGGCTTTTTCGCCGACTTCTGCTTCACTGCAGCGTCGCCTTCACCATCACGTAGCCCTGGTCCGAGGCCACCGACACGTTGCGCAGCGTGAGGCCGAACATCGAGGGCAGCGGGATCGAGCCGAGCAGCGCGGTGAGCGACGCGATCTGGCTGGTCAAGCATAGCTGGATCGCCTTCTGGAGATCCTCGTTCGTCAGCTCGGTCTGGTTCGGAACGTCGGGCAGGACGTCGAGGTAGATCGTCGGGGTGCCGAGCGTGACCGCGACGCCGTAGCCGTTGTTCACCGGCGCGATCTGCGCGCCGATCTCGACGTTGAGCGCCGCCTTCGCGACCACGTTGCCCTGGAGCAGGAACGTCGCGGTCATGTCGGGCAGGAACACGTTCATCTGGCCGTTCGACGCGTCCGCGCTGATCATCGGCGCCGAGGTCGGCGTCAGCTGCATCGAGTCGAACGTGCCGCCGGGGGCCGCCTGCGTGATGTTCAAGAGGCCGATCGCCGAGAACTGCGACATCAGGTCGTTCGCGAGGTTCGCCGCGATACCGAGCTCGAGGCCCTGGCCCGCGCTCATCGCCGGCGTGCCGTTGTCGGTCGAGACGAAGCCCTTGCTGCTCGCCGCGCCGGAGATGACGATCGAGGTGTCGAGCGCGACGTCGGCTTCGGTCGCCGAGAACGTCAGGTTCGACGGCGAGACCTGGAACGTGATGGTCTGGCCCGCGAGCATCACCGACTTCGGTCCGGCGAGCGCGCCGAGCGCCTGGTTCATCATCGGGCCCATGAACATCTCGGCGCCCTTCGACACGATGTACGACATCGCGCCGGTGAGATCGATGAGGTCGAGGATGTCGCCGGGCAGGCCCGACGCCGAGATGTTGAGGTTCGTGAACGACACGTTCGGGTTCTGCAGCGTCGTCGTGAAGCCCATCGTGCCGTTCGGGGCGACGTCGAGCGTGCCCGACACCATGACCGCGTCGGCCGTGATCGAGTAGGTATCGCTGCCGCCGATGCAGGCGACGTCGAACGTGACGTGGCCCTCGGTGTCGAGGCCATCGATCTCGACCGAGAACGACAGGCCGCCGTCGACCGGCACCAGGCCGATCTTCGCGTTCGAGAGCGTCAGCGAGTCGACGTACACCTGGCCGCCCAGGCAGCTGCCGCCCTTGCTCACCATCGGCTGCATCGGAGCGAGCAGCTGCGTGAAGTTCTCCTGCGTCATGATCGTGCTCGCGACGTTGCTGATCGCGGCGAACGCCTGCGGCGACAGCGCCGCGGTGAGCGCGCTCGGGATGCTGTGACCGGGCTGCTGCAGCGTGCCGGCTTCCACCGACCGCGTGTCGGTCATGACGCCGCCCTTGTCGTCGGTCGCGACCGTGTGGATGAGCGTCGCGCCCTCCTCGACCTGGATCGTGGCGCTGAACGAGCCGTCGGCGTTCACCTGCGCGGCGACGTTGTTCACCATCACGCTCTTGATCGCCGCACCGTCGTCGCCCGGCGTCGCGGTGCCGGTGACGTCGATCGAGCCCGCCCCGTTCTGGATGAGGCTGCGCTGCGGCGAGGTCACCTGCAGGACCGGCGGGTCCGGCAGTTGAGCAGGACCGCTGGAACACGCGATGAGGGTGAGGCCCGAGGCGAGTAGGAGGTTGCGCATGGCTGAGCGGTTCCAACAGCAAGGCCCTTGCCAGCCTGGGGCGTCTTCGCGGTCGCAACGGATCGGTAACAGATCGAATCGGT
Source organism: Kofleriaceae bacterium (assembly GCA_035500135.1). Classification (GTDB taxonomy): domain Bacteria; phylum Myxococcota_A; class Polyangia; order Haliangiales; family Haliangiaceae; genus JABFXX01. The sequence goes on from DATJXL010000360.1 coordinate 80,475, forward strand.
TAGCGTCGGACAGCGGGCAACGCGGCGCGTCGAACCCCGCGACACGCCAACTGGATCAGCCAGCCAGCACTGGCTCCTCTGACCCCACCGGCAACTCGGCTAGTCAGCCCACGGTCACGCGCGCGACGCCACGTGCGGCGAGCACGGCGGGCAGGCGCTGGCGCAGGTCGCCTTGCAAGACGATCGCGTCGCCTTCGACGGAGCCGCCGCAGCCGAGCGCTTGCTTGAGCTCGCGGCACCAGCGCTCGAGCTCGCGCTCGGGGAGCGCGAGCTTCTCGACGACGGTGACGTCTTTTCCGCGGCGCTGCTTGCGCTCGAGGCGAACGACGGCACGTGCCGGTCCTCGCGGTTTGTCGTCGAGCGGCGGTTCCGAAACGGCACCAGGTGGCACGCGCTCACGTAGCGCCTGTAGCGACGCAAACGGATGGTCTGGTTTCTTCGCCATGCCTCGTACGAATACACACATCGTCGTCGAAAAACGACACCTGGAATCTAGGAAGTGTTCGTTGCTAACACAGCGTACGAATCGGCAACATGACGAGTATGGGAACCGCGTCGAAGCGCTCTGTCGAGGTCGGGGATCTGGTGGAAGGTCGGTATCGGATCATCAAGGTGCTCGGTGAAGGCGGAATGGGTACCGTGTTCCTGGCCGAGCACACGCTGATCAAGCGCCGCGTCGCGATCAAGATCCTACATCCGCAGTTCGCCTCGGATGCGAACGTTGTCGAGCGCTTCATGAACGAGGCGCGTGCGGCCGGTACGCTCGGCCACCCCAACATCGTCGAGTCCACCGACATGGGGTTCACGCACGACCACGTGCCGTACATCGTCTTCGAATACCTCGAAGGTGCGCTGCTCACCGACGAGATCTACCGGACGGGTGGGATGCCGGTCCGCCGCGCGATCCGGATCGCGGAGCAGATCGCGGCCGCGCTCCGCGCCGCGCACGACGCCGGCATCGTCCACCGCGATCTCAAGTCCGACAACGTGTTCCTGACCGACAAGGACGAGCTGTCGGATCACGTCAAGGTGCTCGATTTCGGTATCTCGCGGTTCATGGCGCACGACGAGCGCCATCCCGGCATGATCGTCGGCACGCCCGAGTTCATGGCGCCGGAGCAGATCACGAGCCCCGACAGCGTCGATCGCCGCGCCGATATCTACGCGCTCGGCGTGATGATGTACGAGATGCTCACGGCGCGTCGGCCGTTCACCGGCGACAAGGAGTCGGGCGAGCTGCAGCGCCGGATCATCCAGGATCAACCGCCGCCGCTCGATCGCGACGTGCCGCCGGCGCTGCAGGAGCTGATCATCACGCGCATGCTCGCGAAGGATCCGAACGCGCGCCCGCAGAACATGGCCGCGGTCGAGGTCGCACTCGAGGCGTTTCTCACGCGCAGCGACGGCACGCCGGTGCCACGCCGTGCGCGCAGCGCACCGCTCGAAGCCGTCAACGTCGACGACATCGCGCGCAACTCGAACACGATCCCGCGCCCGCACGGCATGCTGAACACGCCGTACCCCGGCGTCACGCCGGGCGCGACGGCGCCGGTCGGCAAGGTCGCGAACCCGGCGCGCCGCAAGTCGGTCGTGCTGTACTCGATCGCCGGCGCGAGCCTCTTGCTCGGTGTCGCCGGCATCGGCATCGGTCTCCGCGGCGGCGGTTCGGGGGAGTCGCCGCCGCAAACCGCCCAGACCACGCCGGCGCCGGCCACGCTGCCCGCGCCGGCGCCGGCCCCGCAAGAGCCGGCGAAGGTCGACGTCGCGATCGACAGCGACGTCGCGAGCTCGCACGTGGTGTTCCGCCGCCGCGCGGTCGGCACGCCGATGCTCGCGTCGGTGACGCCGAGCGACATCGTCGAGCTCGTCGAGGTGAGCGCGCCCGGCTACAAGACCGAGCGCTACTGGCTGACGTTCGATCGCCCGACGCACCTCAAGGCGCACCTCGTCAAGGGCAACGGCTTCGACGAGGCGACCGAGGAGCAGACGCTGCTCGCGCTCGGCGAGACCACGCCCGAGGCACCGGCCGCGCCGGCTGCCGCCAAGACGGTGACGCACGACGAGCCGCACTCGGCCGGCGCCGCCGCGTCGTCGCGCTCGGTCGAGGTCGCGGTGGTCGCGCCGACGCAGGTGATGGCCCGCCGCAAGATCGGTCGCGGCGCGCTGAGCGAGGCACCGCCCGACACGACGGTCGCGGTCGAGACCGTCGAGCGGCCGCGCGCGCACGTTACCCAAGGCACCGCCGCGATCGAGACCACGCCGGTCGCCGCGCCGGCAGCGCCGCTCGTGATCCCCGAGACGCCGGCGAAGCCGGCGACGGTCGCGACCAAGGCGCCCGCGAAGGTGGAGGCGTCGCCCGAGCCGACCTGGGCCAAGCCCGAGGCGCCGGCACCGGTCGCGCCCGCGCCCGCACCGGCGGTCGCGAAGACCGAGCCCGCGCCGCTGCCGGCGCCGGCAAAGCCAGCTGCGGCCGCCGAGCCGCCGCGCATCGTGGCGCCGTCGGTGCTGAAGTCGCTGCTCGCATCGAGCTCGACGATCGAGCCACCCGAGGCGGTGCAGGCACAGATGATGCGCGACGAGAAGAAGAAGACGACCGCGGTCGTGAAGGTCTGCATCGGTACCGGCGGCGAGGTCACCGGCGCGTCGGTGGCGAAGACGTCGGGTTATGTCCAGTACGACGCGGCTCTCGTCGCGGGCGTGCGGGGGTGGCGCTATCGGCCGTACTCGGCCGATGGCCACGCGGTGCCGGCGTGCAGCGCCGTCGTGTTCGCGTTCGCGATCCAGTAGTGTGGGGCCATTCTGGACCACCGCTACCGGACCGGTGACACGATCTGGCTGGTGATCTTGCGCCACCACTGACGTAGAGTCCGCGCGTGAACGCCGCGCTTCGCACTCGCGCGATCGCCACGTCTCGGTCGTCGCGTGTCGCCGTGCTCGTCGTCGTGGTCGCGTGCGGCGACAACGTGGCGCCGACCGCGCCCGAGGTCACGGATGCGGCCGCGTACGTCGACCCGCGCATCGGCACCGGCGGGCTCGGTTACGCGTACGGCAGCTGCTTCGTCGGCGCGGTCGCGCCGCACGGGCTCGCAAAGCCCGGGCCCGACACCGACGGCTCGTTCGGCACGGCGTCGTTCCAGCATTTCTCCGGCTATTTCGCCGAGGACGATCGCATCCAGGGCTTCTCGTCGGTGCATCTGCACGGCGCGGGCGCGACCGACTACGGCGTGCTGTCGGTGATGCCGACCCTCGCGTTCGATCCGCAGAAGACGAGCGTCGTCGATTACGAGGACAGCTTCGCGAAGCCCGACGAGCTCGTCGGCGCCGGCACCTACACGGTCACGCTCGCGAGCGGGATCGAGGTCGAGCTCACGGCGACGCCGCGCGTCGCGGTCGAGCGCTACACGTTTCCAGCCGATGGCGCGATCGTGATCGATCTCGCGAAGACGCTGTCGGGCGGCATGGTCGACTCGGCATCGGTCGCGGTCGACGACGTGAAGCACGTCGTGACCGGGCAGCTCCATCACCTCGGCGGGATGTCGAAGGGCTTCGGCGGCTACACCGTGTACTTCGCGATCGCGACCGATGCGCCGTGGACGGCGAGCACGACCTGGGCGATGGGCGCGGCGCTGACCGAGCCGGCTGGTGCGCACACGCTCGCGATCGGGCTGTCGCTGGTCTCGCTCGACGGCGCGCGCCGAAACCTCGCGGCCGAGGTGCCGACCGTCGACTTCGACGCGGTCGCCGCACAGACGCGTGCGGCGTGGGCGCAGAAGCTCGACGTCGTCAAGCTCACCGGCGGCAGCGAAGCCGAGCGCCGCATCTTTTACACGAGCCTCTATCACGCGTTCCTGATGCCGAGCGTGATCGGCGACGTCGACGGCACGTTCGTGCTCGCCGGCCAGCAGCCGGTCGTCGCGTACGGCTGGCAGCAGATGTCGGATCTGTCGCTGTGGGACACGTATCGCACCGTCGAGCCGCTCTACGCGCTGCTGGCGCCCGAGAGCGCGCGCGACACCACGCGCTCGCTCGTCGCGTTCGCGCAAGGGCTCGGCGCATATCCGAAGTGGCCGCTCGCGATCGGCGAGACCGGCACCATGCTCGGCGCGAGCGCCGAGATCGCGATCGCGGACGCGTTCGCGCGCGGCGTGCCCGACACCGGCGCCGACATCGCGTGGCCGCTGATGTACGACGCCGCGACGAGCTCGAACGCGCCGGCGAGCGAGCGCGGCGGCCGCGATCAGGTGGTCGCCTACATGCAATACGGCTACGTGCCGCGCTCGGTCGGCTCGTCGGTCTCGCTGACGACCGAGTACGCGCACGACGACTTCGCGCTCGCTCAGCTCGCCGGCGCGCTCGGCGATGCGAACGATCGCGACGCGCTGCTCGCGCGCAGCCACGGCTGGGCGAAGCTGTTCGATCCGAGCACGGGCTTTCTGCGCGGGCGCGGCAGCGACGGCTCGTTCGCGGCCGGCGCGTTCGATCCGACCGCATTCGCGAGCGACTACGCCGAAGCCGACGCATGGCAGTCGCTGTGGATGACCGCGAACCACGACGAGACGACGCTCGCGAGCGCGTTCGGCGGCGCCGACGCCGCGCTCGCCCAGCTCGAGACGATGTTCGAGGACACGCAGCAGGACTGGCAGACATCGGATCCGTCGGCAGCGAACTTCCCGCGGCCGTACTACTGGGCGGGCAACGAGCCCGACCTGAACGCGGCGTACGTGTTCGCGCAGCTCGGCCAGCCGCGCTCCACCGCGAAGTGGCTGCACTGGCTCGAAGCCACCTGGTACAGCGATCGGCCCGACGGCGTGCCCGGCAACGACGACGGCGGCACGATGGGCGCGTGGTACGTGCTGTCGACCCTCGGCGTGTATCCGGTCGCCGGCAGCGATCGCTGGATCCTCGGCGCGCCGCACTTCGCGAGCGCGCGCGTGCACGTCGGCGATCACGACCTCGTGATCGTAGCCGATGGCGCGAGCGACTCCGCGATCTACGTCGAATCGATCGAGCTCGACGGCGTGCCGATCGAGGCGCCGTACGTCACGCAGGCGCAGCTCGCCGGCGCATCCGAGCTGCGCTTCGTGATGAGCGAGTAGTATCCTCGGCCGGGGAGATCACATGCCTAGACTCGGACTGCTCGCGATCGCCGTGCTCGCTGCTTGCTACGTCGCCGCCGGGCCGGTCGCGCCACCGCCCGGCGCGGTGATGGCGTCGTCGGGCCAGCAGGCCTGCCAGAGCGGCGGCCAGTGCCAGTTCGCGTGCCCGCAGGGCAACTGCGCGTTCGCGTGCGCGAGCGGCGCGAATTGCGCGATGTCGTGCGACGGCGGCAACTGCCAGATCGCGTGCGACAGCGGCGCGAACTGCAACGCGAGCTGCAACGGCGGCAACTGCGTGTCGTCGTGCGCGAACGGCGCGAACTGCGAGCTCGACTGCAACGGCGGCAACTGCCAGAACAGCTGCCAGCAGGGCGCGAACTGCACCGGCAGCTGCCTCGGCGGCAACTGCCGCTGATATGCTGGCGGCGTCGTGAGCGACGCCGACCTCAAGTTCGCGGTGGTGGCGTTCTCCGCCGTGTTCTTCGTGATCGATCCGCTCGCGAACGTGCCGGTGTTCTTGACCATCACGGCGACGAACACGGTCGAGCAGCGCATGCAGATCGCGCGGCGCGCCGCGTTCGCGACGTGGATCCTGCTCTCGGTCTTCGCCGCCGCGGGCGGGTTGATCTTCAAGGCCTTCGGGATCTCGCTCGGTGCGTTCAAGATCGCCGGCGGGATGATGCTGCTGCTCATGGCGGTCGACATGATGCGCGCGCAGCCGTCGCCGACGCGCACGACCGCCGAGGAGCAGGCCGAGAGCGTCGCGCGCGACGACATCGCGGTGTTCCCGATCGCGATCCCGATGCTCGCGGGGCCGGGCGCGATCGCGACCGTGATGGTGCTGATGAGCCGCGCCGCGTGGGATCCGGTGCGCACGCCGTGCGTGTTCGGCGCGATCGCGGTGACGTGCGCGATCGCGTGGCTGCTGATGCGCGGCGCCGCGCGCGCCGAGCGCTGGCTGCCCAAGACGCTGCTGCGCGCGTTCGAGCGCGTGATGGGCCTCCTGCTCGCGGCGGTCGCCGTCGAGTTCATCGCCGGCGGCGTGCGCGACATGATCACGCAGGGGTCGTGATCACTTCAGCGTGACGCCGAACGACGTGCAGGTCTTGGTGGCGCGCGCCTTCGCGGCGTCGATCTGCATCTTGCCGTATGCGTCCTGCGCGACCGCGTCCATGTGCTGCTTGCAGGCGGAGATCGCGCGACCGAGGTAGTAGTTTTCGCGCAGGCTCGCCGGGACGCGCGGGTCGGACGCGATCGCGCGCTGCTCGTCGACCCACGCGAGCACCCATGCCTCGCCGTCGGAGTCGAGCGGCTGCTGGAAGAAGTTCTTGCGCGTCTCCTCGCAGGTGTCGGCCTGCTTGGTCAGCGTGGCGTCGCCGAGTGCGTTCGCGATCTTGCTGGCTTCGGTACAGCGATGCTTGTCGATCGCGGCGACGAAGTCGTTGCGTTGCTTCTGCGTGTCGACGGCATGCGCCGGCGGTTCGAGATCGATGTTGTAGTCGGAGCACATTCTGATCGTGTCGCGATATCCGCGCGATTTCGGGTCCAGGCGACGCCAGTATGCGCGCGCCTTGTCAGCACGCTGCAGGTTGCACTCGGCGATCGCCGCAGCGGTCAGCGCGCTCTCGTCGGTCGGATGCGCTGCGAGAAAGATGTCGAGGTAGCCGAGCTCCTCGTCCCACTTGGCGTCCCAGGCGGCGTCTCGTGCGGCCTGGCGCGCCTGCTCGGGTGTCAGCGATGATGGCGTCGGATTCGGCAGCGGAGCGGGCTCCGGCTCCGGTGCGGGAGGCGGCGGCGGCATCGTGCGCACGTGCGTCGGCGGTTTCGGCGCGGTTTTCGGCGGTGTCGCCGGTGCGACTGGCGCGACCGGTGCCGGTGCCGCCGCTGCTACCGCCGCCGGTGCCGCCGCCGGTGCCGCCGCCGGTGCCGGTGCCGGTGCCGGTGCCGCCGCCGGTGCCGGTGCCGGTGCCGCCGCCGGTGCCGAAGCCGTCGCCGGTGCCGGTGCCGGTGCCGCCGTGTCCCGCTCCCCGTCGCCATACGACGTCGCGATCACGACGCCTCCCGCGATCGCCGCGCACGCCGCCACCGCGCCGGCGAGCCACAGCGGCTTGCGCGAGCGCTGCGCCGCGATCGTCTTCGACTCGGCGGCCGCGCCTTGCAGCGTCGTCGCGATCGTCGGCGCGTTCGGGTTCGTGATCGCACGCCGCTCGCCCGACGGGATCGTGTCGGCCATCCCGCCAGATGCCTCGAGCAACTTCGTCGCGAGCGCGGCGTACGTCGCCGCTGCACTGGTTCCGAACGGCGCGAGCGCGGCCGCGAGCGCGGCGACGTCGCGATACCGCCGCGTGCGATCCTTCTCGAGGCAGCACATGACCACCGCGCGGAACCGATCGTCGATGTCGATCGGATCGGGCGGATCCATCGCGATCTTCACCGCGACCTCGGTCAGGCTCGCCGCCGGGAACGGCAGCCGCCCCGATACCGCCTGGTACAGGATCACGCCGAGCGCCCACACGTCGGCGCGCGCGTCGACATCGCGCGCCGACCGCAGCTGCTCGGGCGACATGTAACCGGGCGTGCCCATCACGGTGTCGGTCTGCGTGATCGCCGTGTTCGCGCCGGTCGGCGCCTTCGCGATCCCGAAGTCGAGCACCTTGACGAGCGGCGTGCCGTCGAGGCGCTTCGTGACGAACAGGTTTGCCGGCTTGAGATCGCGGTGCACGATGCCGCGCGCGTGCGCCTCGGCGATCGCGACGCACGCCTGCGCGACGTGATCGGCCGCGGCCGCGATCGACAGCGGCGCGTCCGTGATGACGCGCGCGAGGTCCTTGCCCTCGAGCAGCTCCATCACGATGTACGGCAAGCCGTTGTCGAGCTGACCGACGTCGGACACGCGGCACACCTGCTCGGATTTCAGCTTCGCGATGGCGCGAGCCTCGCGCACGAAGCGTTCCACGACGTCGCGCTCGCTCGCAAACCGCTCGTGCAGCACCTTGATCGCGACGCGCTGATCGAGCTGCAAGTGCGTCGCGACCGCGACCGTGCCCATGCCGCCGGCGCCGAGCACGCGCTCGATGCGAAACTTGCCAGCGATCACCGAGCCCGACTCGAGCACGGCTGAGGTATCGCATCATCGGGCTGTCACAGGCGCAAAAAAAACGCGCGCTAGAGCCAATGCCGCTCACTTTGCGCATAAGGACTACGGACTTCGGGCTGCGGACTTCGGCCAGCAACCGTTGCACCGACCGGCCGATGACGGTGGCATGAGCCGTGATCATCGTAAGCTCGAGGCATTTCAGCTTGCCGACTCTCTCGTCGTCAGACTCTATCAAGCGACACGATCATTCCCGGCCGAAGAACGATATGGGCTTCAGAGCCAGCTTCGTCGCGGAGCCGTGTCCATTCCCACAAATCACGTCGAGGGCAGTGCGAGACCGACGGAGCGCGACTACCTGCACTTCATCGCGATCGCTCTCGGCTCTGCGTCCGAGGTTCGTTATCTCATCGAGCTTGCGATTCGACTCGGCTTTGTAGAGTCCAGCACCGGAATGGATCTCGTATGACGCTACGACCGCGTCGTACGCGCTCTGCAGGGCCTCGTGAGTGCGCTGACCGAAGCCCGAAGCCCGAAGTCCGAAGTCCCAGCCGCTAAGCGGCATCGTGCCTAGCGCACCAGGGAGTTGCGCCGATGGCCAGGGATGAGCATCTTCGAGCCCTCGGAGGGACTGCCATGATGACCATTCGCAGGGCAGCGGAGCGCGGCCACGCCGACCACGGTTGGCTCGATTCGCACCATACGTTCTCGTTCGCGGACTACTACGACGAGCACCACATGGGCTTCCGCGGGCTTCGCGTCATCAACGACGACCGCGTGCGGGGCGGACAGGGGTTCGGCACGCATCCGCATCGCGACATGGAGATCATCTCGTACGTGCTCGAGGGCGCGCTCGCACACGAGGACTCGATGGGCACCGGTGCGACGATCCGGCCCGGCGACGTGCAGCGGATGAGCGCGGGCACGGGCGTGTTGCACAGCGAGTTCAACGCATCACCCGGCGAGGTCGTGCATTTCCTGCAGATCTGGCTCTTGCCGGCCAAGCGCAACGTCAAGCCCAGCTACGCGCAGAAGACGTTCTCCGACGCCGACAAGCGCGGGAGGCTCGCGCTCGTCGCTTCGCCCGACGGCCGCGCCGGCAGCATCTCGATCAACGCCGACGCGAACGTGTACGCGGGGCTGTTCGGCGCCGGCGAAAAGGCCGAGCTCGCGCTCGCGGCAGGCCGCGGCGCGTG
>DATJXL010000361.1:0-58315 GCA_035500135.1 Kofleriaceae bacterium
TGCATGATGTCGCCGCCGGCGCGGATCGCCGTGACGACGTCGCTCGCGCCCGCCGGGGTCTGGCCGTCGAGCCACGCCTTGACGTCACCGCTGGCCTTCGCGGACGGCGCGCGCACGTCGCCGAGCGACTGGCACTCGCTGTCGCACGTCAGCACGGTGAAGCGGTCGCGGCGATCCATGTCGCCGATGATCGCCAGCGCCAGCGCTTTGGCGCGCGCGAATCGCTCGCCGACCATCGACTGGCTCGCGTCGAGCACGATCTCGTAGTCGTGCGGCTTCGACTCGCGCCAGCGCGGAAGGTGTGGGCGCAGCGCGAGCACCGCGGTCGGCCGCGTGTCGGCAGCGACCACGCGCTGCGCGTCGACGACCTTCGGATCGATGCCGACCTTCTTCTTGTCGGCGAGCGCCTCGTCGGGCGCGACCGCCGCGTTGCCGGCGTACGTCCAGGCGCGCAGCTCGGCCGCGCCGTCGGTCGCGCGATACGCGACGACGAGATCGCCGCGCGGCACGAAGCCGACCTGATGCATCGCGAGCGCGTTGACGTCCTTGCGCGCGGGATCGGCCGCGAGGTCGTAGCCGGTCGTGCGCACGACGCCGGGCACCGCGCCGCGGATCTCGACGTCGACGTCGAGCTGGTCGGCGACGGTCGAGCCGTCGCTGGAGTGCGGCAGCGGGTAGACGTACTGGCGCCACTCGCCGCGCGGCACGACGACCTGCGTGTACGCGAGCTTGATCGTGCGCGCGCCCTTCGCCGGGATCGGGAAGATGCGCAGCTCGAAGCGTCCGCCGCGCTGCCAGTCGAGCAGCGCCGGATCGCGCCAGTTGCCGTCGACCCAGATGATCTCCTGGCGGTCGCTCGCGATCTCGACGTGCTTGGGCGCGGCCTTGTCGATCACGCCCTTCCAGATCTTCGCGCCGCGTTCCTTGTCGACGAACGCGCCGTCGACGAAGCCATCCGGTGCGTCCTTGCTGTCGAGCGCGAGCCCGTCGATCTGCGCGTCGGCGGGTAGCGGGAACTGGTACACGCCCTCGAGCTCCTGCGTCGAGTCGTTGCGGAACGTCTCGGTGATCTCGGTGCGCGCGATCGGCCCGACGATGCGGACCTTGACGTCGTGCTTGGCGAGCGCGAGGTTCCAGTCGCGATCGCGCGACTCGCCCGGCTTGTACGCGCGCAGCGAGCCGAGCCCGGCGGTGGTCTCGTCGGGCTTTGCCGTCGGATCGAGCTCGGCCCACTCGACCTCGTGCTCGAGCTGCGGCACCGGGCTGACGCTGACGTGCTCGCGCTCGATCACGCCTTCTTCGCCCGCGCGCACGTCGTCGCGCTCGCCCGATGGCGTGCGCAGCGCGACCTGGCCGCGCACGACCTGGACGGACGTGAGCGAGTCGGTCGCGGTGACGACGAAGCGCGTGCCGATGACATCGATCGCGCCGGTCGGCGTCGAGACCAGCGCGGGGCGGTTGTCGATGTGCGTGAAGTCGGCGAGCAGGCGGCCGCCGTCGACGTGGACGCGGCGCGGCTCGGCGGGATCGAACGCGATCGTGGTGACGTGGTCGAGCACGAGCTGCGTGCCGTCGGCGAGCGCGAGCGAAGCGCGCGTGCGATCGTCGGTGCGCAGCGACGCGCCGGCGGGGATGTGGTCGCCGGAGTGGAACGGGCGCCACGCCGCGCCGGCGGACGTGCGGATCGAGACGCCGTCGGCGTGATCGGCGGCGGCACGGGACACGGTCGCGAGGCGGCCGATCGAGCCGTCGGAGATGGCAGCGGACTCGGGCGTGGCGGAGCGGGAGCGAGTCGCGAGGTAGAGCGTGGAAGCGCCGGCGGCGAGCGCGGTGGCGGCGGCGACGGGGACGAGCCAGCGCGGGCGGTTGCGGCGGGAGGGAGCCGAAGCGGGACGCGGGTTGCGGGTAGCGGCAGCGGCAGCGGCAGCGGCAGCGGCAGCGGCAGCGGCAGCGGGTGCGGCAGCGGCAGCGGCAGCGGGTGCGGCGGCGGCAGCGGGGGCGGCGGCGGCAGCGGGTGCGGCAGCGGCAGCGGGTGCGGCGGCGGCAGCGGGTGCGGCAGCGGCAGCGGGTGCGGCAGCGGCAGCGGGGATCGCCGCCAGCAGGCGATCGATCATCCCCTCCGACGCGACATGATCGTCACCCGCGTGCGCGAGCGCTTCGGCGAGCTCGGTCGCGTCGTGACGGGCGTCGCGGCACGCGTCGCAGGAGGCCAGGTGATCGGCGTGACGCGCGATCGCGTCGCCGTCGCCGGCCACGAGGTCGGTGAGATCGTCCATCACTTGATCACAGGGCATGGTCACAGCTCCTCGTCGGGCAAGATCGCGCGCAGACGGGCGAGCGCGCGGCTGGTGCGTTTGCGCGCGGCGGCCTCGTCGAGGCCGCACGCGATCGCGATGTCCTTGTGGCTGAGATCCGCGACGAAGCGCAGCACGAGCGCCTCGCGCTCGCTCGGCTTGAGCTTGCCGAGCGCGTCGCGCAGCACGCGCGAACGCCGGCGCGCCGCGAACGCGTCGCGCGCTTCACCTTGCTCCGGCACGAGCTCGAGCACCTCGCGCCCGCGGCGCCGCGTCTCGAGCACGTGCGCGCACACGTGGCGCGCGATGCCGCACAGCCACGCCTTGAGCGATCCTTCCGCGCGGTACGTCGCCATCGCGCGATGCGCGCGGAGCAGCGTCTCTTGCACCGCCTCGTCGGCATCGGCTTGGGAGCCGAGCAGCGCCATGCACAGCCGGCCGAGCACGACGTGATGCGCGCGCGCGCACGCCGCGATCGCTGCGCGGTGATCGCCGCTCGCGACGAGCTGCGCGATCGGATCGATCTCGACCGGCGTCATCGTCACCGCAGCAGCTCGCGCTTCCATGTCGCCCCTCACGTGCGCGCTCCGCCGCGATTCGTGACCGATTTTCGGCGAAACCGTGCAAGTTCGCGAAACCCTGCGTGCATGCAGGATCCAACGCGCGACGCCCGGCCGGGCGCTAACGCCTAACCTCGGATGAACATCCGCGTGAGGAGAAACGCGACGGCCGCCATCACGAGCGCCCCGATCACCAGCATCCACGGGCGGAGCGGGCTCTTGCGTGCCGGCCCGAAGCCGGCGACCTGGGGCACCGACGGGCGGACCGCTGGCCCGACCGGGTACCTCGGGCGATCGAACGCGTCGTTCGAGGTCGGCGTGGCATCGCGGGGGTGTTGCGCTGCGATCGGCGGCGCCCACTGCGCGGGCGCACCGGCGAACGGCGAAGCCGCGCCACCCGACACCGGAATCGCCAAGGCCGCCTTGGGATCGTTCGGCGCGAGCGGCGGCGGCACGCCGCGCGGCCGCGAGGTCGTGAGCGGCGGCGGCGCGCTCGGCGGACGGACCGCACGCTGCGGCACCGGCGTGCGCCGGTCGCGCGGCGCGACCAGCCGGGTCTCTTCTTCGCCGCTTGCGCGGCGGATGTCGTCGTCGCTGATCGGCGCGGCGGTGCGTGTGGCTTCTTCGCTGTCGCGGCGCGCGCGCGGCGGCGCAATCCCCCGTGTCATGGGTTCCGGCGCGTCGCCGCCTCGCGGCGGCGCGGCGACGGTCATCTCGCTCGAGTCGCGCGGTGCGGTCTCGCGCAGCATGCGCAGCTGGGCGCCCGAGAGCTGCGCGAGGCGCGTCTCTTCTTCCTCGAAGCGATCGATCACCTCGCGCGCGCGAACGATGCTGGCATCGTTGTCGCGCGCGGAGAACGCGTCGGCGGTGCGGATGCGGATCACCGTCATCTCGCCCGGTGCGTCGAAGTCGGTCGCGCCGGTCGGTGTTCGCGGGATCACGCGCGCGCTTTCGCGCTCGACGGCCTCCGTCGAGTCGACGATGCGCGCGAGCTCGGTTGCCGGATCGCCGCTCGTGATCTCGAGCGAGTAGCGCAGCGAGCGCAGCTTCTCGCCGAACGCGCCGGCTGTGGGATGGCGGCGCGCCTTGTCGCGGGCGAGCGCGGCCATGATGATCGCGTCGATCTCCGGCGGCAGGCGCGGATCGATCTCGGTCGGGCGCGGCACCTGCGCCTCGCGCACGGCGCGCAGCGCCGCGAGATCGTCGAGGTGCGAGAACAGTCGACGGTTCGTGATCAGCTCCCACAGCAAGATGCCGACCGAGAACACGTCGCCGCGCGGATCGAGGTGCTCGTTGCGCGCCTGCTCGGGCGAGATGTACGCGAACTTGCCGCGCACCGCGCCGCCGTGCGTGACGTCCTGCTCGGCGCGCTTCGCGATGCCGAAGTCCGTCAGCTTGACCTCGCCGGCGCGCGACAGCAGCACGTTCGATGGCGACACGTCGCGGTGGACGAGCGACATCGCGCGGCCGTCGGGTGCGCGCGCGGTGTGCGCGTGCTCGAGCGCGTCGCACATCTCGGCGCCGATGTGCAGCACGAGATCGAACGGCACGCGGCGGCGCTGGGTCTCGAGCGCGCGCTGTACCGCACCGAGATCCTTGCCGTCGACGAACTCCATGACCAGGAAGTACTTGCCGTCGTCGCCCAGGCCGACGTCGAAGATCTGGACGATGTTGCGGTGCTTGAGCAGCGACAGCACCTTCGCCTCCGCGATGAGCAGCTCGACGAAGCGGCGGTCCTGCGACAGGTGCGGGCGGATCCGCTTGATCGCGACGGGCTTCTCGAAGCCGCCGGCGGCCACGGCCTTGCCGCGGAAAATTTCCGCCATGCCGCCGACTCCGATCCGGTCGAGCAGCTCGTACCGCGTCACGTGGGGCCAATTTAACACGCTACGATGCGCGAGATGGACCGGATTGCCTCGCTGCTCGACGACGCGCTCGCCGCCGGCCTCGGCTCGGCGGCCGCGGTCTCGGTCGGCGACGCGGGCGTCGAGGTATTCCGCTACGTGCGCGGCCACCGCTGGCGCGTCCCCGAGCTCGGGCCGCCGATCGACGACCACACGCCGTTCGATCTCGCGTCGCTGACCAAGCCGATGGCGACGGTGGCGATCGCGATGGCCGAGCCCGCGCAGAATCTCGATCTACCGGTCGCGCAGCTCGTTTCGAAGGCCGTGTGTCGCGGCACCGTACGCCAACTGCTCGCGCACGGCGCCGGCTGTGCCGCGCATGTCGAGTTCTTTCGCTGGCTGCGCGCGACTCGACCAATCGACCCGCGCGCGGCGTTGATCGAACGGGCCGCCCTGGAGCCGTGTGGCGATCCCGGAATCGCATCGGTGTACAGCGACCTCGGTTTCATCCTGCTCGGCGCGATCATGACCGGATGGACGGGACTCGAGGAGAACTTCTGGCACGCCGTCGCGGAGCCGCTGGAGCTGAAGGCGCGCTACGCGCTCGGCCCGCTCGACCACGCGGTCGCCACCGAGCTCGACGATCGCGGCCTCGTATGCGGGCTCGTCCACGACGAGAACGCGTACTGGGGCGGCCGCGCGTGCGGTCACGCCGGCCTGTTCGGCTCGATCGACGACGTCGCGAGGTTCGCCGCCGCGATGGTGCGCGCCGCCAGCGGCGAGCGCGTCGGCCGCTTCGAGCCCGACGTCGTGCGCCACTTCTTCACCGACGCGCCGATTCCGGGATCGACGTGGCGCCTCGGCTGGGACACGCCCTCGCATACGCCCGGCGTCTCGCAAGCGGGCGACCGCTGGCCGCGCGAGCACGCGGTCGGCCACACCGGCTTCACCGGCACGTCGCTGTGGCTCGACCTGCCGCGCCGGCGGTGGTGCGCGCTGCTCACGAACCGCGTCCATCCCACGCGCCACGCCGGCACCGCCGACGCGATCAAGGTTCTGCGCCGTGCCGTCAACGACGTCGTGGCATCATGGCCGTGATGCGTGGCCTCTGGCTCGTTCTCATCGCAGGCGTTGCGTCCGCCGGGCCCACCACGGTCGAGACCGCAGAGACGCTGGTCGGCTGGTCGGCCGACGGCGAGCGCCTTCCGAACACGTTCGCAGTCGATCCGACCTGCAGCGGCGGAGGCTGGATGATCACGCGCAAGTCAGACAGCAAGGTCGTGCATCGCTTCTCGGCCGGCAACGACCACTGCTTCAAGGCAGTCCACGGCTACCTCGATGCGAGCGGGAAGCACGCGCTGGTCGAGATCACCGAGTCGAGCGCGAAGCTCGTGGGCGATGACCTGTCGACGACGATCGACACGAAGTTCGCGCTGGTCGACCTCTAGTGTCGCCGGCCGTTCGCGCGGCCGTTGCGACGCCGGCTGCTGCCGTGCGACGTCGCGCCTGACGCGCCGAACATCCCGCCGACACCGCGATCGGCGCACGCCCACAGCGACACCAGGATCGCGAGATCCGACAGCGCGCGCCGGCTCATCGACGCCGGGATCACCAGGCCGTAGGTCTCCGACACGAACCGCAGGTCGCGCAGCACGCGCGCGACCTCGTCGCGGTTGACGTCACCGTGCCAGTACACGACGCGCGTGACGAGCAGCTCGGCGTGGCGGCGCAGGAACTCGCCCATCGACAGCGGCTGCGCGATGCGCACCGACGGCGGCCGGCAGATCTCGAGCAGATCCTCGAGATACTCGTTCCAGTGCAGCGCGAGCCGCCGGTTCTCCGGCCGCCGCAGGAACTTCACGCGCTCGACCGAGAAGTCCGCCTTGATCGTCGTGCGAAACCGCGGTGCGACCGCCATCAGGTCGTAGAGGACCGGCGGATTCTCCTTCGAGTAATCGACGTCGTGGTAGCGCCACCAGTTGCGCAGCTGCGGCCACGTGCACACCGACAGCAGCGGATCGTCGTTCGAGTCGACGACCACGAATCGGCGATCTTCGGAGCGCAGCACCGTGATCCAGTGCGTCCATTCGTCGACGCACAGGAGCACCGGCGTCTGCTCCTTCAAGTACTGCACGAGCAGGCGGCGCGCCTGCTCGGGATCGCTGCGCCGCTCGAGCACGAGATCGCACTCGAACTCGCGCGCCGCGCGCGCGAGCTGGATCTCGTCGGTGCCGGACCACCAGTGGGTCTTCGCGGTCGACGCGAGCTGCTTGACGTCCACCATGCGGCCGAGCGCGAGCAGCGCGTGCTTGAGCGCGAACGGCCCGCACGTCCACTCGTTCGGTTGCGGGTAGAACCCCGGACCCGAAATACCCTCGGCCACGCACCGAATCTAGCGCAAACCGCCCGCTGCGCCCGCCCCGGCGACGCGCCCGTTTTGCGTGAAATCTTGATTAGTTGTGAGATGACGCGGCTAGTCGTGCCCGTCGCAATTCTGATCGATGCCGTCGCCGGGCGTGTCGACGGCGCCGGGGTGGATCGCCGCTTCGCGATCGTTGCAGTCGAGGTCGGGAAGCGGCTGCTTGTTGAGCTCGTCGGCGTTGCAGCTCACCGCGTCCTCCTTGCACTCCCACGGCCCGGCGTAGCCGTCGCCGTCCTTGTCGTAGCGGACGGCCTCGGGCGCGACGAACACCACGCGCCACGACGATCGAGAGAAGCACGCCGCCGCGAGCAGACCGAGCGCGATCACCCGCAGCTTCATCGCGTCATTATAGCTACTCGCCGACGATCGTCACCGTGATGCGCCGGTGATGGGGCGCTTTGCGGTGCTCCCACAGATACACGCCTTGCCACGTGCCGAGCGCGAGCTGGCCGTCCGCGATCGGGACCACGATCGACGTTTGCGTGAGCACGCTTCGCACGTGGGAAGGCATGTCATCGTCGCCTTCGGCATCGTGGGAAAACATCGGATCTCCGTCGGGCACGAGCCGAGCGGCGAACGCTTCGAGATCGCGGCGCACGCTCGGATCGGCGTTCTCGCACACGATCAGCGATGCGCTCGTGTGATGCACGAACACGGTGGCCAGACCCTCGCGCGCAGCGCTTGCGCGCGCGATCTCCGCGATTCGGTTCGTCAGCTCGTACGTGCCGCGACCTTTGGTCGCGATCGTCAGCTCGCCTCGATGGAACATTCGGCTGCGTTACCAGGACATTCGATGCTCGTACAGTGATCCGTCGCTCGCGCTCGCCCTTCCGCTCGCCCGAAGCCGTCGATGAACACGAGGTAGGTGGCGCGCACGTGAACGAGCGTGTCGAAGTTGGTCGAAAACGCCAGCACGCCCGTAGTAAGGTCCGCGCCATGGCACGCCTGGTCTCGATCGCAGCGCTGCTCGCCAGCGTCGCCGTCGCCGATGCGCGGCCGCCGCGCGCCGACAACATGCCGCGCGGCTGGCGATGGCCGCCGTCGCGGACGATGACCGCTGCGGCGCGCGCGTGCGAGCAGCGCCTCGACGAGCTCGGCGTCGCGTGGCAAGGCGCCACGGCGAAGGGCCACGTGGTCGATCCGATCGTCGTGCCGGGCGGCGAGATCGGCGGCATCGCGTACGTCGAGCTCGGCGCGAAGCAGCCGCTCGTGATGGATTGCCAGCTCGTGCTCGCGCTCGCGACGTTCGCGCCGCGCTTGTACGAGCTCGGCGTGCGGGAAGTGCGCGTCGCGAGCGCGTATCGCTGGAGCAAGGTGCGCGTCGGCGGCAAGACGAACGATCTGCTGTCGCGCCACGCGCTCGGGCTCGCCCTCGACGTCGCATCGTTCGTCGATGTCGACGGTCGCGAGGCCGTGGTCGCGCACGACTACAAGGCCGACGACCAGCTCTTGCTCGACATCGAGCGCGCGGTCGACGACAGCTCGTTGTTCCGCACCGTGCTGACGCCGAAGAACGACCCGATCTCGCACTCGGATCACTTCCACATCGAAGCCGATCCCGATTACAGCGACGACAAGCCGACGTCCTGATGCGCCACGCGCCTCTTGCAATGCAATTGCAGGTGCTTGCGCGGCGCAGTCGGCGGAGTTAGAGTCTGGAGATGGCGACCCGCCCCGGCCTCGACGAGCTGCGCGCCGCGGTGCGATCGAAGGGCCTGCGCGCGACGCCGTCGCGGCTCGCCGTGCTCGAGCTCCTGCGCACGTCGGATTCGCCGATGTCGCACGGCGACGTCGCCGACCGGCTCGCATCGCAGGCGTGGGATCGCGCGACGATCTATCGCAACCTCACCGATCTCGCCGACTGCGGGCTCGTGCGCCGCACCGACGTCGGCGATCACGTGTGGCGCTTCGAGGCGGTCCGCGCCGATCACGATGGCGCCCATCCGCACTTCGTCTGCACCGAGTGCGGCACCGTCGAGTGTCTGCCCGAGATCGAGCTCGCTCTGCGCCCCGGTCAGATCGCCGGGCCGCAGGGATGGTTGACCCGGGGCCGCCGCGCGAAGGCACCGCGCGCGGTCAAGCAGCGCCAGGTCGAGGTCCACGTGCGCGGGCTGTGCGACGCATGCCGCTGAAGCTCCTCGTGGTCGCGGTCGCGCTCGCCGCGTGCTCGGCGAACGACGACGTCCCGGCGCCGATCGTCGCGGCCGTCACGCCCGATCAAGGCCAGCCCGGCGCGATCGTCACGGTCACCGGCAGCTACTTCTGCCAGCGCCCCGAAGGCACCACCGACGATCCGAACTGCGACGTCGCCGGTACGGTGCATTTCGGCGCCGTTCCCGCCACGCCGTCGACGTGGTCCGATACCGCGATCATGGTCGAGGTGCCCGAGGGCATCAGCGGCGAGGAGGCGGTCCAGGTCACGGCCGACGGCAGGACGTCGAACACCGTCGGCTTCACGGCCGACTGAACAGCGAGTACGCACGAAGTCGCGTGAGCTACGGATCGACCTCGACGCACATCTCGTACCACGCCTCGCCGAGGCGCTCGTCGCGCTGCACCACCCACAGCGGCACGTCGGTCGGGCCCGTGATCGACTTGCCCTGCGGCGCGGTCCAGTCGGTGAAGATCGGTGGCTCGTTGCCGAACGCGTCGCGCGTGCCGCCGGTGTCGCCGTCGGAGTAGCTGCCGTTTCCGGCCGTCCACTGGTACGTGATGCTCTCGGTGAACGTCTCGTAGCCGCCGTCGAGTGTCGGGATCACGTAGGTCTCGTGAATGCCCGGTGGCTCGATCGGCAGGAGGCGCATCGTGTGGCCTTGTTTGATCTGCAGCGGTGCCGTTTGATCGACGCAGCGCCCGAGCGGCAGCGCGACCGGCGCGGCCCCGTCGATGCTGCCATCGACCTCGGTCAGGTACGGGTTCGTGTTCGCGGTGCGCTGCGCCGGCACGCGCGCCGCGAGCTGCAGCGCCTTGCCCGCGTAGACGTCGTCCGACGGATCGGCGCCTTCGCCGCCGACGTGCAAGAGCACCTCGTATTGCACGCCCTGCAGGCCGTGCAGCGAATCGCCCGCCAGCTCGCTCTCGACGACTCCGATCAGGTCGCCGTCGGGCTGGATGGTGCCGCACAGCTTTGGCTCGGGCACCGTGATGTCGGGATCGTCGAGCAGGCCGGAGCCGAGCAGCACCTGCGGATCGGTGTCGGAGCACAGGTCGTCGTCGGTCTGCGGGCACATCGTCAGCGACCAGCGCAGCCGCCGCGTGTAGTCGGGATCGGCGACGAGCGCGCACACCGTGCTCGGCACGAGCTGCGGCAGGATCTGTGCCGCCGGCGGCGGATTCTCGAGATCGATGTCGATGACCTGCTCGGGCACGCTCGCGGTCATCGAGATCACGCGCAGGTCGACGACGATGTTCGGATCCTGGAACGATCCGCATGCGCCGACCGCGGTCACGGCGATGAAGGCCAGCGCGCGCTTCACCACGTCCCCTTCACGCCGAGCGTCGGCAAGATCGGATAGCTCGTGATCGGCGACGATTGCCGGTAGCGATAGTCGTACTGGATCGCCTCGACGTTCGCGCGATCGAAGATGTTGATGACGTCGAGGTACAGGCCGAGCGTCCAGGTGCGATAGAGCCAGTCGTGCTCGATCCGCGCGTCGACCTGCAGGAAGTACGGATCGCGCACGGTGCGCGTGCCGCCCTCGATCGGCAGGTAGCGGCCGAGGTCGGCGTCGTACACGCCGCCGACGATCGGGGTCTCGGGTCGGCCGCTCGCGAGCTGCACGCGCGTGCCGGCTTCCCATCCCGGCCACGGCTTGTAGCTCGCGACCGCGTTCAAGACGTGCGGCTGGTCGAACGTCGTCGGCGTCCAGATCCCGTTCTCGCGCGCCTGCCGCGAGTGGCTGTACGTGTACGACAGCCAGCCGTACGCGTTGTCCGTGATCTGACGCTTGACCAGGACCTCGAGCCCGTACGTGTCCTCGACGCCGCAGTTGCAGAAGTTGACGTAGCTGTACGTGCCGTCGGCGTTCTGCTTGACGTCCTCGGTGAACTCGACGATGCCGGTTCGATCGACGTAGTAGACCTCGCTGTCGATCGACCAGATGCGATCGGGTCGCCACTCGGTGCCGACTCCGTAGTGGTAACCGGTCTCGATCCCCACGCTCGGGTTGCCGAACGCCTTGTCGAGCGCCTCGGGCTGCGGCGGCTCGCTGAACACGCCGACGTAGGCCTTGCCGGTCAAGGTCGGCGCGAACCGGTAGCGCACGGTGAAGCGCGGATCGATGTTCGAGCGATACTCGCCATCGAGGATGTAGCCGTCGAGGCGCAGGCTCGGCACGAGCCGCAGCCGATCGGTCATCTCGATGCCGAGATCGAGATAACCGCCGATGCCGAGCTCCTGCGAGCCGCGGAAGATCTGCGACGGCTGGATGTCGATGCCGGTCGGGTTCTCGATCTGCGATTCGTCGGGCGCGAGCGCGCCGTACGTCGTCACGCGCGACAGGATGTCGAGCCCGGTGTCGAGCACGAAGCGCTTGCCGATGCGGCCGTGCACGCGCATGCGATACGTCAGCTCGTGATCGATCACGTCGAGGCTCGTGAACGGGCCGGTCGCCATCGCCTCGGCGCCCGACAGCGTGACCGAGTCGGTGCCCCACGACGGCGAGATCACGAGCTGGAGGTCTCCCGCGATCGGCCGCGTGTACGTCGCGATGATGCGGAAGAAGTTGATCGCGCTGTTCAAGCTATCCGACGTCATCGTCGTCGTGTCCTGCTGCAAGACGTGCAGCGAGTCGTTCGAGCCCACGACGAGCAGGCTGAGCCGGCCGTTCTCGTGCAGGTTGTAGTCGAGCCGCGCCTGATAGTCGTCGTAGACCGGCGTGACCACGCGCTCGCTGCCGGCGGACGCCTTCGGCAGCACGAACGGCAACAGCAGATCGATGTACGAGCGGCGGCCGGAGACCGCCATCGTCAGATCATCGGTGATGCGAAACCGCGTGTAGAGCGCGGAGTCGATGAAGTCGACCTTCGCCGAGCCGTGAAAGCCGTCGCTCGCGGTCGGCCGCGACTCGAGCGAGACCACGCCGCCGTAGAAGCGACCGAACCGGGCTGGAAACCCGCCCGGGTAGAAGTCGATCGAGTCGAGCATCTCGGCGTTGAAGATCGAAGGCCCGCCGAGGAAGTGAAACAGCGCGGGCACCTCGTGACCGTCGAGGAAGATGCCGGTGTCTTGCGGGTTCGAGCCGCGCACGAGCAGGAGGCCGACGCCGAACGGCGTGCGCGCGATGCCGGGCAGCGACTGGATCGCGCGGATCGGATCGCCGAACGTGCCGGGCACGTTCTCGAGCTGCACGCGCTGGAGCGTGCGCTTGGTGACCTCGAGCTGGTCCTTCTCGCCCTCGACGACGGTCTCGTACGGGTTGCCGCCTTTGGGCCGCATCCACAGCCGCACCTCGAGCGCCTCGCGCTTGCCGATCGAGACCACGCGCTCGACGCGATCGAACCGCGAGTCGACCGCGATCAGCTTGAAGTCGCCGGGCGGCAGGCCGTGGAAGTAGAACGTGCCGTCGTCGCCGGTGACCGCGTCCTCGCCGAGCTCGGCGATCGCGACGATCACGCCGGCGAGCTTGCGCCGCGTCCCGCGCTCGATCGCGACGCCCTGCAGCGTGACCGGCGCGGTCAGCGGCCCGACGTGATTCGCCGGCCCGGCGCGCTCGGGCGGCGGCGGCGGCGGCTCGGCCTCCTTCTGCTCGATCACGAAGTGGATCGCGGTCTCGACCGTGATCGGGCCGGGCTTGCCGTCGATCTCGGCGGGCTCGAACACGTACTGCATCGCGGCGGCGACCGCGGCCTCGTCGAAGCCGTCGCCGACGTGCTCGATCACGTCGACCGCGGTGACGGTGCCGACCGCGTCGATGTGGATGCGCACCTTGACGTCGGCTTGCTTGCCGGCGGCGAGCGCGGCCGGCGGATACTCGGGCGCGACTGCCTGCACGAGCTTCGGCAGCTTCGTGACGTCGGCGCGTGCGGTCGCGGCGAGCGCGCAAAGCGCGCAGATCGCCACGACCCAACGAGACATAGAGGCGGACTATACGCGCGGCACCGTGCCAGCGCGTGTGACGCCTACGACTGTGACGTCTCGCGCAGGTGGGCGAGCAGCTTCTCGAACATGCCTCGCATCGCGCTCTCGAGCGCTTCCTTGCGCATGTTCGGCAAGTACCGCATGTCGAACTTGCCCTGCGGCACCTGGATCTTCGCGCCGCCCGACAGGAACGACAGCATCTTGCCGGTCTCGTCGGAGATCGCGAGCCGCAGCTCGGCGTTCACCTCGATCATGCCCTCGGCCTGCACGACCTCGAGCTTGACGACCGACAGATCGATCATGCGCGGGTCGAGCGCCCAGCGCTGCGCCTCGGCCTCGACCATCGTCACCTGCGGCGCGGTGCGGAATGACTCGAGCAACGCCTGCTTCACGACGTCGGCGTGGACCTTGCGCGAGTCCTTGTCGGCCTTGCCGGGCGAGTCGTCGCTCGACGTCTTGACCACGACGTAGAGATCCGGCGCATCGGCGACCGCGTGCGGCGAGCGCCCGAAGCCCGAGCCATGGCGCGCGACCTTGGTCGGCGCCCGGGCTTCCGCCGGCAGCTCGTCGGGCAGATTGTTCGCCTTCGCAACGGAGATCGCCGCGATGCGCGCATGCTTGCGCACGGTCGCGTCGGTATCGTCGGTCGCGGCCGAGCGCAAGAGCGGCAGCGCGGCCTTGTGGCCGAGCTTGCCGAGCGCGGCGGCGGCGAGCGCGCGAACCTGCGCGCTCGGATCGTGCAGCGCGAGCACGAGCGGCTTCAGCGTCGGCTTGCCGCCGAGCCGCGCGAGCGAGACCACCGCCGAGATGCGCGTCTTCTCGCTCGAGCTCGACAGCAGCTGCGCGAGCTCGCCCACCCGGTCGGCGCGGGCGACCCGCGGTGCGCTCGCGAACGCGGCGGCGACCGCGATGATCGCGACGAGCCGTCCGAGCGTCCTCCCAGCGTTCATGCCCGTGGCCTCGATTAGGCGCCCGCACGTGCGTTCAAGTCAATGTTTTCTCGGTGTATGGTGAAGACCGATGACGACGTCCGATCAGCAGTTGCGCATCGGCGTGCTCGTCGGCGGCGCGCTGTTGATCATCGCGATCACGTACGTGCGCTTCTGCGGGAGCCTGGCATTGCCGGCGAAACCGCCGCCGCCGGCAGCCGGGCCGACGACGGGAAACGCACGCCAGTTGCTCAGCACCGCGGCGTCGTCACCGTCGGTGTATCAGGATTACCTCCAGAAGGATGCGGCGACCGCCGGCGTGAAGGCACCGTCGATCGAGCAGATGAGCCGCAAGCTCGCGTATCACGTCGACGAGCCGCGCGAGGGCTACTCGCTCGAGCCGGGCAAGCCGGCGATCGAAAAAGCGGGGCTGCGGCTGCATCTCGAGCGCTCCGGCGATGCCGTCCTGCTCGTGATCCACAACCTGCTCGACTCCGACGTGGCGTACAACGTGACGACCACGCCGAGCCTCGGCGCGCAGCTGTGCGACTCGGCTCGCCCGCTGCCGTTCAACGCGATGGTGATCGCTCGCCGCGGCAGCGAGACCCGCACCGAGTGCGCGTGGCGCGACGGGCTCGCGATCGTGGTGAACAAGGTCGAGACCGTCGAGGTGCCGCCGCTGTCGAGCTTCTACTTGAGCGAGACGCCGCCGGCGCTGGTGGGCCTCGACGAGCGCCTCGTCCGCGGTCATCGCGGGGCGAGCGGCTCCGAGCCATGCCCCACGATGGTCGCCGCAGCCGTCCGATCGGGTGTCGATCGCGGGGACATCGGCTGGCGGGATCTCGTCGACTTCTATGCTCGCCATCGCTGTCAGAGCTACCAGTTTCCGCCGGAGTATCGCGCATTTAAGTCGGATGGCGAGCGCGCGCTCCCGGCCGGAGAATGAAGCGTCCGACGCGATTCCGCAGCCTTATCCTTGCGCTCGGCACCTCCACGCGTTTAGCCTGTTCCTAGTTACGCGGAGTTACGGGTGACCAAGTCCGAGCTCATCGAGAAGATCTCCGAGACGTTGAAGCTGCCGGCTGGTAAGGCGGAGGCGATCGTCAACACGATTTTCGACTCCATGGTGAAGGCGCTGGAACGCGGAGAAGGTATCGAGATCCGCGGCTTTGGTAGCTTCACCGTGCGCAAGTACAAGGCCTACGAAGGTCGGAATCCGCGCACCGGCGAGACCGTTCACGTCGCCGAGAAACGGCTTCCTTTCTTCAAGGTCGGCAAAGACTTGCGAGAGCGGGTCAACGCCGGGCTCGGCACGCCGCTGCCCGCCGACAGACCCGACGAGCCGGACGACACCGATCCGAACGAGCCAGAGTACGACGACGACGAAGACTGACCGAGTCTTGGTGACTAGGTCGTCGTAACTACGCCACCATCGCCATCGACGGTCACGATCATCCCGTCGGCGAGCACCGACCACGCGTCCGCGCATCCGACGACGCACGGGATGCCGAGCTCGCGCGCGAGTGCGGCGCCGTGATCGAGCAAGCCTCCGGTTTCGCTGACGAGCGCAGCGCATCCGGCGACGAGCACGGCGAGCGCGGGAGTCACCGCGCGCGTGACGACGATCGCACCGGCACCGACGGCGATGGCACTCGCCAATGAGGCGAATCGCACCACGCGACCGGTGACGCGTGGACCGGTGCCGATGCCGTGCAGCGCGGTCGCGACCGGTCCAGGCGGCGCGCCGATCACGAGCGGCATCTGCCAGTGGGCCGCGCGCTCGGCGGCCGCGCGCGCGGCCCCGGCGCGGCGATGCGCGTCGTCGGGATCGAGCGTCGTCGCGAGGTCGGCGAACGGGATCCAGAACACGTCGTCGCGATCGTGCAGCGCCAGCGCGCGCGCTCGCTCGAGCAGCGCGCGGCGGACGAGCCACTGCGCGCGCGCGAACAACACGTCGTCGCGCTCCGCGAGATCGGCGGCGGGATCGGGCGGTAGCGCGGGCGATCGCGGTGCGGCGCGCGCGCGATCGATCGCGTCGCGCAACAGGCCCGCGCGCTCGCCGAACGTCGGGACGGCGACGTCCCATGCCGGCGCCAGCACGCCGAGGCGCGCGATCACATCGGCTTCGGCGAGCTCGCCGCGCGCGGCGGCGAGCAGCGTGGCCTCGACCGCGCTCGGTCGCGCGCTCGGCGTCGTCGGCCGCCGCGCGGCGACGAGCGGCGCGAGCTCGCCGGCCCACACGCGGTAGAACGCGGCGTAGCGCTCGACCGCGCCGACGAGGTCGCCCGGCGCCGGCTCGGCGAGCAGCTGCTCGAGCTCGGCTTCGATCAGCTCCGCAGAACGCGTCGGCGCCGGCGTCTCGCGCGGCGCCGAATAGAGGTAGCCCGCGCACACGCGCAGCGACCACGCGCCGAGCGCGGCGACGCGCGCGACCAGCTCCTGCTGCGCGATCGACAGCGGATCCGGGTTGTGCGCGACGTCCCACGTCCACACGC
Source organism: Kofleriaceae bacterium (assembly GCA_035500135.1). Lineage (GTDB taxonomy): Bacteria > Myxococcota_A > Polyangia > Haliangiales > Haliangiaceae > JABFXX01. The sequence goes on from DATJXL010000361.1 coordinate 16,624, forward strand.
GGCCGTCGTGCAGCGCGGCGGTCACCGCGGGCGGCGCCGGGACGAGCGCGTGCGCACGCGGATGAACGATCGGGCGCGCCTGCACGATCCAATCGGCGACGAGCTCGATGTCGGCGCCGGTCGCGTCCGCGCCGATCGCGACCTCGGCGCGCACGAGATCGGCGCGATCCGCACGCGCGAGGCGCTCGAGGCGGTCGCCGCGCTGCACGAGCAGCTCGTCGCGCGTCGGCTGACCGGGTGGACGCGTGTACACCGTGACGCGCGCACCCTCGACGAACCGCTGCACGATCACGCCGATCGCGATCGAAGCGCCGCGCCGTCGCGCATACGTCGCCGCGAGCGGAGTCAGCGCGCTCGTCCACACCGCGCGGATCGCGGCCCACACGTCGGCGATCGCCACGGCGCTGCGCGACGAGAACACGCCGGCCGCGGCGCCGGCCGCGCCGTCCTCGATCGTCGCCGACGACCGCACCATCACGCGGTCGCCGAGTGCCGCCGCGCGTCGCTCGACTGCGGCGATGACCTCGGCCGGGAGCTCCGCCGATTCGATGCGCCGGGCCGCCGCTTCCAGCAGGTGGCCGATCTCGCTCGGATCGCCCACATCGATCGCTCCCGCCGCGTGCCGGAACGCCCGATCGTCGAGCACGAACCCGGCCGGCACCGGCAAGCCGGCCGCGATCAGCTTCGCGAGGCCGACCGCCTTGCCGCCGCAGCTGGCGTCGGCGTCGCGGAGGTCGTGCAACCACATGCCGGGCAAGTTACGATCGATTCGTGGCCGCTGTCGCGGCACTTCCTCGGCCCAAGGTTGCTCGTGCTTCGCACTCGCTCGATCGCTACGCCTCGGTCGCCCGCCGTACTTGTTCTGCTCGCGCTGACCGCGGTCGCACGTGCCGACGACAGCAAGCTCGGCAAGGAGGGCGTGCCGGTCCAGCCCAAGGCCACCCTGCGCGGCAAGGACAAGCTGTGCTGCGGCTATCCGCTCGCCGACGACCTCGGCTTCGCGCTGCGATTCTACTGGTTGTCGCTCGAGCAGGATTACGACGATCCGCAGAGCACGGCGGTGCCGAAAAGCGGACGCATCAAGGCGGTGCCCACGAACACGTGGGTCGAGCTGTACACGCCGGACGGCTTCTACTTCGGCCGCGTTCCCGAGCGGTTCGCGTGGTCGCTGCGGCTCGAGGGCACCGGCCTCATGAAGGACGGCCGGATCATCAACTACACCGGCAAATGCCCGTTCGGTTATGGCACGTGCTTCGAGCAGCTCGATGTCGACGAGCACCCGTTCGGGCGCGGCGCGGGCGTGCGCCGGCTGATCCCGTTCAAGTCGGTCGCGGTCGATCCGAGGCTCGTCCCGATCGGCGAGCCGATGTACATCCCCGAATTCGATGGGCTCGTGCTGCCCGACGGCTCGATCCACGACGGCTGCGTGCGTGCCGACGATACCGGCGGCGGGATCAAGCGCCGCAAGATGGACTTCTTCGTCGTGACGTACGGCAACTTCCGATTCCTGCTCGACGAGCTCGAGAACGTCACGTGGATCACGCCGCAGATCCAGGCGCCGCGGTGTGAATACCTGCGCGATCTGTAGTACGCCATCGGGCATGTCGATCCACGCTCACCTGCTCGAAATGAAGAAGCTGCTCGGCAACGTCGACCACTGGCTGACCAAGGCCGTGGCCCATGCCGAGGCCAAGAAGTTCGACGTGAACACGTTGCTCCAGATGCGCCTCGCGCCGGACATGTTCCCGCTCGTGCGCCAGATCCAGTCGACGTGCGATCAGGTCAAGTACGGCGCCGCGCGCTGCGCGGGCAAAGAGCCGCCGTCGCATCCCGACACCGAGACCACGGTCGACGAGCTCCGCAAGCGCATCGCGACCGTGACGGCGTATGTCGACACGTTCTCGGCCTCCGACTTCGCCGCCGCTGACGAGCGCAAGATCTCGCTCCCGCGCTGGGAGGGCAAGTGGATGACCGGCCGCGACTACTTCATCGAGCATTGCCAGCCGAACTTCTTCTTCCACCTGGCGATGGCGTACGCGCTGCTGCGCCACAACGGCGTCGAGATCGGCAAGCGTGATTATCTCGGCGCGATGACGCTTCGCTGATGCTCGGCAGCCTGTTCGTCGCGCCCGCGGTCACCGCGATCGTCGAGGCGCTCGGCTCGGCCGGCGCCGACGGCAAGCTCGCGGTGATCGGCCACGCGAAGCTCGCGGCGGCCCTGCGCGACGCGAACCGGGAGGTCGTACCGGTCGGGCTGTCGACGCGCGCCGCGAAGAAGCTCACGCACGCGCTCGCCGATCTGTCGGCGATCGAGGATCGCTCGCTCGCCGGCGTGATCGGCGTCGACGTCGCGAGCGACGACGGCTGGGAGCTCGCGCTGCGCGACTGGCGCCGCGTCGTGCGCGACGGCGGCGCGATCGTGATGATCGACCGCGGCCGCGCGCCGGAGGCGAGCCGCCGCGCGCTGTGCGCGGGCCTCGGCGAGCTCGAGCAGCGGCACGTCGGCCGCGTCGTCGTGACGAGCGGTCTGGTCACGCACCTGGAATGAGCTGAATTGCTAAAAGGTCAGAGTCGCTTCGCGAGATAGATCGCGGCCTCGTCGGCGTACGGGAGGCCGTCGTAGACTGTCGTGTCGGCGCCGACCAGCGCGTAACCGAGCTGCTCGTAGGCGGCGATTCCGGGCACGTTGACGCTCGTGGTCTCGAGCCACACGCGCTCGGCGCCGAGCGCGCGGCCGCGGCGCTCGACCTCTGCGAGCAGCGCGCGTGCGATGCCTTCGCGACGCCGCGCGCGCGTCACGTACAGGTGCCAGAGCACGAGCCGACCGTGCCACGCCTCGTACTCGACCGCTGCGAAGCCACACACTGCGCCGCCGTCCTCGGCGACCCAGCCCTCGTCCCACGTCGACCACGCGGCGAACGCGTCGGCCATCGGGTAGCGCTTGACGAGCGGCGCCGCGAGCTCGCGCTCGACCAGCTCGATCCCCCGCGCGCGCACCACGACGTCGAACGCGACGCGCGTCTCGAACGCCGTATCGATCGCGGACACCGCGGCGCGATCGGCCCCGCGGTCGGCGGCGCGGATCCTCATACCGGCGGCCGGTTGTCGGCGTTGTCGTCCTTCTTCTTCGGCGGGCGGAAGATCAGCTCCATCGGCTCGTCCGCTTTCTTGCCCTTCGAATGATCGCCGCGGTCATCCTTCCGGACGCCGGCCGGCGTCACCCACGGGATCTCGGGATTCGGAAAGCCGTGCGCGGCTTCGTACATGTAGCGCGCCCACAGCGGCACGACGGTCAGGTACGCCGCGTCGTTCTTGCCGAGCGCGCGCTCCTTCTTGTCGTCGCCCATCCACACGAGCGTCGTGAACTTCGACGTGAACGCGATGAACAAGTTGTCGTGCGTCGCGCTCGACGTGCCGGTCTTGCCGGCCGCGTTGAGGCCCGTCGCGCGCAGCACGTTCGCGAAGCCGAACGAGACCTCCTCGGCGAGCAGCTTCGTCATCAAGTACGCGGTGCGCGGCGCGATCGCACGCGGCGCTTCGACGCCCGCGTTCGCGGCGAACCGATCGAAGCGATCGCCGGCGGCGAGCTCGGGATCCGCCGCGAACGTGTTGTCCTCGATCGTGTTGCCGCTGCGATCGAGGATGCGGCGCACGTACACCCAGTCCTTGTCGTGGCCGCCGTCGCGCGGCCACCACGTGCCGAGTCGCGCGAACAACGTGAACGCGCGCGCCATCTCGTCGAGCCGGCTGCACGACGCGCCGAGCGCGAGCGCGTCGTCGGCGAAGATCTTCGTCGTGATGCCGAGCTTGCGCGCCCAGTCCTCGACGTTCTTCGCGCCGAGCTTGCGGAACAGATCCACCGACGGCACGTTCTTCGAGAACACGAGCGCGTACTCGAGCGTCACCGCGTTGTCCCAGGTCTCGCCGAGGTTCGTCGGCGTCCACACCTCGCCGGTGTCGGGATCCGTGATCTGCACCGGCACGTCGTCGAGCACGGTGTCGTACCCGTAGCCCTGGTCGAGGCCGTACGAGTAGTAGATCGGCTTGTACGTCGAGCCCGGCTGGCGGCACGCCTGCACCGCGCGGTTGAACACCGAGCGGTCGTAATCGAAGCCGCCGACCATCGCGACGACGTAGCCGCTGCCGTGATCGGCCGTGAAGATCGTCGTCTGCGGGTGCGGCACCTGCTCGAGCCGCACGACGTCGGGGTGCGCGACGTCCCACTCGTGCTGGTCGTCGTGCACCAGCCACTCGACGTCCTTGGCGTTCGGCTGCTCGTACGCGCTGAACTTCGCGATGCTGCGGATCTCGCGCGCGACCCACACGACGTAGCCCGGCTTGAGCGCGGCACGCACGCTGTCGATCGTCTGGTCGTTGTCGGCGTTGCCCGATTCCCACTTCACCGCCCAGCTCATGTTGCGCAGCGGCAGCTTCAGCCGGCGGTCGCCGACGAGCACCTCGGCCTGGTCGTCGCCGACCTTGTCGACGAGCGCTAGGTAACGCTTGCCGGGCACGAGCGGGCCGGTGCCGTACAGCTGCTTCTGGCGCGCGAGGAAGGTCGCGCGCGCCTGACCGTCGAGCCGCCACTCGGGGCCGCGCCAGCCCTGCCGCTTGTCCTGATGGCGCGCGCCGTAGTCGGCGTTCTCGTACGCGGCGGCCTCCCACGTCGGCTCGGCCGCGGTCTCGATGCGCAGCCCGTCCTCGCCCAGCGTGTCGGCGCCGTACGTGTCGTTGACGTAGCGCCGCACGTGCTCGGCGTAGTACGGCATGCGATCGGGAAAGATGTCGCGATAGAGGTGGAGTCGGATCGGCTGCGCCTTCGCCTTCGCGACGTCGGCGCCGGCCGCCATTCCCCACTGCTCCATCTTGTCGAGCACGAGGTTGCGGCGCTCGAGCGCGCGCTTGCCGCCGTGGATCGGCGAGTACAACGTCGGCGCCTTCGCGAGCCCCGCGATCATCGCGCACTCGGCGAGCGAGAGCTGGTCGAGATCCTTGTTGAAGTAACGACGCGCGGCGGCGGCGACGCCCCACGCGCCGTCTCCGAGATAGATCTGGTTCAAGTAGACCGCGAGGATCGCCTTCTTCGAGTACGTGGACTCGAGCCGGCGCGCCATGATGGCTTCCTTCGCCTTGCGCGACAGGGACTTCTCCGAGCCGAGGAACTGCTTCGCGACCTGCTGCGTGATCGTCGAGCCGCCCTGCGCGAAATCGCCGGCGGTGAGGTTGCGCCACGCCGCGCGCGCGATGCCCTTGAACGAGATGCCGCCGTGCTCGAAGTAATCGTGATCCTCGACCGCGAGGAACGCGTCGACGAGCTGCTGCGGGATCTGGTCGTACGGCACGAACTCGCGCCACTCGCGCGCGAACTCGCCGAGCAGCGTGCCGTCGGCGGCGTAGATGCGCGAGACCGACGGCACCGCGTGCGGGTACGCGCGCAGGTCGCGCATCGTCGGCGTGCGCAGCGAGAAGTAACCGTACGCGACCGCGCCCGCGAGCAACACGAGCACGATCGCGACGAGCGCGGCGAACCCGTACAGCTTGCCGAGCCAGTACACGAGGCCGCCGTCGGCGCGGTTCGCGATGACGACGCGCGCTCGCGAGCCTGCGGGTACGGCCTCGACGGTCACAGCCGAGCGATTCTAGGAGACCCGCGGATGCTACGCTACCGGCGATGGCCGCTCGCTGGATCTGGCTCGCCGTCGCGGTAGTTGCGTGCCGCGACCGCGAAGCTCCCGCGCCGAAGCCCGCGGAGCCGGGCGTGGTGGCACCGGTCGCGAGCAGCCCGCCGCCCGGCGCGAGGCCGGAGCTGACCGTCGAAGTCGACGCCGGCCCGCCGCCGGCAAACGCGGCCGAAGCGTTCGCCGCCGAGCCGGTCGATGTAGCCTGGAAATCGACGACCGAAGCCACGCTGCGCACCAGGCTCGCGCACCTGCACGGTGGTCCGCCGCAGCTCGACTGCCGGCACGCGACCTGCCTCGTCACGGTGACCGCGAGCGAGCACGACGCGCGCGCGGCCGTCGACGACCTCGGCGCGCTGCGCTCGATCGCGCAGGCCATGATGCTCACCGCGCCCGAGCAAGCCGCCGACGGCAAGCTCACGCTGCGCGCGTACGTGCGGTTCGAGCGGCCGGCGGAGAACTGAGATCAGGCAGCCGCGGCGGCGAGGTCCGCGATCGGGCTCGCATCGTTCAAGCGACCGAGGCAGCGCACGAGGTGCGCGCGGATCTTGTGCTTCTTCGAGTACACCGTCTTCAGGCTGATCTGCATCTCGGCCGCGATCTCGTCGGCTTCCATGCCGCGCTGGTAGTACAGCTCGACGAAGGTGCGGTCCTTGTCGGTGAATTCGGCGAGCAGACCGTTCAGGTGCTCCCAGCGCTCCTTCTCGATCAGCTGGTCGAGCGGTGTGCGGTCGCACTCCTCGTGCGGATCGACGGTACCGTCGATCTTGTCGAGCAGCGGGCGGCGGCCGACGCCGCGCAGGAAGTCGTACGCGGCGTTGACCGAGATCATGCCGATCCACGAGCCGAGCTTGGTGCCGCGCGACGGGTTGTAGATGCGGAGCTTGTGCATGTCGTCGCGCACGAGCTGCATCATCACGTCGGCGTAGATCTCGTCGAGGTCCGCGCTCGACAGTGAGGGCGCGTACTTCAGGGTCACCTTGGTGATGCAGCGATAGATGAGGGGACGGTAGCGGCGCACCAGCTCCGCCCAGCCACGCGCATCGCTGCGCAGAACGCACTTGAGCAGCTCGCGGTCGGTCCACTCCGATGGGTTCTTGGCAGCGCGGGCGAGCAAAGCCATGTGCATTCCCTCCGTGTGGCGAGGGCAAAGAGCAACCGCGATGCCACGGCCAAGTACGCGGACCTAAAGGCGGCTGCCGGCCGTCCACAGGTGGCCGCCACCAAAACCTGGTGAAATCGACCAAGGCGGGGAAGACGCGAACCAAAGCGATCGTACCGGACACTCCCGGCTAAGGCTGCGTGCAGGCCGACGCGCAGGCCGAGGCCGACTTCTCGCAGTCGGCGTACGTCGTGATCAGGCCCTGGCAATTCGTGCTGGCGGCGTTGATGCAACCGTCGAGGCAGGTGTCGCTCGTGTCGCACTGGCATGCCTCGATGCACGACACCATCGTCGCGCACGACGCGATCACCGCCGAGTGCTGCGACGCGCAATTCGTCTGACCGCACTGGTCGCAGCCCGAGCTTTCGGGGCCGGGTGACGCACCGTTCTGGCACGTGAGCGATTGGCCCGAGGAGCTCGAGTCCGGGGTCGTGCTCGAGCTCGAGCATCCGGCGAACACCAGAGCGAGGGCAAGCGTGCGAAGGGTTGTGGAGAGCATGCGCGACCATAGACGAATCCGCGAACCCGAACAGGTCGGCGCCGCTGTTTCACGTCGCGTTCCGACCTCTGCCGGGCCGATGCGCTCCAACCAAGAACGGATCCTGTTGTAACCAACTAAGCCTTGGCGACGGCGGCGTCCCAGCGCGCGAGGTGATCCTTCACCCACGCGCGGTCGGTGGCCGGCTTGAAGCGACGCTGCTCGCGCCAGGTGCGGCGGACCTGATCGAGGTCCTTCCACACGCCGGTGCCGAGGCCGGCCAGGAACGCGGCGCCGAGCGCGGTCGATTCGACCAGCTCGGGGCGCGCGATGTCGACGCCGAGCACGTCGCTCTGGAACTGCATCAGCAGATCGTTCGCGGCCGCGCCGCCGTCGACCTTGAGCGTGCCGAGCGCCCGGCCGGAGTCGCGCTCCATCGCGCGCAGGATGTCGACGATCTGCAGCGCGATCCCCTCGAGCGTCGCGCGCGCGAGGTGTGCCTTCGTCGTGCCGCGCGTGATGCCGGTGATGATCGCGCGCGCGTCGGGCCGCCAGTGCGGCGCGCCGAGGCCGGCGAACGCCGGCACCACGATCACGCCGCCCGAGTCGGGCACCTGGCGCGCGAGCGCCTCGACGTCCGCGGACTTCTGGATGATGCCGAGCCCGTCGCGCAGCCATTGCACGGCGGCGCCGGCGATGAACGCGCTGCCCTCGAGCGCGTAGCGCAGCTCGCCGCTGGCTAGTTTCCACGCGACCGTCGTCAGCAAGCCCGAGCGCGACGCGACCGGCCTCTCGCCGGTGTTCATCAAGATGAACGCGCCGGTGCCGTACGTGCACTTCGCGTCGCCGGCCGTGAAGCACGCCTGGCCGAACAGCGCCGACTGCTGGTCGCCGGCGAGTCCCGCGATCGGGATGCCGTCGGGCAGGCCGGGCACGCCCTTGGTGTGCCCGCACGCGCCCGACGACGCGACGACCTCGGGCAACAGCGTGCGCGGGACGCCGATCAGCTCGCACAGCTCGTCGCTCCACGCGAGCTGGTGCAGATCGAACAGCAGCGTGCGCGACGCGTTCGTCACGTCGGTCGCGTGCACCGCGCCGGCGGTCAGCCGCCACAGCAGGTAGCAGTCGATCGTCCCGAACGCGAGCCCGCCGGGCGAAACGCCGTGGGCGAGCATCCAGTGCACTTTCGTGCCGGAGAAGTACGGATCGAGCGTGAGCCCGGTGAGCTCCTTGACCCGCGCTTCCTTGCCCGCGCGCTTGAGATCGGCGCAGCGGTCGGCGGTGCGGCGGTCCTGCCAGACGATCGCGTTGTGCGCCGGCTTGCCGGTCTTGCGATCCCACAACACCGAGGTCTCGCGCTGGTTCGTGATGCCGATCGCGGCGATCGAACCGGGATCGATGCCGGCGAGCGCCTGGTGCAGCGCATCGAGCACGCTCTTCCAGATGTCCTCGGGATCGTGCTCGACCCAGCCCGGCTGGGGGTAGATCTGCCGGAACTCGCGGTAGCCGCGCCCGCGCACGGCGAGCTGCTCGTCGAGCACGAGCACGGTCGAGCCGGTCGTGCCTTGATCGATCGCGATCACATGGCGCATGCGACGTCTCCTCGGGTCGCGCCGGCATGGCGGCGCAAGAAATCGATCACCTCGGCCGCGACGACGTCTCGCTCGATGTCGACCGCGATCAGGTGGTAGCTGCGCGGCAGGATCCGCGTGCGCACCGCACGCGTGGCGGCCGCGATGCGCGAGGCGCACGCGACCGGCGCGACGTGATCGTGCTCGGCGTGCAGCACAAGCACGGGCTGGCGGATCTGCGCGAGCTCGCCGTCGACGGCGCGCATGATCGCGGCCATCTGGGCGATCGCCCGCACCGGGAACGCGCGGTAGCCGGTCATCTCGCGGCGAATGCTCTTGTCGCGGACGTCGGCGCCGCCGAGCTTCGGGAGTGACTTGAGCCAGCGCAGGCCGCCGCGCTCGACCGCGCGGGCGACGCGGCCGGCGAGGCCGTCGACCCACAGCGGCGCGGCGAGCGACGCGACCGCGGCGACCTCGGGCCGGTTCGCCGCGAGGTGGAGCGCGAGCAGGCCGCCGAGCGACTGGCCGACGACCGCGACGCGGTCGCACCGTTTCAGCAGCGCGTCGAGCTCGCGGTCGATGGCCTCGGCCCAGTCCTGCCAGGTCACGCGATCGAGGTCTTCGAGGCTCGTCCCGTGTCCTGGCAAACGAGGTCCACGTACGGTGAAGCCGGCCTCGTGGATGCGGTCGCCGAGGTAGCGGATCGACTGCGGGGTGCCGGTGAACCCGTGGCTGCAGATGACGCCGACGCCGTTGTCGCCGTCGAGCTCGAATCGTTCGCCGGCCGCCACGGGCCACGCTTATACCACCGGTGCGCACATTGACAGCTGAGCAGTGATCGCGAAACGATCGGTGGGGTTTCGGATGTCCGAGTGGAAGACACGCATCACGAAGGTTCAGGTCGTCAAGCCGGCCAAGGAGAACGGCGAAGCGTGTCTCGTGCTCATCTATCCGCCGGGTCCCGACATGGGCAAGCGGTTCCCGCTCGCGCGCAACGAGATCGTGCTCGGCCGCGGCGCGGATTGCGACATCCAGGTCGATCGCGACTCGGTGTCGCGCCGGCACGCGCGCGTGTTCCGCAACGGCGAGGCGTGGATGGTGGAGGATCTGCAGTCGACGAACGGCAGCTACGTCAACGACGTGCCGGTGACGAAGTCGGCGCTGCGCGACGCCGACTTTCTGAAGATCGGCGCGGCGATCTTCAAGTTCCTGTCGGGCTCGGGCATCGAGGCGAGCTACCACGAAGAGATCTACAAGATGACGATCGTGGACGCCCTGACCGGCGCCCACAACAAGCGCTACTTCCTCGAGTTCCTCGAGCGCGAGATCGCGCGGTGCGCGCGCTACCGCCGACCGCTGTCGCTGCTCATGTTCGACATCGATCACTTCAAGGCGATCAACGACAAGCACGGCCACCTGACCGGCGACTACGTGCTGCGCGAGATGTCGCGGCGCCTGCTCGGCCGCGTCCGCCGCGAAGAGCTGCTCGCGCGCTACGGCGGCGAGGAGTTCGCGGCCGTCCTGCCCGAGACCGACCTGACCGGCGCGCGCACGTTCGCCGAGCAAGTGCGGCGCCTCGTCGGCGACCAGGTGTTCGAGTACGAGGGCGACAACTTCCCGGTCACGGTCTCGGTCGGCGTCGCGTGCGTCGAAGGTGAGGACATCGACGTCACCGCGTTCATCAAGACCGCCGACGACAACCTGTATCGCGCGAAGCGCGAGGGGCGTAATCGCGTCATCGGGTGAAGAAGGAGGTGCTCGCGCGAGAACCGCGCGGCGCCTCGCTCGGGGTTCCCCTTCGGACCCGCTCCGTCGCGGCGCGCCCCCGACACACACTGCTTCGAACCAGGCCGTGCCCGCGTGCGCCGGAGTACGCCGTGCTCGGCGCGTACGCCCTGGTCGGGGACCCCGCGCCGCTCCTCCGCTCTCCGAAGGGGACCCCTCGCGTGGCGGCGCCGCGCTCCGTGGGGGTTCAAGAACGTTCCGCCTTGCGGACGGCTTCGTGAGAAAATCGTCGTGAATGCGGGTCCTGATCGTTGCCATGCTCGTTGCATGCGCTAGCCCGCCAGCCTCCGACGCCGCGTACGAGCGGTCCACGTCGGACTCGCGGACGTTCATCATCGGTCCGCATGGAATCGGTTCCGATGTAGACGAGATCGAAGCAGGAGACAAGCTCGGCGAGACGTGGATCTACGTCCAGATCCCAAGCTCGGTCCTCGATCCCAAGACTGTCACCAGCACGATGGCGTTGAACATCGACGGTATCGTATTCGCGCACGAGTTCTTCGGCGACGATCCGACCGCATCGACGCCGACGGTTGGCGACTTCCGAATCGATTTCGTGACATCGCCGTCCAGTACGAGCGGAACGATGGAGATCGATCGAGGTTCGGTGTACTTCGATGTCACGTATTCCGGAACGTCGACGGTGTACGGGCCAGCTCTCGACGTCGACTTCGAGATCACGACCGGCTTTCCGAACTGAACGCTCTGCCGGAGCGCGGCGCCGCCACGCTCGGGGTCCCCTTCGGAGAGCGGAGCCGAGGCGCGGGGTCCCCGACCAGGAAGGTCGTGCGAGCAGAGCGGTTGCCGGCGCACGCGGGCACGGCCTAGTTCGAAGCAGCGTGTGTCGGGGGCGCGCCGAGCGGAGCGGGTCCGAAGGGGAACCCCGAGCGAGGCGCCGCGCGGTCCTGTTGCGAGACGCCTACGACAGCAATCCCCAGTAGTAGCTCCGCCCGCGATAGAACTCGGCGGAGACGCCGCCGACGCTGATCGCGGTGGCGACGACCGCGAGCGGGGTCGCGAATTGCGGCAACAGCAGCGCGCCGCCGAGCAGGACGCTGATGCCGAGCACGCGGCCGCCCCAGGCGAGAGCCAAGGTCGCCGCCTTGTGGTGCGAGAGCAGATTGTCGAGGCCGCCGACCGCGAGCTCGAACGCCAGGATCGTGAAGAGCGTCCAGCGCGGCGCGTCGGTGAACACCAGGACCGCGAACAACAGGATCGGCATCGCGATCGAGCCGAGCAGACGGACGCCGTCGGCGCGGTTGAAGTCGCCGTGGGCGCGCAGCTTGGGCCAACCCACGATGATGTAGTCGAGGCCGCTGATCCACGTGATCGCGACGATGCCGATCATGATCGCGCGCGGCGCGTACGCTTCGTCGTACATGAAGACCGCGAGGATCGCCGCGAACGACGCGCTCATCGCGATCGCGCCGCGCCACAGCTTCTTCCGCGCGATCCACAGGCCGAGCATCGCGGCGATCGGCGCCGCGATCCCGAAGATCAAGAGGCCGATCAGGATCCGGCGATCGTCGACGAGCGGGAACAGCAGCATCACGCCGATGCCCTGCATCTGCGTCCACGTCTTCGCCTTTGCGATGTAGCTCGTCTTCAGCGTCATCGCACGCTGCTCGTACGCCGAGCGCAGCGCCGTGATGAAGAACTCGCGCACGAACATCAGCGCGCACGCCCACCACGGCACGAGATCCTTGTCGGCGAACGGCATGTACGCGAACGCGATGAACACCTTGTCGGCGATCGGATCGAGCAGGCCGCCGAGCACGGTCGGGCCGTACTTGCGTGCGAGCATGCCGTCGACCCAGTCCGTGCAGCCGATCAACGTGCCGGCGATCAGCGCGCTCCAGAAATACCAGACGTCGTGCTTCGCGTAGCCCTGATATACGAGCCACGAGAGCAGCGGCATCGGGATCAATCGAGCCAGGGTGACCTGGTTGGCGGTGATCCACGGACGTCCTGGTGCCACGGCGCAACCATAGACGAAAGTGCTACGCTAGTCGCGGGGCCGCACTCGCATGATCGGTCGTCCTCAGTCGCAGTGCGTTCTGCTGCTCGGTCCCGACGACGAAGCGCGCCGTGCGCTACATCTGCTGCTCGATCGCCGCGGGCACGTGTGCGCCGCGGCAAGCGAGCTCGAGACCGCGCGCCGTCACCTCGCGGCGGAGCCGTGCGATCTGGTCCTCGCGACATCGGAGCTCGCCGCCGAGGCCTGCCGCGCACCCGGCGCGCCGACCGTGATCGCGGTCGTGCACGCGCGCGACGTCGCGCCCGCGATGTCGCTGCTCGAGGCCGGCGTGCACGACATCCTGACCGATCCGATCGACGACCTCGCGGTCACGCTCGCGCTGCGGCACGTCGCGTCGGTCGCGCGCCCGGTGCCGCCCGCGCTCTCGCCGCCGCCGCCGCTCGTCGGCGATGGCCCGGCGATGCAGAAGCTCAAGGCACTGATCAAGGTCGTCGCGCCGACCCGCACGACCGTGCTCGTGCTCGGCGAGAGCGGCACCGGCAAGGAGCTGGTGGCGCGCGCGATCCACGACGCCTCGCCGCGTCGCGATCGCCGGTTCGTCGCGATCAACTGCGCCGCGATCCCGGCCGCGCTGCTCGAGAGCGAGCTGTTCGGCCACGTGCGCGGCTCGTTCACCGACGCCGTGCGAGACAAGCCGGGCCTGTTCGAGGAAGCCGACGGCGGTACGCTGTTCCTCGACGAGGTCGGCGAGCTGCCGTTGCCGCTGCAGGCGAAGCTCCTGCGCGCGCTGCAGGAGTCCGAGATCCGCCGCGTCGGCGATGCCACGCCGATCAAGGTCGACGTGCGGCTCGTCGCCGCGACGCTGCGCGACCTCGCCGAGGACGTCGCCGCGGGGCGCTTTCGCGAGGACCTGTACTACCGGCTGAACGTGCTACCGGTACAGATTCCGCCGCTGCGCGACCGGGTCGAGGACATCCCGCACCTCGCGCGCTACTTCGCGGAGCGCCACGCGGCGCGTCACCAGCGGTCGGCCGCGCTGTCCGAGGTCGCGATCGAGGCGCTGGCGCGGCAGAAGTGGCCGGGCAACGTACGCGAGCTCGAGAACGTGATCGAGCGCGCGCTCGTGCTGTCCGAAGGTCCCGCGATCGATGCGGAATTCCTCGGGACGGTCATGCGCGTCCAGCCGCCGGTCGCGCCCGCGGACAGCGAGCTTTCGATCAAGAAAGCGACCCGTTCGCTCGAGCAGGAGCTGATCCGGCGCGCGCTCGGTGTGACGCAAGGCAACCGGACAAACGCGGCGAAGCTGCTAGAGATCAGCCACCGTGCGCTCCTCTATAAGATGAAGGAGTACGGAATCTCCTGACTGGTTAGTTTTTGGAGATCGCGCCGCGACGTGACAAAATTTTCGGCCGCAGGGGTTTCATGGCCAAACAGTGCATCGGGCTCGATATCGGCTCTTCCAGCGTGAAGGCCGTACAGCTCCGCAAGAAAGGCGCGAGCTGGTCGCTACAGGCGTTCGGCATGCAGCCGCTCGTGCCGCAGACGATCGTCGACGGCACGATCATGGATCAGGGCTCGGTCACGATGGCCATCCGCGAGCTGTGGGGGCGCCTCAAGCTGCGCCAGAAAGACGTCGCGATCGCGATCGCCGGCCACTCGGTCATCATCAAGAAGATCGCCGTGCCGATGATGCGGCCCGACGAGCTTGCCGCGAACATTCGCAACGAGGCGGAGCATCACATCCCGTTCGGCCGCGACGACGTCGAGATCGACTATCACGTCACGAATCCGCAGACCGCGAGCGGCCAGACCGAGCTCCTGCTGGTCGCCGCGAAGAAGGAAGTCGTCTCCGATTACGTCCAGGTCGTACGCGACGCGAGCCTCGCGCCGCTCGTCGTCGATGTCGCCGCGTTCGCCGGCCAGAACGGCTTCGAGGCCAACTACACGCTCGATCCGCGCGAGACCGTCGTCATCATCAACATCGGCGCGGCGATCTCGAACATCAACATCGTGCGCGCAGGCGTCTCGCTGTTCACGCGCGACGTCACGATCGGCGGCAACGCGTTCACCGAGGAGATCCAGAAGCAGATGGGCATCGCCGCCGACGAGGCGGAGGCCTACAAGGTCGGCGGCACGCAGACCGAGGACGGCGTCGTGCCGCAGGAGGTGCTGCACACGATGGAAGGCGTGTCGGAGGTGATGGCCGGCGAGTTCCAGCGCTCGCTGGACTTCTTCCTCGCGACCACGGCCGATGCGAACGTCACGCGTATCGTGCTCGCCGGCGGCAGCGCGAAGGTGAGCTCGCTGCACCGGGCGATCGAACGCCGGTCGCGGCTGCCGCTCGAGGTCGCCGACGCGTGGAAGCGGATCGAGATCGATCCCGCGCTCGATCGCATGTACCTCGCGGCGCACTCGCCCGAAGCGCTCGTCGGCGTCGGTCTCGCCATGCGCGCGGGAGGCGATAAGTAAGCTGCCATGATCAAGATCAACCTCCTCCCGCAGAAGCGCGCAAAGCTACGCGTGGCGAGCGCCGAGCCGGGCTCGCGCGACCTGATCATCGGCGTCGCGGTGCTCGCCGGCGCGGCGGTCGTCGTGTTCTTCGCGCTCGATCAGCCGCTGCGCTCGCAGCTTCACGACCTCCAGGCGTCGAACAAGCAGCTCGACGACCAGATCGCGCAGAAGCGCGACAAGCTCAAAGGCTATGACCAGCTCAAGACCGCGTTCGACGCGTCCACCGATCGGGCGCAGGCGATCAACCGGCTGATGAACGCGCGCGTCGTGCCCGCGAACGTGCTGCACGAGCTCGGCGAGATCCTCACGCTCGGCCATCCGCCGACGATGACCGAGGACATGACGCGCAAGACCGGCATCGGCGGCGACGTCAACAAGCAATTCGATGCGACGTGGGATCCGAGCCACGTCTGGCTGACGTCGTTCATCGACAAGAACGGCGACTTCACGATCGAAGGCGGCGCGGCGGCCGAGATCGACGTCACGCAGTTCGCGAAGCGGCTCGACGCGTCGGTCTACTTCGCCGATGTCTCGCCCTCGCACCAGGAGCGCATCGCCGACCGGGACAGCGGCATCACGTACTTCAAGTTCACGCTCACCGGAAAGGTGGCCTACTGATGGCGGTCATGGCGGATTTCGCGCGCATGCCGCTGCAGCGCAAGCTGCTCGTGTTCGCGGCGATCGGCGGCCTGTTATGGCTCGCGCACTGCCAGCTCGTGTTGAAGCCGCTGCAGCGCGACGTCGAGGCAGCCGACAACGACCACAAGGCGAAGCTCGGGATGAGCTCGAAGATGGAAGCCGACATCCCGAAGTTCGAAGAGCTCAAGACGAAGATGACCAGGCTGAAGCACACGCTCGACGAGCAGGAGAGCGCGCTGCCGACCGAGGCCGAGCTGCCGGCATTCTTCGAGACGCTCAACCGCAAGGTGCTCGAGTCGGGCGTCGAGGTGAAGACGACGCAGCGCGGAGCCGAGTCGAAGGTCGAGTCGTTCGTGCGCGTGCCGGTCGATTTCGAGATCACCGGCACGTTCATGCAGATCAAGAAGTTCTTCGCGTCGCTCACCTACCGCAAGCGCAAGCCGGGCTCGGCGGACACGGCCGACAACACCGAGCACGAGCGCATCGTGTCGATCGACAACCTCGTGCTCAACGACCCGAAAGTCGTGAATCACGAGCTCGTGCTGCACGCGAAGTTCACCGCGACGACGTATCGCGAGGAGCTCAAGGCTGCCGTCGGCGCACCGACCACCACCGGCCCCGCGAAGCCGGCGTCGAAGACGCTACCGCCCGCCGATACCCCGGCCGGCGCGAAGGCGCGCGTCGAGGATTCGATGGAGAAGGATCAGAAACGCACGCACGATGCGAACCCCGAGGCCGGAAGCGGCAGCGCGAAGCTCAAGGGGGGCATGTGAGGCGCGCCGCGTGGATCGCGCTGGTCGCGCTCGCCGCTTGCGGCGACGACGCGCCCGCTCCGCCGCCGCACGGCGCCGGTCCAGCCGGTGGCGCTGGCCCGGCGGCAGCGAAGAAAGATGACAAGGACAAGCTCGCCGCGCGCATGCACGCCGAGGACAAGGTGGTGTGCCCCGCGCCCGACAAGCCGACCGGGCCCGATTGCAAGCCCGAAGCGCCGACGTGTGACCCCGGGCTGTACTGCATCGCCGACGCGCTGCCGCCCAACGCCGGCTCGAATGCGACGCTCAAGTACAGCTGCGAGCCGTGCCCCGAGAAGGACGGCATCCGCCACGAGTTCAAGGACCGCGACTACATCGTCGACCAGGTGCGCGACCCGTTCCAATCGTTCGTGCTCGTGCCGGCGGATCTCGGCAAGCCGGCGGAGGCGTCGAAGGAGCCGCTGGGGCCGTGCAAGCGGCCGGATCAGCTGCGCGCGACCAACTACAGCTATCAAGATCTGAGGCTCGTCGGCATGGTCGGCCAAGGCACGACCAAGACCGCGGTCATGATGAACTCGAAGAACGTCGGCGAGCTGATCCGGCGCGGCGATTGCGTCGGCAAGGAGAAGGCGGTCGTCGCCGACATCGTGATGCACGACTTGACCGCGTGCGTGTACTTCCAGATCACCGCGGAGAGGGCCGACAAGGGCCCACGGCCGCCGCCGCGCGAGGTCCCGCCTGTTTGCCTGTATCCGAACGGCCTGCCGGCTGTCGAGTCGCAGCCGGTGCAGCCCGACGAGGCGCCGGCCGGTCCGCAGGTCGCGCCGCCGGCTCCGACGGGTCCGCAGGTCGCGCCGCCGCCGTCCCGATAGCGAAAATTTGTGATCCGGAGGATCGCCGGGCGACAATTTTTTTCTAGTCGCCATGATCATCTCCCCGAGGATCCAGGTCGCCGCACTCGTGCTTGCTGCGATCGGCGCGTCGCCACCGGCGCGCGCCGACGGGAAAAACGAAGTGCGCGCGGTGACGTTCGACGAGGACAGCGGCGTCACGCGCGTGCACGTACGTGCCGCAGAGACGCCGACGTTCACCGTCTACAAGCTCGATCGTCCGAGCCGCGTCGTCATCGATCTGCCGCAGGCTCGGCTCGGCGACGCACTGCGCGGCCACGACAGCGCGGCCGTGATGACGCCGAGCACGTGGGCGGTCTCGACGATCGCGGCGCAGCAGCTCGACGACAACGCGGTGCGCGTGATCGTCACGCTCGCGCGTCCGGGGCGCTACGACGTCAAGAACGACGGCAACGAGCTGGTCGTGATGGTGATGCCGCGCGATCCGGCGCCGAAGCTGGCGAGCTCCGAGGAGCTCGAGCAGGCGAAGCAGCAAGCGCGCGCGGCCGAGGTGGCGCGCGCCGAGGCCGAGAAGTCGACCGCAGCGGCGAAGGCGCAGGCGACGCAGGCGCAGAGCGAAGCCGAGCGGCTGCGCCAGGTCGCGGCCGAGCAGGCCGCACGTGCCGAGGCGGCGCAGCGCGCGGCTGACGACGCGCGCGCGGCGCAGGCGAAGTCGGCGACGAATGCGGCCGATCTCGAGAAGGCGAAGCAGACGACCGCGAAGGCGCAGGCCGATGCGGCGCGCGCGAAAGCCGACGCCGCGAAGGCGACCGAGCAGGCGCAGGCCGCCCAGGCCGAGGCCGATCGCATGCGCGCGGCGGTCGACCGGGCGAGGCGCGATGCCGCGGCCGAGACCCAGAAGACGCGCGACGAGCTCGCGCGCGTGCAAGGCGACGAGCAGAAGGCGCGCGACGAGCTCGCGCGCGTGCAGACCGACCTGACCCGCCTGCAGCAGCAGGCGGAGACCGCGAAGCGCGATGCCGAGCGCGCGCGCCACGACGCCGACGCGAAGCGCGGCGAGGCCGAGGCGGCCAGGACCGAGGCGGCGAAGCTGTCGGCGCAGAACCACAGCGATGCCGAGCAGGCGAAGCAGGAGATCGCGCGCGCGCTGGCGCAGGCCGAGGCCGCGAAGCAAGAAGCCGAGCGCGCACGGCGCGAAGCCGACGCGAAGGGCGCCGAAGCCATCGCCGCGAAGCGCGACGCCGAGGCCAAGCAAGCCGAGGCGGCCGCCACCCGGCGCGAGCTGGCGAAGATGAGCGAGCAGAGCCGCGCCGACGCGACGGCGGTGGAAGCCGCGAAGCGGGACGCGGAGGCCAAGCAGGCCGACGCCGCCGCGGCCCGGCGCGAGCTGGCGAAGATGAGCGAGCAGAGCCGTGCCGACGCGACGGCGGTGGAAGCCGCGAAGCGCGATGCCGAGGCCAAGCAGGCCGAGGCGGCCGCGGCCAAGCGCGAGCTCGCGAAGGTCACCGAGCAGAGCCGCGTCGAGACCGAGGCCGCAAAGGCCGACGCCGAGCGCGAAAAGACGGCGGCGATGACCGCACGCGCCGAAGCCGATCGCGCGAAGGCCGACGCGGCGCGCGCGAAGGCCGACGCCGATGCCGAGCGCGTCAAGGCCGAGAAGCTGATGACCGATGCCAAGCAGCAGCTCGCGGCGATCGATCAGAAGACCGCGAACGCGCAGGCGCTCGAGGACCGCGCGCGTGCGGCGCACGCGGCGGCGCAAGCGCGCGAGGAATCCGCGCGCGAGGCCGAGGCGAAGTCGATCCGCGAGCGCGAGCAAGCCGCCGCCGACGCCAAGCGTGCGCAAGAGGCGCGCGATCGCGCGGCCGAGTCGGACCGCGCGAAGCTCGCGGCCGACGCACGCGTCGCCGAGGAGCGGCTCGTTGCCGCCAAGCGCGCGACCGACGAGGCCGAAACGCGCCGCGTCGCGGCGGTGCAGGCCGCGCAGACCGCTCAGCGCGATCTCGATCGCACGAAGACGACGCTCGCGGCGGTCGAGCAGCAGCGCGCGGCGACCGAAGCCGCGGCGACCGAGGCGGCGCGCCGGCAGAGCGATGCCGAAGCGGCCGCGACCGATGCCGTGCGCCGGCGCGGCGAAGCCGAAGCAGCTGCCGCCGAGGCCGCGAAGAAGCGCACCGAAGCCGAGCGCGCGGCGAGCGCCGCGGACGCCGCACGCGTGGCCGCCGACAAGCAGCGGGCCGTCGCCGAGGCGTCGGCCGGCGCGTCGATCGCCGCGAAGCAGCACGCCGAGGCGAGCCTCGCCGAGCTGACCGCGCGCCGCGATGCCGCCGAGAAGGCGGCGTCCGAGCTCGACGCGCGCACGCGGGCCGAGGCGAAGGCGCAGGCCGAGGTGGCGGCCGCGAAGGCGCGCAAGGCGAGCGACGACGAACAAGCGCGCGCCCGCGCCGAGGCCACGCGCCTCGCCGACGAGCGCAAGCATGCCGAGGACGAGCTCGCCGAGCGGCGCAAGGCGGTCGCGTTGCAGCAAGCCGAGGTCGGCAAGCTCGAGACCGCCGCCGTTCAGGCGAAGGACGCGGCGGATCGCGAAGAAGCTCGCCGCGCCAAGCTCGTGCAGCAGCGCGAGGACGAAGAGCGCCAGCTCGCGGTGGTGAAGCAGCAGATCGCGGACGCGAAGGCCGCGACGCACAAAGCAGCGCCGATCGTGGTCGCCGATGCGCCGAAGCCGGTCACGCCTGCGCCTGCACCCGCACCCGCGCCGAGGCCGGCTCCGGCTGATTCGCCGAAGCCCGCCCCGGTCGCGCCGCCCAAGTACGCCGATTCGCCGAAGCCGAAACCGCCGGCGCAGGTGAGCGCGATCAACTTCCGCGGTGCCGACGGCGCCGCGCAGGTCGATCTCGCCGTGTCCGGCGACGCCGACGTTCACCTCGGTGAAGTCACGACCGAGCACGTCGAGCTGATCGTCGATCACGCCGCGCTCGCGGCCAAGCTCGAGCGCACGCTGGACGTCAGCAGGTTCGGCAGCCCGGTGCGTACGGTGTCGTCGTTTCGCGATCGCCGCAACCCGGATCGCGTGCGGCTCGTCGTCGAGCTCGCGCAGGCCGCGACCTCGTCGGTCGAGCGCGACGGCAGCGGCGTGCACTGGAAGTTTGCGGGCGGTCACGTCGCGCACGGCGCGCAGCCCACGTTCGGCGGCTTCGGCGCGACGTCGACGCCGCTGTCGGAGCAGTCGGTCGCGCAGGTCGGGCCGTCGCAAGGCGGACGCCGCCGCATCTATCACGGCGCCACCGTCGATCTCGACTTCAAGGACGCGCCGCTCCACGACCTCCTGCGCGTGATCGCCGACACCGGCCACGTCAACATGATCGTGCCCGATACGATCGAGGCGAAGGTCACCGTGCGGCTCAAGCGCGTACCGTGGGATCAAGCGCTCGACGAGATCCTCGCATCGCACGGGCTGTGGTACCGCCGCGAAGGCAACATCTACCGCATCGCGACGCGCAAGGAGCTCGACACCGAGGACGAGCAAGAGGCCGCGCGCCGCAAGGCCGCGCTGGAAGCCGAGGCGCCCAAGCCCGAGATCATCCGGCTCAACTACGCGTCGGCCGAGGAGCTCAAGAGCAAGCTCGAGCCGCTGTTGTCGCCGAAGGGCAAGCTGCAGGTCGAGACCCGCACGAACGCGCTGATCGTCACCGACGTCGCCGGCAACCGCGAGCAGGTCGCGCGGCTCGCGCTCCAGCTCGACACCCAGACGCCGCAGATCACGATCGAGGCGCGTATCGTCGAAGCGAACTCCGACTACGTCCGCCAGATCGGCGTGCAGTGGGGCGGTAGCGCGCTCGCCGGTGCCGCCGGTGGAAACGCGACCGGCCTGCTGTTCCCGTCGACGGTCGGGCTCACCGGCGCCAACGACGACGCCGCGACGAGGAACACCGGCGTGTCGTTGCCGTCCGACTTCGCGGTCAACATGCCCGCGGCCACCGGCTCCGGCGAAGGTGGTGCGCTCGGCATGTCGCTCGGCTCGATCGCCGGCAACCTCAACATCAACCTGCGACTGTCGGCGCTCGAAGACGTCGGCACGGTCCGCATCATCTCGGCGCCGAAGATCACGGTGTTGAACAACAAGCAGGCCGAGATCCGGCAGGGTGTGTCGATCCCGATCTCGGTCGTGTCGGCCGCCGGTACGCAGACGCAGTTCGTGCAGGCCGACCTCAAGCTGACGGTCACGCCGTACGTGTCGCTGCGCGATTGTCAGATCGCGATGACGCTCGACGTCACCAAGAACGAGCCCGACTTCGTCAACACCGGCGCCCGCGGCGATCCGACGATCGTCCGCAAGGAAGCCCACACGACGATGCTCGTCGCCGATGGCGAGACCTCGGTGCTCGGCGGAATCTACACGCGCAACAGCGGTCTCTCGTACAAGAAGGTGCCGTTCTTCGGCGACCTGCCGTTCATCGGCTGGCTGTTCAAGAACCGCCGCGAGAACGACAACCGCACCGAGGTGCTCGTATTCATCACGCCGAAGATCACGAACAAGGCGTCGTTGACCTGCACGCAGTAGACTGGGCGGTGTGCCGCCGCTGTTTCTGATCGGGTTCATGGCCGCCGGCAAGACGTCGGTCGGTCGCGCCATCGCGGCGCGCACCGGGCGGCGTTTCGTCGATCTCGACGACGAGATCGTCGTCGCCGACGCCGGCTCGGTCGCGGCGCTGGTCGCGCGCGACGAGCCCGAGTTTCGCCGGCGCGAGGCCGCCACGCTCGCGCGCGTGATCGTCGCGGCTCGCGACAACCCGATCATCGCCACCGGCGGCGGCGCCGCGGCGCACGGCGACAACCTGGCGCGGATGCGCGCGGCCGGCGCAGTCGTCGCGCTCGGCGTCGATGTCGCGGACGCGATCAGGCGCGCGGCCGGCGGCGGCGCGCGCCCGCTGCTCGCGAACGCCGAGGAGCTCGCGCATGCCCGCGCGCCGATCTATCGCCGCGCCCACGCCGTCGTCGATACCAAGGACCGCACGATCGACGACGTCGCGGAGCGCGTGCTGCTCGTCGAAGCGTTCGCGAAGGACGACGACGTCGTGCTCGAGCTCGCCGACCGGACGTATCCGATCTCGTTCGTCGCCACCACGTTCAAGTCCGACGTCACGATCACCGACCGCAACGTCGCGAGTCACTACCAGCCAGCCGGGCCGGTCCTCGCGATCGAACCGGGCGAGGCCAGCAAATCGTTCGCGACGTATGAACGGCTCTGCAACGAGCTGATCGCGCTCGGCGCCGATCGGACCTGGACGATCCGCGCGCTCGGCGGTGGCGTCGTCGGCGATCTCGCCGGTTTCGTCGCCGCTACGTTGTTTCGCGGCATTCCGATCGTCCAGGAGCCGACCACGCTGGTCGCGATGACCGACTCCGCGATCGGCGGCAAGACCGCGATCGACATGCCGGCCGGCAAGAACCTCGTCGGCGCGTTTCATCAGCCGCGAGCCGTCTACTGTAATGTCCTCGCGCTGCGCACCCTCCCCGAGCGCGAACGCCGCGCCGGCTTCGGCGAGCTCTGGAAGTACGCGCTGCTCGACGGACCCGACTTGTGGCGCGACGTCGAGGCATGCACGCGCTGGGCCGCCGGCGGTGGCGCACTGCCGTCCGCGTTGCGCACCGTCATTCGCACCTGCGCCGCGTACAAGGCCGCGATCGTGTCGCGCGACGAGCGCGAGACGCGCGGCCAGCGCGTCCTGCTCAACCTCGGCCATACCGTCGGCCACGCGATCGAATCCGCGAGCGGGCTCCATCACGGGGAAGCGGTCGGTCTCGGCCTGATCGCGGCCGCGCGGGTGTCCGCGGCGCTCGGCGTCGCCGCGCCCGAGCTCGAGACCGAGGTCGTCGAGGCGTTGCGCCGCACCGGATTGCCCGCAGATCTGGCGCCCTACCTCACCGACGACGTGCTCGGCCGGGTCCAGGTCGACAAGAAGCGGGCCGGCGGCAAGCTGCGATTCGTGGTGATCCGGCGAGTAGGAGCGTGTGAGACGGCGGAGATCGACGTCACCGAGATTCAAAGAATTTTGCGCCCACGAACAACGCCTTGATACGATTTCTACATGCGATGCGTTTCGCTCCTCGCGCTGGTCGTCGTCGGAGCATGTTCGAACGGCGGCGACGAGCCGATGATCATCCTCGGCAACACCGCGCAGATGACGGGCGCGACCGCCTGCATGTACACCGGCGATCCGTCCCAGCCGATCACCGCGTCGGGTACGATCTCGGTCGCCTCGCAGATGGGCTACCAGGTCGCGCCGCTGATCCAGAGCCGGATCACGTCGCCGATGGGCGAAGAGCTGACGCGCACGATCGAGGTCCAGGGTGCGACCGTCGAGCTGTCCATTCCGAACGGCAGCACGTCGATCTCGCTCGACAGCAACGAAGCCGCGTTTCAAGCCTTCTTCGCGGTCGCGGTGCCACCGCAGGGCACCGCCAACGTCCAGTTCGAGCTCATCCCGGAGACGGTGATCGCGAAGGTGGCAAAGCTCGGGGCGCTGGGCGACGCGATGAATCCGGTCTCCGTCGAGGTCGTTGCCGAGGTGACGCTGTTCGGCGAGTTCGGCGGCTCGCGGGTCACCGGACAGACCTGGCAGTACCCGGTCACGATCTGCAACGACTGCGTCGTCAGCTTGGATGGCGTCGCGCCCAGTTACTTCTGTCCGCTCACGATCACGACGATCCGGACCGGCGATCCGTGCAATCCGTATCAGGACGGCGCCGTCGACTGCTGCGTCGACATGGCCAGCAACATGCTGGAGTGTCCCGGGCCCACCATGTAATTTCGGACGCGCTGCGAGTAGCGCGTGCTCGCGCAGTTGCAGTACCTTCGTACTCCGAGGGCAACCTTTGTTCGCTGACACGCTCAGGAAAGTCGTCGACAACGTCGATGGTGCGATCGCCGCGGTCGTGATGGGGCTCGACGGGATCCCGGTCGAGACGTACGTCCGCCAGAACGACCGCGTCGACGTCAACACCGTCGCGATGGAGTTCTCGTTCATCGTCTCGCAGGTGCGCAAGGCGGGCGACAGCCTGCAGGTCGGTGGCCTCGAGGAGCTGTCGGTCAAGGCGCAGCGGCTGATGCTGGTGTGCCGGATGATCTCGCCGCAGTACTTCGTCGCGATCGCGATGGCGCCCGAGGGCAACTTCGGCAAGGCGCGCTACCTCGCGCGCCTCGCGACACCGGCGCTCGTCGCCGCGCTGTGAAGGCGCAGCCGATCCGCATCCAGGTCCTGCACGGGCCGAACCTGAATCTGCTCGGCGCGCGCGAGCCCGCGATCTACGGCACGACCACGCTCGCCGAGATCGACGGCGAGCTCGCTCGCCGCGCCGCCGCGCGTGGCGCCGAAGTGCGGTCGGCTCAGTCCAACGTCGAGGGCGAGCTCGTGGATCTGATCCAGCGCGCGAAGGGCTGGGCCGACGCGCTCGTCGTCAACTTCGGCGCGTACACGCATACCTCGCTCGCGCTGCGCGACGCGCTCGATGCCGTCGCGATTCCGGCGATCGAAGTTCACCTGTCGAACATCCACGCGCGCGAAGCGTTCCGCGAGCACTCCGTCACCGCCGCGAAGTGCATCGGCGTGATCTGCGGCTTTCGCGCACAAAGCTACTACCTGGGGCTGGACGCCGCCCTCGCGCATGTGGAAGCTTGCAGGCGCTCACATGGCGAAGCAGGACAAAAAGGGCGAAAACGGCGCTGACGGGCACGATCTCGTCGAGATGGCGCGCGGGCTCGCGGAGATCGTCGCCGCTCACAACTTGAGCGAGCTGATCGTCGACACCAAGGAGACGACGCTCACGATCCGCCGCGGTGGCGCGCCCGTCATGGCGATCCCGGCGCCGATGCCGGCCATGCCCGCCTTCGCGCCAGCGCATCACGCGCCGGCGCATCACGCGCCAGCTGCCGTACCGGCCGCGGCCCCGGCACCGGCCGCGGTCGAAGACAAGGCGCACGTCGTGACGTCGCCGTTCGTGGGCACGTTCTATCGCAAGCCGAACCCCGACTCGCCGGCGTACGTATCGATGAACGAGAAAATCGAGAAGGGCGCCGTGTTGTGCATCGTCGAGGCGATGAAGCTGATGAACGAGATCGAGGCCGACGTCGGAGGCACGATCGTCGCGATCCTCGTCGAGGACGGCGCACCGGTCGAGTACGGCCAGCCGCTGTTCAAGATCGCGACGTAGCATGTTCAAGAAAGTCCTCGTCGCCAATCGCGGAGAGATCGCGCTGCGGGTGATCCGCTGCCTGCGCGAGATGGGGCTCGCGTCGGTCGCGGTGCACTCGACCGCCGACGCCGACGCGCTGCACGTGAAGTTCGCCGACGAGGCTGTCTGCATCGGCCCACCGCCGTCGCGCGGCAGCTACCTGAACGTGCCGATGATCATCTCGGCCGCCGAGGTCACCGGCGCCGATGCCGTGCACCCCGGCTACGGCTTCTTGTCCGAGAACGCCGACTTCGCGGACGTGTGCCGCAAGTGCAAGCTGACGTGGATCGGTCCGCCGCCCGACGCGATGCGCCTGATGGGCGACAAGATCCGCGCGCGCGAGGCGATGGGCAAGGCCGGCGTGCCGATGCTGCCGGGCACGACCGGCCTGCACGACGAGATCGCGTTGCTCGAGGCGGCCGAGCGCATCGGCTTCCCGGTGATCCTGAAGGCGAGCGCGGGCGGCGGCGGGCGCGGCATGAAGATCGTCTGGGAGAAGGAAAAGCTCCTCGAGGCGTGGGCGATGGGCCGCACCGAGGCGCAGGCCGCGTTCGGCAACCCCGAGATGTTCATGGAGCGGTACTGCCAGAAGCCGCGCCACATCGAGATCCAGGTCGTGGGCGACAAGCACGGCCACTACACCCACCTCGGCGAGCGCGAGTGCTCGATCCAGCGCCGCCACCAGAAGGTGATCGAGGAAGCGCCGAGCCTCGCGCTGCCGGAGGCGACGCGCCAGAAGATGTACGAGGCGTCGGTGCGCGCGATCGAAGCGATCGGCTACACGAACGTCGGCACGATGGAGTACCTGCTCGACGTCGACGGCAGCTTCTACTTCATGGAGATGAACACGCGCCTGCAGGTCGAGCATCCGGTCACCGAGCTGACGACCGGCTACGACCTCGTGCGCGAGCAGATCCGGATCGCCGCCGGCGAGCCGCTGTCGTTCGACGCCAAGGAGCAGGCGCAGCGCCGCCCGCGCGGCCACGCGATCGAGCTGCGCGTGAACGCCGAGGATCCGAACACGTTCGCGCCGTGGCCCGGCAAGATCACGGCGGTGCATTTCCCGGGCGGCCTCGGTGTGCGTGTAGATACGCACGTGTACGCGGGTTACGTGGTACCCCCCAACTACGACTCGTTACTCGCGAAGGTCATCGTCCACGACGTCGATCGCGCGGCGGCCATCCGGCGCGCCCGACGCTGCCTCGACGAGATGGTGATCGAAGGTCCGCGCACCAACATCCCGTTCTTGCGACGGATCGTGAATCACCCCGACTTCATCCGCGGCGACTTCGATACCGGCTTTGTGGCGCGCATGCTTGCCGAGCGAGCGTCAGCTGCATGACGCATTTGCGGCGCGCGCACTCGTGATCCGATGTGAGTAGCGCTCTGGGGTAACGCTCGGGATTCCTTCGTGCTTTTCCTTGACCGGGCGCCTGCGGGAGCCGTACGCTTACGAGGATGCGCAGGGCATACTGCCGTGTGCTCGTGATGCATCGCACGAGGAGGATGTAGCCAGCCAGTGGCCTTCAACAAAGAAAAGGTCATGGATACGGCTCGCAAGTTCGTCGAGAAAAACCAGATCGACAAGGCGGTGAAGGAGTACCTGCGGATCGTCCACGAGGATCCGAAAGACGTTCGAGTCTGGCTGAAGATCGGCGACCTCTACGCGAAGAAGGGTGCGAAGCAGGACGCGACCGACACGTACCTCAAGGTCGCGCGCTTCTACGACGAGCAGGGCTTCTACTTGAAGGCGGTCGCCGTCTACAAGCAGATCCTCAAGATCAACCCGCACCTCGTCGACGTGATCTTGAAGCTCGCCGAGCTCCATCGCCGGCTCGGCCTGATGTCCGATGCGATGCAGCACTACGAGGCGGTCGCCGCGCACTTCCATCGCGAAGGCAAGACCAAGGAAGCGCTCGAGACGGTGCAGAAGCTCGTCGAGCTCGACCCCGAGAACATCGCGACGCGCATCAAGCTCGCCGAGCTGTACTCGAAGGAAGGCGTCGTCGACGAGGCGGTCCAGCAGTTCACGCTCGCGTGCGAGCAGCTGCGCCGGCAGGGCCGCCAGGACGATTTCATCAAGGTCGCCGAGCGCCTGCTCTGGCACAAACCCGAGCTCCACCAGCTGCACCGCGAGCTCGCCGGGCTGTACCTGCGCCGCAACGATCCGCGCCGCGCGCTCCAGAAGCTGCAGGCGTGCTTCAAGGCCGACCCGCGCGACGCCGAGACGCTCGGCCTGCTCGCGCTCGCGTTCCAGGCGCTCGATCAGAAGTCGAAGACGGTCTCGGTGCTCAAGGAGCTCGCGCGCATCCACGTCGAGAACAAGGCGCGCGACAAGGCGGCGGAGGTCTATCGCAAGATCCTCGAGATCGTCCCCGGCGACGCCGATGCGGTGCAGTACCTCGGCCCGGCCGCGTCGCAGCCGCGCCCGACGCCGCCGCCGTCGCCGTCGCGCCCGGTCACGCCGATCCCGGCCGCGGTGCGCGCCGCGACCGCCGACGCGAAGTTCAACATCACGGGCGACCTTCCGGCGATGCCTCCGTCGACGCGCATGACCGGCTCGATGCCGCTCGTCGACGCCGAGTCGCTGTCGGGCGTCGACTTCGCGCTGCCCGAGTACGACGGCGACGATTTCTCGCAGGACATGGAGCCGCCGCCCGATCCGCGCCGCGCGTCGGCCGCGGGCGAGCGTCACGCCGAGGAGATCTCGAAGATCCTCGCCGAGACCGACGTCTACGTGAAGTACGGGCTACATCAGAAGGCGATCGATCACCTGCGCCGCGTGTTCACGCTCGACGATCAGAACGCGGAAGCGCACGAGCGCTTGAAAGACATCTTGATCTCGCAGGGCCGCGAGCAAGAGGCCGAGGCCGAGCTGCTCAAGCTCGCCGAGCTGGTCGCGCCGGCCGATCCGGATCGCGCCGAGCAGTACCTGCAGGAGCTGCTCGCGATGAACGGCACGCACACCGGCGCGTTCGAGCTCGCCCGGCGGTTCCGGCTGCGCGTCGCGCGGATGTCGTCGGTATCGGCCGAGGTCGAGTACCAGGGCGGTGGCATCGCCGAGATCGATCCCGATGGCGACGAGCTCGATCTCGTGTCGGCGCCGCCGCCGCTCGCGCGCGGCAAGGGCACCGGCAGCGCGCCGCGCCGCGACTCGATCGACGAGTTCGATCCCGACGAGCTGATCGGCAACCGGATGGCCCACGGCAGCCCGACGCCGTCGCGCCCACCGCAGCGCCCCCAGGGCGCGCAAGACGAGAACTTCGACGTCGAGTTCGAGCCGTCGCCGTCGCAGTCGACGCGGCAGGTTCCGTCGGATCAGGTCGAGGCGCTCGCGAACATGAACGTCGAGGAGCTCGACGACGAGGGGGTCGTGCTCGTCGCGCGGCCGCCGTCGCAAGGCTGGAACAGCAGCAGCACGGGGTTCGGTGGCGCGGACGCGTACGACTCGGCGGTCGATGCCGAGCCCGTGCTCGACGAGGTCGCGCTCGCCGAAGACATCGATCACAACGTCGAGGCCGAGCTCGGCGCGACCGCCGATCCGCAGGCCGACGACATGCCGTTCGATCCCGACGAAGCCCGCCGGTTCGATCGCGACCAGCTCGTCGTCGCCGGCAGCTACGATCCGTACGGGACCGACGCGGCGCTGGCCGCCGCACACTACGAGCCGACCGCGATGAACACGCCGGTGCCGGCCGATCACGAACACGTCGCGGTCGATCAGTCCGACCACGTCGAGACGCCGACTCCGCTGGGCGAACGCGCCGAGAGCTTGGTCGAGGACGATCTCGACGAGGCTGATTTCTACGCGAGCCAGGGCATGTATCCGGAGGCGCTCGACGCGCTGCGCGTCTTGCTCGAGCGCCACCCGAACCATCGCCTGATCCTGACGAAGATGCGCGAGGTCGAGGCTCTCGAGCAGGGCGCCGCGCTCGATCCCGAGGCCGCGGTCGATACGCCGCCCGCCGGCCAGCACGTCGACCTGCAGGCCGATCACACGGGCGGCACCGACGCGATCGAGCTCGACGAGATCGAGGAGGTCTCTGCGGACGAATACGTGGAGGTCGATCCGGACGCGGTCGAAGCCGACGACTCGGGCGGCGCGCGGGCGGCAGGCAGCAAGCGCAAGCCGACGGTGATGCTCGAGAAGCCGGTCGACGAGGGCGACGCCGAGACGCACTACGACCTCGGCCTCGCGTACAAGGAGATGGGTCTCTACGACGAGGCGATGAAGGCGTTCGAGAAGGTGTTGCGCGCGCCCGGCCGCGAGGTGCAGTGCCGCGTGATGCTCGGCATGTGTCAGCGCGAGCAGCACAACCCGAGCGAGGCGATCCACCAGTTCAAGCAGGGGCTCCACGCGAACCCGAGCGATCGCGAGCGGTTGTCGCTCTACTACGAGATCGGCCAGACCTACGAGCAGATGGGCGACGACGGCGAGGCGCTCTACTACTTCGAGGCCGTGCTCAAGCGCGACCCGGCCTTCGCCGATACCGCGAACCGCGCCGAGGCGCTGCGCGGCCGGGTCGGCCACCCGACGCCGCCTCCCGAAGACGATCTGTAGAGAAAGATCTACCGCCAAGGCGCCGGCGGACGCCAAGACGCCAGAAGAAGTGGATCGGGCCCGATCCTTTTCTGCTGGCGCCTTGGCGTCTGCGGCGCCTTGGCGGTAAGTCTTGTCTGAGATGGCCAAGCGGGTGGAGAGCGACAGCTTCGGGCCGATCGAGGTCGACGCCGAGCGCTACTGGGGTGCACAGACGCAGCGCTCGCTGCTGAACTTTCACATCGGCGGCGAGCGCATGCCGCGCGAGCTGATCCACGCGCTCGCGACGATCAAGAAGGCCGCCGCGCTCGTGCATCGCGAGCTCGGCGTCCTCGCGCCCGAGCTTGCCGAGCTGATCGTGAACGCCGCCGACGAGGTCATCCGCGGCGAGCACGATGGCGAGTTCCCGCTCGTCGTGTGGCAGACCGGCAGCGGCACGCAGACGAACATGAACGTCAACGAGGTGATCGCGGGACGCGCGAACGAGCTCGCCGGCAAGGGCCGCGGCGGCAAGCAGCCGGTGCACCCGAACGATCACGTCAACATGTCGCAATCGACCAACGACGCGTTCCCGACCGCGATGCACCTCGCGGCGCTCGCTCGCGTCGACGCCCACCTGCTGCCGGCGGTGGTCGCGCTGCGCGCGACGCTCGACGACAAGGCGCGCGCGTTCGAGGCGATCGTCAAGATCGGCCGCACGCACCTGCAGGACGCGACGCCGCTTACGCTCGGCCAGGAGATCTCGGGCTGGGTCGCGCAGCTCGATCTCGCGATCGCCGGCGTGCGCGGTGCGCTCGGCTCGATCCATCAGCTCGCGCTCGGCGGCACCGCGGTCGGCACCGGCCTCAACGCGCATCCCGAGTTCGCGACCCGCGTCGCGCAGAAGCTCTCGGAGCTGACCGGACGGCCGCTGCACTCGGCGCCGAACAAGTTTGCGGCGCTCGCCGGCCACGAGCCGCTCGTCGCGCTGCACGGTGCGCTCAAGACGCTCGCGTGCGCGCTCACGAAGATCGCGAACGACGTGCGCTGGCTCGCGAGCGGCCCGCGCTGCGGCATCGGCGAGCTCACGATCCCCGAGAACGAGCCCGGCTCGTCGATCATGCCCGGCAAGGTCAACCCGACGCAGTGCGAAGCGATGACGATGGTGTGCGCACAGGTCATCGGCAACGACGTCGCGGTCGCGATCGCCGGCGCATCGGGCAACTTCGAGCTCAACGTCTACAAGCCGCTGATCGCGTACGTCGTGCTGCAATCGATCCGCTTGCTCGCCGACGCCTGCGCGTCGTTCGAGGAGCACTGCGCGCGCGGCATCGAGCCCGACCGCGCCGAGATCGCGCGCAAGCTCGCCCGCAGCCTCATGCTCGTCACCGCGCTCGCGCCACACATCGGTTACGACAGCGCCGCGAAGATCGCGAAGCACGCGCACGCGAACGGCACGACGCTGCGCGAAGCGTCGATCGCGCTCGGTCTCGTCACCGGCGAGCAGTTCGATGCGTGGGTCAAGCCGGACGAGATGGTCGGCCCGCGCTGACGATCTGGAGCGCGAGGTTCGTCGCGGTCACGCGGTGCACGACGACCGTGATCGCGACCGGGCGAAAGCCGTCGAACGCGACCTCGAGCTGATCGAGGCCGTCGAAGTGGAGGCGATCCGCCGACACCACGAGCGGCCCGGCGCGCAGATCCTTCACCGTCGTGTCGATCGAGCCGATCGCGCCGCGCAGCGCGCCCGCGCCCTTCGCGCGGATCGCGCCGGTCACCTTGAGATCGACGATGCCGGGCTGATCGTCGCCGCCGAACATCACGAGCCCGCCGCCGAGCTCCACGCTGCGCGGCGCGAGCAGCGACAGCGCGATGTCGATCGCGTCGAGCGTGAACGCGGTCAGGATCTTGCGCTTCTTGTCGTCGGGCTTGGCCGGCGCGCTCGAGCTCGCGCCGTTCGCGATCCGGAAGTCGGCGAGCGCGCGCAACGGCACGCGTCCGAACGACGCGAGCGTCGTGGCGTCGGTGTCGAGCGCCCACGAGATCAGATCGTGCGGCGCGCCGACGATCGGCACCTTCCAGCTCACCCGCAGCCGGTTCAGGTCGTGCTCGACCTCGAGCACGCGGCCCTCCAGCCAGTCGAGGCTATCCTCGAGCGCGCGGAAGTCCAGGCTGCCCTCCTGGATCGGCACGCGCAGCTGCTGGTCGAGCGTGCGCACGCCGAGCACGGGCAGATCGAGCTGCACCTTGATCGTGAGGTAGATGCGGCCCGACACGCTATCGAGGAAGCGCAGCCGCTCCTGGCGCAGCGGCTTCTTCGCGGCGGGCGCCGGCGCGGCCGCGGCCGGCTTTGCGCGAGAAAACGGTCCCTTCACCGTCAGCCGCACCTCCGACAGCGACACGTGTGGCGAGAGCAGCTCGATGCCGCGATCGGCGCGCACGAGCCGGATGCCGTGCGGCATCTCGATGCGCTCGACCGCGATGTCGTAGCGGCCGTTGGCGTCGCGCAGCCAGGCCGCGCCGAGCGAGGCCGAAGCGGCCTCCCAGCGCACGCGGTCGAGCCGGCCCTCGAGGGCTTCGAACGCGGCGTCGTTCGCCCCGTACGCCGCATTTCCGCTCGCGCCCTCGACGCGATACATGTGCGCGTGCGGGAACACGAGGCGGCGACTGCCTTCGCTGGCGAAACCGAAGCGTTGCACTTCGACGTCGCCTTCGACCCGGGTCGCCATGAAGCGCGGCCAGCTTACTCCGGCTTCGAGCCGCTCCGGGACATCGCGCCACCATCGTGCACATGTCTGCACGATCCGTGCATCTCGCCAGTGATGGGCTGTGATTCGCAGTCACTTGTTACAGCGGCATGGCTTGTTAGTAGTGTGCCGCCATCATGATGAGGACCGCGGGATTGGTCTTGGTTTGTGCGGCTGCATGCGGGCCTGGGGGCCGGTCCGGCGACGGCATGGGCTCGGGTTCGGGCTCGGGCTCCGGCTCGGGTTCCGGCAACACGACGCAGCAGCCGACCACCTGCCAGGCGGCGCAGGAGAACGCGCTGTCGGTCGGCTGTGACTACTGGACCGTCGACATGGATGCGGCGTCGGGCCCGCCCAACAACGCGTGCTACGCGGTCTACGTCGCGAACGTCTCGCAGATGCCGGTGCACGTGACCGCGACCTGGAACGGCACGACGATCGATCTCTCGCAGTACGCGAAGCTGCCGCAGGGCACTGGCCAGTCGCTGACGTACGGTGCGTTCGACACCACCGCCGGCATCGCGCCGGGCGGCGTCGCGATCCTGTTCCTCGCGTACACGTTCACGCTCGGCAACGTGGCGTGCCCGGTGCCCGCCGCGATCCAGACCGTCGGTCCGCAGATCAACGGCACCGGCATGGGCCACGCGTTCCACATCACGACCGACGAGCCGGTCGTCGCGTACCAGATCCTGCCGTACGGCGGCGGCGATGCGGCGGCGACCGGCGCGTCGCTGCTCCTGCCGACGAGCGCGTGGGGCACCAACTACGTCGCGGTCAGCGCGTACGACACGGCGGCGCCGCCGATTCCGATCCCGATGGGCCCGTCGCACGACTTCGTCGCGATGGAGGACGACACCAACGTGACCATCCGCCCGACCTCGGCGATCGCCGCGGGCGGCGGCTTGCCGGCGGGCGCCGCGAACGCGCCGTACACGATCAACATCGCGCATGCCGGCGACTACGCGCAGATCACGCAGCTCGCGCCGCTGTCGGGCAGCCCGGTCACGTCCGACAAGCCGATCGGCGAGTTCGGCGGCCACCAGATCATGTCGATCGACCGTTGCTGCGGCGATCACGGCGAGCAGATGCTCGCGCCGGTGCAGGCGCTCGGCTCGACGTACGTCGCGGCGCCGCACGGCGATCGCGAGGCCACCGACTCCACCGATCCGCGCATCTTCCGCATCTACGGCGCCGTCGACGGCACGCAGCTGACGTACGACCCGCCGAACGTGCCCGGGCCGTCGACGATCGGCCAGGGCGGCATGGCCGAGATCCGGATGAGCGGTCCGTTCACGGTGTCGAGCCAGGACAGCTCGCATCCGTTCTCGCTGTTCACGTACATGAGCGGCGGCGGCGTCACCGACCCCACCGACATGGGCTACGACCCGAACTTCCCCGGTGGCATCGGCGATCCCGACTTCGTACGCATCGTGCCGCCGCCGCAGTACCTCTCGCACTACGTGTTCTTCACCGACCCGACGTATCCGTTCACGACGCTCACGGTGACGCGCCAGAAGCAGATGGACGGCACGTTCGCCGACGTCAAGCTCGACTGCGCCGGAACGCTCACCGGGTGGCAGGACGTCGGTGCGGGCGGCAACTACCAGATCACGTGGGTGAAGATGGTCGATCACTGGAACAGCCAGAACGGCTGCAACAACGGCGTGCACGTGATGGATTCGGCCGCGGGCTTCGGGGTGTGGGTGTGGGGCTGGGGCAGCGACGACACGATGACGGGGTGGGTCAGCTACGGCTACCCGGCGGGCGAGCAAGTCCAGGCGATCAACAGCGTCATCATCCAGTGATGTCGGTATAGGTCCGACCTTCCTCGCTACCCGAACGTTCACCGCAATTCCCGTGGGAATTGCTACTGTGATGACAATGGGGTCGTGGGACACGTCGCGAAACCGGACGATCGGCATCGATCTCTGGGCGCACCAGGTGCGCGGTCAAGGCGGAAACGCGTGCACGCTCGCGTTCGCGGCGGCGCGACCGCATCCGCAGAACGTTCGCCGCGAGATGCGCGACATGTTCCTCACCGCGTATCGCGCGGTGGCGGATCGCTGCCGCGCGATCGACGAGCCCGGGCTCGCGATCATCGCGGTGCACGAGACCACCGGCATGCCGCAGGGCATCGTGCGGCTGATGGCGCGCGTCGAGCGCCACGTCGCCGCGATCGTCGGTCGCCACGATCACGCGGATCTCTACCTGGCGAACAGCGAGAACATGGCGCTGCGCCAGGTCGCGATCATCCTCGACCCGGTGAAGAGCTGGGAGCGCGGCAACACCGCCGTGCACTACCGCCTGCTCGACCTGCGCACGAGCACGGGGTTTTCCGACGAGCAGGGCCGCCCGCTGCGCGGCCTGCGCTGCGAGGGCCCCGCGCTCGTGCGCGCGGCCGGCCACGCGCTGTTCCTGTTGCCGGTCGGCGATCCGACCGACTGGCCGGTGCGCGCCGAGGACGCGTGGGACTGCCTGCCCGAGCGCGTGTACTTCGACGAGCTCGCGCGCAGGCCCGACGGCTCGTTCACGCACATGCCTCGCATCGTGCAGCACAGGCGCCGCAGCGTGATGATCCGGACGGTCGGCCCGCACGACACCTCGCGCAGCTTCGCGACCGGTCAGCGGATGGTGGCGTTCGGCCCGGCGGCGGGCATCCTCGAGATCGAGGGCCCGCGCATCACCGGCGCCATCGAGATCGGCAACGACGAGCTGCGCGACGGTATCCTGCTCGGCCGCTACGAGCGCTGCGCGAACGCCGCGCTGGCCGACGACAACTCGCTGTCGCGCGTGCACGCGCTGATGATCCAGATCGACGACCGCCTGCTCGTGGTCGACACCTGCAGCATCAACGGGACGCGGATCCCGGGCCAGCACCGGGGCCGTGTTTTCGAGCTGGGTGGCGATACGGAGTTGCAGCTGGGCAAGGCAACTCGGATGCGTTGGCGCTACGTTTCGTAGGTGGCAACCCAGGAAGCCCCGTCCGAAGCTCCGACTCCTCCCGAGGCGCCGCAAGTCGCCGGCATCAAGCGCAAGAATCTGATCATCATCGCGGTGGTCGGGATCGCGGCGTGGGGATTCGCGATCCACACCGGCAGCACGGCCCTGTTGATCGTGGTCGGCGTGCTGACGCTGCTCGTCACCGGCGTCCTGCTGTGGGCGTTCCGCATGCTGAAGAAGCAGCGCGGCCTGGTGTCGATGCTGCAAGGCGCGACCGAGTCGCCGGAAGCGCGCCGCGAAGCGCTCGCCAAGCTGAACGCGCAGAAGGATGCGGGCACGCCTGTCAACGTGTTCGCGCGCGCGCAGCTGCTCGCGGCCGACGATCCGAAGGCCGCGCTCGAGCTCTTGACCGCGATCGAGCTCAGCAAGTACCCGGCGGCGATGCAGGACGACGTCGCGCTGCTCGAGACCCAGCTGTACCTCGGCACCGGCCGCACCGCCGACGCGCGCAAGACCGCCGACCACATGAACCTCGACAACCCCGAGCGCAAGAAGATGCGGCCGCTCGCCGCGTCGCTCGTTGCCGAGGCGTGGGCGCGCACCGGCAAGCCGAAGGAGGCGCTCGCGCTGCTCGATTCGATCGAGGTGCCGTCGGAGAATCGCGAGCAGATCCAGGTCCAGATGCGGGTCGCACGCGTGTTCGCGAAGTTCGCGGCGAACCAGCGCGGTCAGGCGCGCAGCGAGCTGCTCGCGCTCGCCGACGTCGATCCCAACCATCTCGGCCGGTTCGTGATGCCGCAGTTCCGCGTGCATCCCGAGCTCCAGAAGCTCGCGCGCTCCGTCGCCCAGCAGCACCCGGGCGTGCGCAAGCAGGTCATCAAGGGCAGCGCGAAGCCGGCGCGCCGATGAGCGGGCGATGACGCAGGCGCCCGAGGCTCCGGCCGCGGCGGTGCGCCGTCTCGAGCGCGCGGTGGCGAGCCGGCCGCGCGAGGTCGCGCTCCACCAGCAGCTCGCGCAGGCGCTCGATCGCCTGGTCGCGGGCGAAGGCGGGCAGGCCGAGCTCGCCGCGATCTGCCGCGAGCAGCCGGCCGCGTTCACGAGCCAGCTGTACCTCGCCCGCTACGCCGATCGCGGTGACGACCTGCACGCGGCGGTCGTCGCGTTCACGCGCGCGATCCGCGCCGCCCAGGAGCGCGGGTTCTGGTTCGACGACAACTCGACGCCGGCGTGGCTGCGCGACTCGGTCCGCGCCGGCATGGCGGTCGCGCATCGCGGCCGCATCGAAGTGTTCACGCGGTGGATCCAGCCCTATGTCGCGCGCTACGGCGCGGACGAGCTCGTGCGGGTCGGCAAGTGCCTCGGGATCTGGCTCGGCATCGAGCCGCTCGTGCTCGCCGACCCGCGCCAGCGCCCGAGCTTCCTCTACATGCCCGGGCTGCCGGTCGAGCCCGTGTTCGCGCGCTCGGCCCTTCCGTTCGCGGACTGGTACGAGGCCGAGACCGAGGCGATCGCCGCCGAGGCGCGCGCGGTGCTCGCCGCGCCGGCCGAGATCCAGCCGTTTCACTACGACGTGCCGGAGGCCGAGCGCGGCAAGCTCACCCGCGGCGCGTGGGACGCCTACTTCTTCTACGCCGACGGCGAGCGCTTCGACGCCCACCACGCCGCGTGCCCGGTCACGTCCGCCGGGCTCGCGCGCCTACCCCTCGATCACGTGCGCGATCACGGCCCCGAGTGCTGCTTCTCGATCATGCGGCCGGGCTCGCACATCCTCCCGCACCGCGGCGTGACGAACATGCGCGCCGTGCTCCACCTCGGGCTCGAGATCCCGGAGGGCTGCGCGCTGAGCCTGGTCGGCGTGCTCGAGCAGCACTGGCAGCGCGGCAAGTGCTTCGCGTTCGACGACACGTTCGAGCACGAAGCCTGGAACCGAAGCGACACGACGCGCGTCGTCCTGCTCGGCGACATCTGGAACCCGCACCTGCGGCAAGCGGAGCGCGAGGTGCTCGCCGAAATGGTCGCGACCATCGGCGACTTCAACCGCGCGATCGAAGTCACGACCACTCCGACTCCGAAATGACGAAGGGCGCGCCGGTGAAGGCGCGCCCTCTAGAACGACGTCAGCTCGCGACTAGAACAGGTGGCTGAGGCGGACGTAGAAGTAGCGACCCATGAAGTCATAGGCCGACTCGTCCGCGTTCAGCGCCTGGCCGTTGTAGATGACCGGCGGCTGGATGTCGGTCAAGTTGTTCACGCCGACCGTGATCTTCGTCGTACCGGCACCGCTCTTGAGCATGTAGTCGAGGTACAGGTCCGCGGTCAGGTACTGGCCGATCGAGTGCGTGCCGTTCTCCGGCGTGGTCGGACCCTGCGGCTGGCAGTCGTCCGAGTCGCACTCGGTGTAGCCACCGACGTAACGGCCGGTGACGCCGGCGCCGAAGCCCGACGGATGCACCCACGACGCGAACACCAGGAACCGCAGCGCCGGGAGGACGCCGAGATCGTAGTAGTTGCGGCCGTGGATGATGACGTCCTTGCCGGTGGTCGGATCGACCTGGCCGGTGTCCTCGTTGTACTTGAACAGGTACGTCGCATCCGCACCGACGCGGA
The DNA here is from genome assembly GCA_035500135.1 of Kofleriaceae bacterium. Lineage (GTDB taxonomy): Bacteria > Myxococcota_A > Polyangia > Haliangiales > Haliangiaceae > JABFXX01. Next base: position 55,074 of record DATJXL010000361.1, read on the forward strand.
TGTTGCCGGCGTTCGGCACCTTCGTCGTGTACGAACCGCCGATATCGAGACCGGAGGTCACGATGCCACCGACGTTGGTCTCGAGGTCGTAGACCGTCGTGATGTGGTGGGTGGTCGGATCGCGCTGGATCAGGTTACAGAACTTGTCGAGACCGCCCTCGTAGCAGTTCGCGAACACGGCCTGCGGGGGCAGCGCGGTGATCGCGTTCGTGATGTTGATGTTCCAGTAGTCGAGCGTGAACGCGAGGCCCTTGATCGGCTCGAGCACGACGCCGACCGTGGCGGTGTTCGCCGTCTCGGGCTGCAGGTTCGGGTTACCACCGACCTTGAACCGCTGCTGCGGCGCGCCGTTGCCCTTGTAGGTCAGGTACCCGTTGTTGCCGGGGCTGATCTGCTCCTGGCACTTCTTCGCGAGGGGCGTGCCCGGAGTGATCGGCATCGGACCGCTCGGCGGGTTCGTGTCGCACGGGTCGTTGATGTCGACGTAGTCGTCGGTCTGGCCGGAGTACAGGTCGGCGACGTTCGGCGCGCGGAACGAGTTGCCGTACGTGCCGCGGAACGAGATTCCGCCGGCGGTCTTCCACAACGCCGCCACCTTGCCGGTGACGCCGGTCGTGTTGTTACCGTTGACGTCCTTGATGTTGTAGTCGTACGCGCGGCCGGCAGCGTCGAGCTGCACCCACTGCGCGGCGTTGAGGCCCGACACCGGAACGATCGAGAGCTCGCTGAAGCCCTCGAACACGTGGTACGCGCCCTCGGTCGGCGCCTGCGCATTGCCGGTCGTATCGCCGGTCGACGTCAGCGGGTCGGGCTGGACGCCGCCCTGCTCGTGCCGGTAGTCGCCGCCGATCGCGAACGACACGTCACCGTGGTTCGGGAGGTCGACGATCTTGCCGTGCGCCTGAGCGAGCGCGGTGTGCTGCTCGTTGAAGCCCGACTGGATGCCGGTGAACGTCAGGTAGTTGATCATGTCCGGCGTGACTTTGCCGGGCGTGATCACGTTGAGCGGGACGCAGCCCGGGATCGCGGTCGTGAACGTGTTGTCCGTGTAGCAAGTCGGCTGACCCGAGACGGGGTCCGCCGTGCTCGGTCCGAGCGCGTTCTGCACGTGGCTGAGGATCAGGTCACCGCGGCTCGTAGACGTCGCGTCGACGCGGCCGTAGTTGTACGAGACCTCCCACTTCCAGTCCTTGAGCGGGCCGGCTTCCGCAGGCAGCTTGCCGTCGAGACCGACGACGAGGCGACCGGTGTTGACGTCCTGCGAGTAAAAACGGTTGCCGAACTCGTTGAGGCGGCGGTTGTAGTCGTCGAGCTCGACGCCCGCGCCGCCCGGCTGCATCGCGCCGAACTGGCCCTGGTTGCCGAACGGGTTGTACATGCTGTCGGCGCTGATCACGAGGCCGAACTGCGCCAGGAACAGCGGCTCGGGCGCGAGCTGCTGCGCCGAGTGGCGCCCGTTGAACGAGCCCTCGAAGAACGCCCGCGTGTTCTCGGTGATGTCGTAGTGGCCCTGACCGAACACGTTGATGCGGTCCGACGGCGTGAACAGGTAGTTCTGCGGCTGGTAGTTGTACGAGTCGTTGAAGTGCGTCGCATCGCCGAAGACGAAGTTCTTGTACCCGCCGGTGGCCGGGTTGAACGTGCAGCCGCCCGTCGCCGGCGTGCCGACCGTCAACCCGCCGGTGGAGTAGCTGTTGGTGCAGCCCGGGACGTTGAGGATGTCGGTCATGCCGTCGCCGGTCGGGTCCGGATCGATGAAGCCGGTCGGCGTCGCGCTCGAGCCCGAGAGCGAAGCGCACGACATCTCGCCGGCCTTGCCGCACGTGCCGGCCTTGGCGCCCGCGAAGTCGTAGACCGACGTCGTCTTGGAGAAGTCACGATCGCCGGCCATCACCGCGTCCTGGTGCTGGTAGCCAGCCGAGAACGTGATGTTGCCCTTCTTCGACGAGTGACCGGTGACGAAGCTGAGGTCGTAGTTGTTGCCGTCACCGCGCTGCGAGGTGGCGGTGTAGATCGTCGCCTCGGTGCCGTTGAAGTCCTGGCGCGTGATGATGTTCACGACACCGGCGATCGCGTCCGAGCCGTACGTCGCCGAGGCGCCGTCCTTCAGCACCTCGACGCGATCGATCATCGCGAGCGGGATCGTGCCGAGGTCGACGGAGTCGTCGGCGCCCAGGCCGCTCGGGACCATGCGGCGGCCGTTCATCAAGACCAGCGTACGGCCCGTGTCGAGGCTGCGGAGGTTGATGCGGACCGAGCCATCGCCACCGTTGTTGTTCTGCTCGTTGAGCGCGTTGCCCTGAGCGGGGATCTGCTGGAGGATGTCGCCGACGTTCGTGATACCGGCGGCCAGCAGCTTCTCGCGGTCGACGACGGTGATCGGGGCCGGCGTCGTGAGCTCGCGACGCTCGACGAGAGAGCCGGTCACGGTGATGACTTCTTCGCTCTGCGTCTTGGCCTCGGCTTCGGCCATCTTCGCGAGCTCTTCGTCGGTCAGATCGCCGGTGCCGGCCGCGCTACCGGCTCCCGCGCCACCTGGAGGAGGCGGCGGAGGCGGCTGCGGCTGCGTGCCGCCCGCGTTCTGGTCGGGAGGCGGAGGAGGCGGCGGAGTGCCTCCGTTATCCGGAGGCGGCTGCGGCGGCGTACCGCCGTTATCGGGCGGAGGCGTACCACCGTTATCCGGCGGGTTCTGCGCGGTACGCACCGGCGCGTTGGCCGATGTCGTCGCACGCTTCCCACGCATGTGGAGTGATTTCGGTAGGGAGTCTGCTTGAGCAGCGCTCGATCCGAGAAACACCAGGGCAGCACTATAGAGAAAGGCTTTGGTCCTAGGCATGTGCGCGTTTGCGACACTTACACAGGTCCCTGACAAGTTGCCTGTTCCGGGCTAACTTTTTCTCACGGAATCGTCACACTCTTGCGCTGGGAATCCGTTCAGTGAGCGAATCGTGAGCGAACCACAACGCAAGAACCTGCTCGTACCGGACGTGGACCGCTGGCCACTCGATCCGGACCATCCGGTGATCGATCTCGACGACGTTTCGATCTCTTTCGGCGAGAAGCAGGTGCTGCGCGGGCTCTCGCTGCGCATCGTGCCTGGGAAAACCACTGTCATCGTCGGTCGCAGCGGATCGGGAAAATCCGTACTGCTCAAATTGATGATGGGACTTCTCAGCCCGAGCAGCGGACGCGTGACGCTGTTCGGAAAAAACGTCGCCGAGGCAACCCAGGTCGAGTTGCTG
>DATJXL010000362.1:0-5622 GCA_035500135.1 Kofleriaceae bacterium
GCATCGCGTCATGATGAGGATCTCGGTCGGACTGGTGTGCATGACGATGGGCTGTGGATCGACGCCGGAGGCGCCGAGCGAAGCGACGGTGCGCGAGCGGCTCGCGCAGCCGACGGCGCTGTACGTCGCCGCCGCGACGAGCAGCGGGGCGATCACCGCGAGCCGCTACACGCACGACGGCTGGCAAGACGGCCAGACGGCGCTCGCGATCGCCGATGGCGAGCTCGATGCGAGCGTCGACGCGACCGGCGCGCTCGCGATCGCCGCGCTCGTGATCGAGCTCCAGCCGATCGAGCTGCCGTCGGATTTGCTCGGTCAGCCCGCCGAGCTGCGCGACGTCAAGCTCCGGCTCGCGAGCGCGTCGAGCATCGCCGCGACGTGGAGCGACGACGACGACGCGAGCGCGACCGCGACCGTCGATCTCTCGCTCGACTGGACGCTCGCCGTCGGCGGCAACGCGTCGCCGCTCGGCACCGAGCAGCTGCAGGGCGTCGCGCTCGCGATCGCGCTCGCCGGCGGCCGGGGCGAGCCGGTCACCGCGACGGTCACCGCGAACGGCGCCGGCGAGCTGTGGACCTGGGCGGATCTCTTGAAGCTCGAGGGGCTGTCGCTGGCGTTCGACGCGGTCAGCAACCCGTGAGCGCCCGCCCTATAATGCGACCATGATCGGCATCCCGCTCGCAGTGGCGAGCTTCGCGTACGGCGAGTGGGCGGCGCATCGCTACCTCTTGCACCTGCGCGGACGCGACAAGTCGAGCGTGTTCGCGTTTCACTTCCACACCCACCACCAGAAGGTGCGGCGCCACGGCGGCTACGATCCGGACTTCGAAGGTCCGGTGTGGAGCACGCCGACGCAGGCGGGCGAAGCGGTCGGCCTGGTCGCGATCGGGCTCCTGCACGCGCCGCTGCTGCCGGTCGCGCCGTTCTACACGCTCACCACGTGGTACCTGCTCGCGAAGTACCGCCGCGATCACCGGCGCTGTCACATCGATCCCGAGTGGGGCCGCACGCACTTGCCGTGGCACTACGACCACCACATGGGCGCGGACCAGCACCGCAACTGGGGCGTGACGTTCCAGTGGTTCGACAAGCTCGCCGGCACGCGCGAGCCGTACGTCGGCACCGACAAGGAGCTCGCCGATCGGCCGAAGACGCAGGAACGCGCGCGCGCCGCGATCGAAGGCCGCGCGACGCGGCCGCCGCGCCGGATCTCGTGGCGCGACGCGTGGAACGCGCTGCGCCGCGCGGCATAGCGCCCTCACAGCCCGACGAGCTCGCGCGCGTCATCGCAGTCGAGGTGCGCGTCGCGTGCGAGCGAGCGCGCGGCGACCTCGAGGTAACCGCGACGCCGCTCCGCGGGCGCGGAGCTGGCGCGGCGCAGCGCGGCGCGCGCGACGACGGGTACATCGTTTTCGTGCAGTAGCAGCGGCAGCAGCGAGAACGTCATGACGCTAGCCTTTCCGCGGTGCGAGCCCGGCAGCGGCTGCGGGGCACGTCGGCCCAGCCCAGGATCTTCCCGCTGATACGACGATCACTTGTGACAATTTCGCCCATCTTGATAGTCAAAGTATCAGTGATTATCATAGCTGTCAAGACCCTGAAAGCGAGTTACAGTGACAGCCGTGGCGAGCGCCCGTTCCATTCCGCACCTGACGCGCCTCGTGCGCCGCATCAACGCGAATGCGACGCAGCAGCTGCTCGGCATGAACCTCAAGCAAGTCGCGATGCTCGCCGCGCTGCGCGACCAAGGCGAGCTGCCGCAGACCTTCCTGTGCGACATGATGAAGACGACGCAAAACACCGTCGTCACCTGGCTCAACGAGCTGGAAGACGCCGGGTACGTGTCGCGCATCCGCGACCAGGAAGACCGCCGCAAGCACAACGTGGCGCTCACCGAGAAAGGCTCGGCCGCGCTCGAACGCGCCGAGACCGAGCTGCGCCGCCTCGAAGACGAAGCGCTCGCCGGGCTCACCGCCGACGAACGCACGCAGCTGCGCAGGCTGCTCGCGAAGGCGCTCGACGCGCTGTGACGCTAAGGGTGCCGGGCCATCAGCTCGGGATACCCGGCCTCGAACCAGGTCTCGAGCTCCTTCGCGCGCTGCATCGCGAACGGGTGCGTGCGGCCGATCGTGAGCAGGATCTTGTACGCGCGGTCGAGCGTCGTGCGATCGACCTCCTCGTACTCGCGGACCTGGCGGAGGAATTCCTCGCGATCCATGTCGGCGGCCATGCGCGTCGTGCCGCCGGCGAGCTTCATGAACACGTCGCGCGCGGGCTCGAGGTCTTGCACGCACAGGAGCGCGGCGCGATCCGACGTCAGCTCGGCGCAGCGGAACCATTCGAGCAGCGCGATCACGAGGCCCTGTCCGAGCAGCGCGCCGATGCCGAGCGTGGCCTGCCCGAGTAGCGCGATCACGGCGACGATGTTGCGCGCCATCGTGCCGTACAGCACGTGGCCGGCCTTGATGTGACCGACCTCGTGGCCGACGACGTAGAACAGCTCCTCGTCGCTGAGCATGTCGATGAGACCCGACGTGACCGTGATGAACGGCTTGGTGTGGCCGTACGTGAACGCGTTCGGAATCGGATCGACCGTCACGTACATCTCCGGCTCGGGCACGTCGAGGATCTTGGTCGCCCAGGTCAGGCTGCGGTGCAGCCGCGGAAACATCTTCGGCGTCACGCGCAGGTTCGAGGCGATGTTTTCGACGTAGTAGACGCGCTCGAGCCCGACCTCGAGCACCTTCGCGAACAGCTTGTCGATGCCGGGGATCTTCCTGAGCGCGTCGGTCGCGCGCTGATCGGATGGATGGCGGAACTCGTCGACCGAGAGTCCCGTCAGCGCCCGCAGCTTGCGCTTCTTCTTGCCGTCGCCGTTGCCGTTGTCCTCGCTCACACGCACCTCGCGGCGCCATCATACGCCGCCGAGCCGCTCGAGCCGCGCCGCGAGCGCCGCGTCTTGCTCGGCGTGCGGCAGCAGGCACACCTGCGCAAGCCAGTCGGTCGTGCACGCGTGGCGCAGCACACTCGCCGATTGCTGCTCGCGCCGCCAGCGGCCGAGCACCGCGAGCGAGGCCCGGTCGACGATGCGGATCAGGTTGTTGATGTACCCCTCGCTGCGGCCGAGCGCCGACGCGATGCGCCCCCCGGTCCACCCCCGATCGCGCAACAACTTGCACCACATCGCGAGCTCGTACGGGCTGACGTCTCGGGGTTCCAGCGCATCCACGGCCAACTCCACGCCGGAACAACGCCAACGCGCCCGCGACCATTCCGTTTTGGTCTTGCGTGACGCGCCGCGACGGCGCCAGACTAGTCACGTGTACCGCGATGCTTCGTTTGCTCTCGACGAGCACGACCGTGCGGTCGGCGCGATCTTGATCGCGGACGCGCTGCGCGAGGAATGCGACCGCGCGTGGGCGCGTTCGCGCGACATCGACGGCGCCTCGGCGCGCGAGCGCTGGCGCGCGATCGTCGAGATCCACGATACGGTTCCCGAGATCTGGCGCCACCTCGATCGCGCGCGCCGCGTGCTCGCGGTGCGCGGCGCGAACACGGCGGCGTACGACGAGCTGCGCCCGAACGCGCAGCCAACCGCGTCGAACCCCGGCCTCGCGGGCGAGCGCGCGATCGACGAGGCCGCGCTCGACGACGCCAAGCGCGGCATCGCCGACCTCAAGCTCGCCGTGCCCGGCGCCGACTGGGAGGCGATCGAGACCCGCACGCAAGGCCTCGTCAAGGTGCCGCTGAGCCGGCGTCGCCGCCAGCGCCTCGCGATCGTGAGCGCCGCCGTGACCGTTTCGATCGCGATGTTCGCGTGGCTATACGCGGTCGTGCCCGCACACGCCGAGATGCCGCGCCCGGCCGGCATGGCGAGCGAGCTACGCCTGGTCGCCGAACAGCGCAAGCTGAAGATCGACATCCTGATCGCCGGCCTCGGCGAGCGCTGCATCCCGAGCGACGTGCACGATCTGATGCGTCTGCTCGTGCTCGACGGCCGCACCGACGACGCACGCGCGTTCGCGACCGGCTACACCTCTCGCTGCGGCGAGGATCCGGTCGTCGCGCACTGGGCGAAGGCCCCGCACGCGCATCACGATGCCGCTACGGGAACGTCAGCGCGTTGACGAACGCTTCCCACTTCGGGCGGAACGCGTCGGTGTCGTGCTCGCCGAGCTTGGCGAGCGTCGCGACGAGCGCGGCGTAGCCGGTCGGATCCTTCGCGCGCGCGGCGCGTGCGGCGCGATAGAACGCGCGCAGCTCGCCCTTCTGCTGCAGGTAGTACAGCAAGTAGCGCGACTCGGCGTAGTGCACGCCGCTGTCGTCGGCGTAGAACGCGTGCGGATCGAGCGCGGTCAGCGCGCGGAAGCTCGGCACGTCGCCGCGCGCGAGCGCGCGCTGGAGGCCGGCGAGCCGCCAGTTGGTGAGCCCGACGATGTGGCCGCCCTGCTCGGCGCTCTGCTCGAACAGCGAGCCGAGACCTTCGTTGAGCCACGCCGGCGCCTCGGGAAAATCGGCCTCGACGTACGGGTGCACGATCTCGTGGACGAGCGTGCCGCCGCCGGTCGAGATGTTCATGAACAGGCCGCGAGCGTCGGGCGAATAGAAGCCGTACGGCGTATCGGGAGCCTCGCTCGTGAGCAGCTTCACGCCGCGGCGGTAGCTCGCGTCGCCGTGGAACAGGTAGATGTCGAGGATCTGGCTCGGGCGCGCGGCGAAGAAGTCGTGCTCGAGATGATCGGCGGCCCAGCGCACGGTACGCGCGTCGCGGGCGAGCGTGGCATCGCCGGCATCGCCGACGACGACGAACGGCGGCTCGATGCGCACCGACATCCCGCGCAGGCCCTTCGCGGCGAGCTGCTCGCGCAGCGCCATCACGTGCTGCGTGTACTGCGCGCGCGTCGCGTCGTGCGCGGGCTCGGCGAGCTTGCCGGAGACGAGCGGGATGCGCACGAGCACCTTCTTGCCGGCCGTGCTCGACGGCAGCTGCCACAGCTTCTCGAACAGCGTGCGGCTCATGCGGCGATAGGCGCCGTCGTCTTCCGCGGGCTCCTGGTAGACGATCTCGTCGCGATCGCCGTCGTAGCCGAGCACGAGCCGGAAGTGCTCGGTCGTGTGCGGGCGATCGTCGTAGTGCATGCACACGATGCTCGGCACGCCGCGCTCGAGATCGGCGTGCAGCGCGGCGAGCTCGCGATCGAGCGCCGGCTGCGGATGCGCTTCGTCGACGAGCGTGTACACGTTCGGTGGCCGGAAGCCGAGCGCCTGCACCGCGCGCACGAGCTCGGGCGTGTACGCGCCGCGGCCGAGTGCCGGATCGAGGCCGGTCGCGGCAAACACGTCGTCCTGGTCGTACGACTTGCCGAGGTGGTTCGCCCACATCGCGACGCACGCTTCGCCGCAGAAGTCGGGCTCTTGGGTGACGTGCGGAACACCGTCGATCTCGACGGTCGACAGCACGTGGTGCGAGTCACCCTCCGCCCCGGATACCCAAACCACGCACGCTGCACAGGCGATCGCGAGCAACGCTCGACCCATGCCGGGTAAGCGTAGCCGACGCCGGCGGCCGCGCCAGCTCTTACGCAGGCCTTACAGCGGATCGGGCCGGCCGGGTTCATCGTG
>DATJXL010000363.1:0-19372 GCA_035500135.1 Kofleriaceae bacterium
AACCCCGGCATGACCGCGCTGCAGTCCTGGTACACGATGGCGGCCGGCTACCTCACGGCCGGGACCTGTGGCACCTCGACGCTGACCGACTAAGCCCCGAACCGACGCATTCCTCCAGGCGCCACCGCTCTCCTCGGTGGCGCCTTTCGTTTTTTCGGCGCCACTCGCGCTATCCTCGGAAGACTTCATGGCCAATCAGCTGTTGCGCGGCGACGGCCGCACGCACATCGAGTCGCGCCTGATGCGCGAGTCGCTCCAGGATCGCCAGGTGCTGTCGGGCACCGAGAGCGAGCGCGACGTCCAGATCTTTCCGGACGTCTCGCTGGTCTCGATCGGCGGCCAGAGCATCTTCGATCGCGGCAAGGACGCGATCCTGCCGCTCGTCGACGAGCTCGCGGTCGTCAAGCGCCGACACAAGATCGTGATCGGCGTCGGCGGTGGCACGCGCGTCCGCCACACCGTGTCGATCGCGATGGACCTCGGGCTGCCGACCGGCGGCATCGCGCAGCTCGTCGGCGCGATGGAGGAGCTGAACGCGATCTTGCTCAACGCGCTGCTCGCGCCACACGGCTCGATGCCGATGCAGCGCGACCACTTCTGGGATCTGCCGCTGTACTTCGACGCCGGCATCACGCCGATCGCGATCTCGGTGCCGCCGTTTCACTTCTGGGAGCCGCCGCCGCTCGACGGCGCGGTGCCGATGCACGGCTCGGACTTCGGCATGTTCCAGCTCGCCGAGGTGCTCGGCATGAAGCAGCTGATCTTCGTCAAGGACGAGGACGGGCTGTACGACCGCGATCCGAAGCGGCACGCGAACGCGAAGAAGTACGATCAGATCGCGCTCGCCGACCTGATCGCGAACCCGCCAGAGGAGAACATCCTCGACGAGGAGATGTACCGGACGTGGGCGGAGGCGAAGAACCTCAAGCGCGTCGTGATCGTCAACGGCCTCAAACCCGGGCAGCTGACGCGCGCGCTCGACGGCGAGAACGTCGGAACGGTCATCACCAAATGAGCGAGCGACGAACGATCGATTCCGCGCTCGCGGGCGCGACTCTCACCGGCGCGAGCGTGTCGTCGATCGACTATCGGCCCGTCGCGGTCATGCCCGACGTGCGGGTCGTCAAGATCGGCGGCCAGTCGGTGATGGACCGCGGCCGAGCCGCGCTGTTTCCGATCCTCGACGAGATCATCGAGGCCAAGAAGCAGGGCGTGCAGGTCGTCGTGCTGGTCGGCGGCGGGACGCGCGCGCGCCACATCTACGCGATCGCGAGCGAGCTCGAGATGCCGACCGGCGTGATCGCGACGCTCGGCAAGTACATTCCGATGCAGAACGCGCGCATGCTGCAGATGCTGCTCGCCAAGCACGGCGGCGTGTTCATCCTGCCCGACGACTTCGAGAAGCTGCCGCTGTACCTGTCGCTCGGCTGCATCCCGGTGATGAGCGGCATGCCGCCGTTCGGGTACTGGGAGAAGCACGAGGAAGGCAGCCGCATCCCGCCGCACCGCACCGACGCCGGCGTGTTCCTGTCGTGCGAGTTTCTCGGCGCGCGCCGCGCGATCTTCATCAAGGACGAGGACGGCCTGTACACCGACGATCCGAAGAAGAATCCGCAGGCGACCCACATCCCGCGCATCACGGCGAAGGAGCTCGTCGCGCGCAACCTGCCCGATGTCGTGGTCGAGCGCGTCGTCGTCGAGTATTTGCCCCGCGCGCGCTGGTGCAAGGAGCTGCAGGTCGTCAACGGCATGAAGCGCGGCCAGGTGCTCGCCGCCCTGCAGGGACAGGATGTGGGCTCCATCATCTCGGCGTAGCGTCGCGGTCGCAGCGATCGCCGTCGCGACGTGCGCCGCGTGTCACCGCAGGCGCGAAGGCGATCCTACGTACGTGACCGCACGCGCGCAGCAGATCGAGAAGAACGTGCCCGCGCCGGGCGCGGTGCACGACTGCAAGCCCGAGGATCTGGCCGGTGGCATCGCGATGACGCAGCGCACGTTGCTCCAGCTCGCGAAGATTCCGATCGGCGACGAGCCCGAGCACGCCGACTGGACCAACCCGACCGCACTCGATTCACCGGCGTCGCGCGTGCTCGTCGATCCGAACGCCGATCCCGACGCCATCAAGTCGGCCGCCGCCGACTGGCTGCTCGCGCCGTTCTACGTCGTGTACCGCGTCGACATCGCCAACGCGCCGATGGCACTCGGCATCAAGGACCTGAAGCGCGGCACGCTGGGCGCGCGCGTGATCCGCTACGACCGCTCCGCTCATCCGACGTGCGTCGTCGTGTTCAGCGTGCAGAACGACAAGGACGTCAGCGACCTCGCGATCAAGAAGAGCGATCGCGCGCTGATCGACGCGCGCATCGTCAACGCGCTGCGCGAGGACCTGACGCAGCAGTATCTGCTGAGCGTTCCGGGGCCGAAGCCGGTGCCCGCAGCGCCGTAGGCTGGTCTAGCCGCCGCCGCTGCCGCCGCCGGTACCCATCCCGCCGCCGCCGCCAGTGCCCTTGCCGCCGCCCTTGCCGTCGCCGCCCTTCTTGCGCTCGATGCCCTTGCCGTCGCCCTGCCCCGAGTGGTTCATGCCGTCGTCGCCGCTGCCGCCGCCGACGCCGCCCTGGTTGAGCTTGTCGCCCGGCTTGACGTTGGCAGCGACCCAGTCCGACGCGCGCTTGATGCGATCGCCGATGTCCTTCGCCAGCGCGGCCGGATCGGTCTTCGGCGTGATCGTGACCGAGATGCCGGTCTTCTCGTGCTTCACCTTCGCCACCGCACCCTCGGGCACGTAGATCGGGCACAGCCCGGTCCCGCCGCGATGCGCGCCCTTCTGGTCGTGCAGGTTGCTCGCGGTCTTGACCGCGTCCTTGCCCTTGACCGAGGCATCGGCGCGCTTCTGGATCGCGAGCACGGCGTCCTTGTCCTTCGAGGTGACCTCGACGACGACGTCTTTCCCTTTGACGGTCGCGGTCGTCGTCGCTCCGAGCACGGTGCTCGGGCAGTTGCCGGTCTTGTGCTGCATCGCCATGTCACCGGCGCTTCCGCTACCGGAGCCCGTCGCCGAGGCCGAGCCCGACGCGGTCGCCGACCCCGATCCGGTGGCCGAACCCGATCCGGTGGCCGTTGCCGACCCCGAGCCCGTAGCCGTCGCCGTGGCCGACCCCGAGCCCGTCGCGGTCGCGGATCCGGTCGTCGCCGATCCGGATCCCGATCCCTGCCCGGCCGCGGTCTCGTCCTTCTTGCAGGCACTCGTGCTCATCAACGCGAGAGCCAGGAGCATCATCGCCGTACGCATGCAGTATCCTCCGCCCGGCATGCTACGTCGTTTTCGCGGCGGGTTCATCTGCGCGTGGCTCGCGATCGCGTCGGCCGCGGCGCGGGCAGATCCTCCGATCCAGCTGCCGCCGGGCAGCCGCGCCGAGGCCGACCACTACGTCTCCGGGCGCGGTCCGCGCGATACGAGCGACTTCATCGCCAAGCAGCTCGCGCATGCCGGCATCGCGGCGACGCAGGTCGGTCCGTATCGCGTGCGCGGCGTCGACGTCACCCGCTTCGTGGCCACCGACGCGGCTTCGGCGCTGCTCGCGGTCCACGTCGTGCGCGTTTCCGGCAAGACGTTGATCTTCTTCGTCCCCCGTCCCAAGCCTTGACGAAACGAGCGAGAGCCGTTAGGAAGTTGCACCCGATCGGGGATCGTCTAATGGCAGGACGTCAGACTCTGACTCTGACTATCTAGGTTCGAATCCTAGTCCCCGAACAATCCAGGCCCCATCGTCTAGCGGTTAGGACGCCAGCCTCTCACGCTGGTAGCGGGGGTTCGAATCCCCCTGGGGTCACCAAGTTTCGCGCCCGGTCACGGCGCCGTTCGCGCCGGCAGCGGCGGGGGCAGCGGCTTGCGCGGGAACAGGTCCGGGCGGTTGGCCGCCTGATAGACCAGCGTCGCGACGATCGCCGCGGCTTGCATGAGGTCGCCGGCCTGGGCGTGCTCGTAGACGTCGAGGCTCGAGTGGTGGGTGCGCGAGAAGTAGTCGAGCGGATCCTGGATGAACTGGAACGCCGGCAGCCCGACCGCGTCGAACGACAGGTGATCGGTGCCGCCGGTGTTGCGCAGCGAGATGGTCGCCGCGCCCTCGTCCTTGAACGGCGCGAGCCAGGACTCGAAGATCGGGCGCGCCATGTCGTTGCCCTGCAGGTAGACGCCGCGGATCCGGCCGGTGCCGTTGTCGAGGTTGAAGTAGACCGACACCTTCGCGTGCTCGGGGCGCACCGCCATGGTGACCGGATCGGCGAAGTGCTGCTTGACGTAGGCGCGCGAGCCGTAAAGCCCCTGCTCCTCGCCGCTCCACAGCACGAGCCGCACGGTGCGATCGAGCGGCAGGTTCAGCGTCCGCAGGATCCGCATCGCCTCGAGCATCACCGCGCTGCCGGCCCCGTTGTCGGTCGCGCCGGTGCCGGCGTGCCACGAGTCGAGGTGGGCCCCGAGCAGGACGAGCTCGTCCTTCTTGCTGCCGCCCGGAAGCTCGGCGACCACGTTGGCGGTCTCCTCGTTGCGATCCGAGATCGCGATCGCGGCGTCGAGCCTCACCTTGGCGGGGATGTTCCGGTCGGCCAGCCGCGCGAGCCGGTCGTAGTCCTCGGGCGCCATCGCGACGTAGGTCGGCGGCATCGGCTGGCTCGCGTCCCACGCGCCGGTGCTCTCCGCGAACACGATCGAGCCCTCGCCGCGGTCGTCGGTCGCGAGGATGGCGAGCGCGCCCTCGGCCGTGAAGAACCGCCACAGCTCGTCGAAGACCTTGCGCCGACGATCGGCGAAGTCGTCGACGACCTCGTCGGGCAGCTGCGCGACCAGCGCCTGCCGCTTCTTGGCGTCGCGCGGCAGCTTGGTCAGCGGCCAGCTCCATGGCTCCGGCGGCGCGAGGTGGTCCGGCGACTGCGCGACCTCGCCGAGCTTCTTGTCGTCGAGCCGGTTCGGATCGACCTCGCGCGGCAGGTCGAGGTCGCGCGCCGGCGTGAGCAGCACGAGCTGGCCCTTGAGCTTGCCGTGCCACGCGTGCTCGTAGGCCTTGATCCGAGCGCCGAGCTTCGCGAGGTCGAGCGCGTCGTCGCGGTCCTCCTTGTCGGGGAACAGCGGTGCCGCGACCAGCGTCCCGGTGACCGGACCGGCCGTGCCGCGCGACCATGCCTTCGGAGTGCCCTCGAGGCGCGCGTAGCTGGGCTCGACGAGCGCGATCTCGAAGCGCTGCACGCTCCAGGCACGCGCGAGCTGTCCCCACGGCTCGAGGTGCGCGGTGGTCATGCCCCACCCGGCCAGCGTGCGCACGACCCAGTCCGCCGCGGTGCGAAACCCCGGCGACGCGGTCAGCCGCGGGCCGTTGACGTCGGTCAGGTAGAACAGCGTGTCCATCACCTTGCCGCGCTTGAACGCCTCGTCCTTGATCCGGTGGACGACGTCGAGATCGGGTTTGTCGTCGGCGTGACGCGCTGGGGCGGGCGAGGACGCGCCGGTCGCGGACGTCGAGCCCGTCGCCGACGCCGGGGCGGGACACGGGTACGGGGTCGGCGGCGGCCATGGGTTGGCCGGCGCGGGGCCGGCGGGGGCCCGCGGCGCACCGCATGCAGTCGCGACGCCGACGACAAGCAGACCATGGCGGAGCATCGCGGCAGCGTACATCAAGCCGCGCGTCACGGCGGCCTGCAGGGCATGGCTCACTTGTAAGGCGTCGCGATCACGATGAGCTCGCTGGCCTTGCCGTGCGCGAGGTAGACGCGGCCGTCGGCGGTCACGACGCCGTTGCGCGCGCCCTCGGCGGTCGGCACGGTCGCGAGCGGCGCGAGCGCGCCGTGCGCGTCGAGCGACGCGATCACGAGGCGGCCGGCGCGCGCCGCGCCGACGTAGATCGCGTGCGCGGTCGGCGAGAAGTCGAAGTCGTCGACGCCGTCGCCGGTGTCGACCGAGCCGCGGATCGCGCCGTCGTGCGCGATGTCCATCGCCTCGACGCGCGTGCTGCACGCGACGAGCAACAGGCCGTCGGCGTCGTCGAGCCGCAGGCCGTGCGGCCCTTGCTCGCCGCAGCCCGACTTCCAGGTCGCGACCGTCTTGTGCGAGGCGACGTCGATCGCGAGCGTGACGTCCTTGTCCTCGAGGTTGGTGTAGAACAGGCCGCGCGACGGCGCCGGCGCGAAGCCCTCGGGCTCGCCCTCGAAGTCGAGCTTCGCCTTCTGCACGAGCGTCGCCGCGTCGAGGATGCGGATCGACTTGTCGCGCGGCGTGGTCACCCACACCTCCTGCGTCGACGACACGAACGCGATGCCGTCGGGCATCGAGTCGAGCGTGCCGCAGCTTTGCTTCGCGAGCCGGACCTCGTCGACCGCGCACACCGACGAGTCGGCGCGGTTGCCGACGTAGACGGTGCCGGGCGCGCCGAGCGTGGCCGAGCTCGGCCCGACGACGCGCTTCTTGCCGCGTCGCTCCATCTCGCGCACCGGGAAACCCTCGACGCGCGTGAGCTTGCCGCTCGCGACGTCGACCACGTCGACCGCGCCCGAGTTCCCGGCCGGCACCCATACCGAATTCGTGCGCGGGTTGTAGAGCAAGTAGTCCATGCCGACGCCGTCGGCGTCGCCGCCGGGCAGCGCGAGCTTCGATGTCGCGTAGACCGGCGCGCTCGCCGGTGCGGCGGGTGACGACACCGGCGCGAGCGCCGGCGTCTGCGAGGTGGAACCGCAAGCCGTGAGGGCGATCGCGCCGAGCCAGTGCCGCATGCAGGCGATGTATCACGGGCCGCCGCGTAGGAACGAATCGCGGCGACGCGCGCATGGATGTTGCTGCCTCGGCGGGTGGAGGTTTCAGATGACATTCCAGCGCTCAGCACTCTTCGCAATGATGCTCGGAACGGCAACGATCGGCGCCACGGCGCTCGCACAGAACCAGGGGACGCCCGCGACGCCGACGACGCCGGGCACGCCGACGACCCCCGGCAACCCACCGACGCCGGCCCCCGAGCCCGGCGCGGGCAGCGGGCTCGGCAGCGGCATGGGCAGCGGCAGCGGCAGCGGGTTCGGCAGCGACGTCGGTAGCGGCAGCGGGATTTACGGCAGCGGCAGCGGCAGCGGGATCTACGGCAGCGGCAGCGGCAGCGGCAGCGGCATCTACGGCAGCGGCAGTGCCGAGGGCAGCGGCAAGGGCAGCGGCTTCGGCAGCAATGTCGGCAGCGGATACGGTAGCGGGTCGGGCTCGAACGAAGGCAGCGCGATGCCGTGACGCGGCCGGGCGTGGTGCGCCGCGCGCGCCGTGAACCGTGTTAGCGTGCGGCCGGCGCGCGGGTGCGCCCGAAAGGCTCTGTCATGGAAGCGATGACCCACGGTAACGACCACGACCACGAACACGAACACGCCCACGATCACAACCACGGGCACCTGATCCAGATCATCGCCAATCAGGAAAAGATCCTGGCGAACCAGAAGAAGATCGAAGGCAACCAGAAGCACCTGCAGCAGATCATCGCGAACCAGAAGAAGATCGAGGGCAACCAGAAGAAGATCGAAGCGAACCAGAAGAAGCTCGATCAGATCCTGGCGAACCAGAAGAAGATCGAAGGCAACCAGAAGCACCTGCAGCAGATCATCGCGAACCAGAAGACGATCGTCGCGAACCAGAAGAAGATCCTCGCGAAGAAGTAACGCGCGACGCGCGACGTGACCGGATGGATCTGCTCGAGCGAGCTCGCGTGCTCGCGGCGTGCCCGCTGTTCGACAAGCTCGCGCCGGCGGTCTTGATCCGGCTCGCCGAGCGCGCGCGGCCCGACGAGCTCGCCGTCGGCGATCGGCGCACGACCGCCGAGACCGTGTGGATCGTCGCGCGCGGCCGGGTCGCGATCGCCGGCACGACCGCCGGCGCCGGCCGCGCGATCGGCCTCGTGCGCGTCGTGCGCCCGACGACCGCCGCGGTCGAGCTCGTCGCCGCCGAGCCGAGCGAGCTCGTCTCGCTCGCCGCCGGCGATGTCCGCGACGTGCTCGAAGAAGACCCCGCCGCCGGCGCCGCGCTCGCCGACCGGCTCGCCAGCTTGCTCGCGCACGAGGCGCCGTGACGCGATGAACCGACGCGCGTTCGCGCTCGGCGTGGTGATGATCGCGCTGGTCGGCGTCGTGGCGGTCGCGCTGCGCAGCTTCGCCGAGGCTGCGTTTCTGTCCGAGTACGGCGCCCGGCAGATGCCGTGGCTGCCGATCGCGAGCGCGGCCGGCTTCGCGGTCGCGACCCTCGGCTACGACGCGCTCGTGCGGCGCGCGCGCGCCCAGCTCGTCGATTTCGGGCTGCTCGTCGCGCTCGGGCTGGCGGCGGTCGCCGCGCCTGCGCTGCTCGCGCGCGGTGCGCCGCCGGTCGTGCTCGTCGTCGCGCTCGCGGCGACGTCGCAGGTCGCCGGGCTCGCGCTGTGGAATCGGGTCGCGGCTGCGGTCGCCGGTCGCGACGCGCGACGCATGTTGCCGCGCGCCGGCGCCGCGGTGACCGCCGGCGGCGCGGTGGCCGGGCTCGCCGCCGGCGCGTTCGTCGCGCGGCTCGGCCTGGTGGTGCTGCCGTACGCGGCGGCCGCCGTCACGCTCGCGGTGATCGCCCTGTGCGCGGCGCAGGAGCGCGCACTCGTTCGCGGCGGCGCGCCTGGCGGCGCGGCGGCGACCGCGAGCGGCGGCGGCGAGCTGTCGCTGCTGCAGCGTCGCTTGCTGGCCGCGTTGATCGCGGCCGCGGTGCTCGAAGCGATCGTCGCGACCGTCGTCGACCTCCAGTTTCTCGCCGCGGTGAAGAGTCGGTGGACCGGCGATGCGGTCGCGATCGCGCTCGCGCTGTTCTACGGCGCGACCAACGCCGGCTTGTTGCTGCTGCAGGTCGCGGCCGTGCCGCGGCTGCTCGTCACGCGGAGCCTGCCGTTCACCACGATGATCCATCCGTTCGTCGTCGTCGCGTCGTATCTCGGGTTCGCGGCGGCCCCCGGCTTCGTCGCGATCGCCGGCACGCGCACCGGCGATCAGGTGCTGCGGCTCGGCACCTCGCGCCCGGCGCAGGAGCTCGCGTTATCGGCGCTGCCAGTGGCGCCGCGCGCGCGCTGGAAGGTGCTGCTCCGCGGCGCGCTGTGGCCGGCCGGTGCGGGCCTCGCCGGGCTCGCGCTGCTCGCGCTCGGGCCGGTCGCGCCGGTCGGGCTCGCGGCCGCTGCGATCGCGGTGGCGGTGCTGTGGGCGATCGCGGCGCGCGCGTCGGCGCGGCGGTTTCAGACCGTGCTCGCCGCGCCGCTCGGGATCCGCGCCGACGTGCGCGAGGATCCGCGCCGGATCGATCTCGCGACGCTCGAGCGGTGGACGCGCGCGACCGCTGACCCGGCGGTCGGTGCACTCGCGCGGGCCGCACTCGCCCGCGCCCGCGTCGACGCCGCCGTGCTCGCCGATCACCTGCGCGACGACGACGCGGACCTGCGGGCCGCCGTGTTCGAGCAGCTCGCGCGCGAGCCCGCGCCGGCGTTGCGCGGCGAGCTGCGCGCCGCGATCGCGATCGAAGACGACGACCGCGCGCTCGCGGCCGGCATCCAGGCGCTCGCGCTCGCCGGCGACGACAGCGGCATCGCGCGCGCCGCGGAGCGCGCCGGGCTCGCGCGCGATGTCGACGAGGCCGCCCGCACCGCGACCGCGATGCTGCGCGGCGGCGACGTCCGCGGCGAGCTCGCGCGGCTCGTCGCGCGCGATCCGGGCTGGGCCGCCGCGCTCGCACGCGCGCGCTCGCACGACCTGCCGGAGCCCGAGCTCGTCGCGTTGCTCGCCGATGCCCCGACGGCTGGTGCGCTCGCCGTGATCGCACGTCTCGCGCCCGCCGCGGCGCTGCCTCGCCTCGGCGACGCGCTCGCCGCCGGCGAGCCCGACGCGATCGGCGCGATCGGCGCGCTCGACGGCGAGGGCGCGCGCTGTCTCGCCGCTCGCGTGCGCGAGCTCGACCCGCTCGCCCGCCTCGCGATCGCGCGCGCGGTCGGCGCCGCACCTGCCGGCGCCGCGCTCGCCGCCGCGCTCGTCGACGACTCCGACGCCGAGGTCGCGCACGCCGCGCTACGCGCGACGCTCGCCCTCGCCCGCGGCGGTGCCGAGCTGCCAGCCGATCGCATCGCGGCCGCCCACGACGCGGCGCTCGCCGCGCTCGGCGCCCACCTGAGCGCGCGGGACGACGCGGCGGGCTGGTCGCCGTGCGCACGTGCCGAGCTCGACGTCGCGACGCGGCGCTGCGTCGCGCGGTTGCTGTGGGCGACCGCGGTCGACGCCGCGGCAGCCGGACGCGATCCCGCGCCGATCGCGCAGGCCGCGCGGCACCTCGTCGGCGATCGCGAAGCGGACCGCCGGCGCGCGCTCGACGTGATCCAGGAGCTCGCGGCGCGACCCGGCGCGCTCGCCGCGTTCGAGCGCTGGCTCGCGCCGCCCGCAACGCCCAGCGCCACGTCCGAGCTCGCGTCGTTCGACCCCTGGCTCGCGCGGCTCGCGCGCGGCGAGCTGTCCGCGCTCGAGCCCGTGCTCGTCGAGCTGCGCCGCCCCGCCCTGCTCGCGTCGATGGCCGGCCCCGCGCTCGCCGCGCTCGCCGCGCGCGCGCAGCGCCTCGCCGTCGCGGGCGAGCTGTTCCGCGCCGGCCAGCCCGGCGACGCGATGTACGTGGTCGTACGCGGCGCGCTCGTCGCGCGCCACGTGAACGCACCCGAGCGTCGCGTCGAGACCGGCGGAGTGATCGGCGAGCTCGCGGTGCTCACGCATGCACCGCGCGCCGCCACGGTTCATGCCGACGGCGCGACCGAGGTGCTCGCGATCGATCGCGCCGCGTTCGCGGAAGCGTCCCGCCGCGCGCCCGAGCTCGTGCTCGCGCTCGCCGCCACGCTCGCCGGCTGGCTTGCCTCCGACCGCGCCGACGTCCTGTGATGAGCGGGGCCCGATGCAGCCGACACCCAAAAAACGGAATGAACGTTCAGTCCATAATGGGATGCGCGATTCTATTATGGACTGAACGTTCATTCCGTAAATCAGGCAGCGGTCGCGGCAGCGGTCGCGGCAGCGGTCGCGGCAGCGGTCGCGGCAGCGGTCGCGGCAGCGGTCGCGGCAGCGGTCGCGGCAGCGGTCGCGGCAGCGGCAGCGGTCGCGGCAGCGGCCTCAGAACTGGAAATAGATGAACGGCACGATCTTGGGCTGCGCGAGCTCGCGCAGCACGAGCGCGGCGGCGGCGAGCGCGGTGCCTTGCAGCCACCACGGAAGCGCGCAGAAGCGGTCGCGCAGCCAGCCGAAGCTGCCGTCGGGGAAGAAATGGCAGAGGAAGCCGATCGCGAGCGGGATCGTGACGAGCGGGACCAGGTTCGCGTGATCGAGCTCGTGGCCGGCGAGCTGACGGAGCACCGCGAGCGCGTTGTCGAACGACGTCGCGCGGAAGAAGATCCATGCGAGGCACACGTACTGGAAGACCAGGACCACGGCGAGCGCGCGGCGCGCGATCGCGGCGAACGGCCGGGGCCGCGCGAGCGAGTCGGCGGCGAGCGCGAACCCGAACGTCGCGAGCGCGGCGCCGAACCACGTGATCGGCGGCCCGAACCGGAGCGCGACGAAGAACAGCGCGCCGCAGATGCACATCACGAGGCGCAGATCCTCGATCACAGGCGTCGCGGTCACGGTCGCCGGCTCGGTGCGCTCGCTCGCGAGCCACGCGGTCGCGCATGCCCACAGCGGCGTCAGCGTCAGCCACGCGAGCACCACGCGCGACCACGTGCTCGCGTCGGTCGAGCCGGCGGCGAGCTCGAGCGCGATGCCGCCGGCCGCGATCGCCGCGCACCACGTCAGCATCGTCGCGGCGCGCGCGGTGTTGCGCTGGAAGAAGCGCGTGATCGCGAGGCCGAAGCCGTGCAGCGCGCCCCACACGATGAACGTCCAGCTCGCGCCGTGCCACAGGCCGCCGAGCACCATCGTCAGCGACAGGTTCAGGTAGGTCCGCCACGGCGCGCCGCGGCTGCCGCCGAGCGTGATGTACAGGTAATCGCGCAGCCACGTCGACAGCGAGATGTGCCAGCGCCGCCAGAACTCCTGCAGGTCTGCGCTGCGATACGGCGTGCGGAAGTTTTCGGGAAGCGTGAAGCCGAGCACGTCGGCCGAGCCGATCGCGATGTCGGAGTATGCAGAGAAGTCGAGGTAGATCTGCAGCGCGTAGCCGTACACGCCGGCGAGCACCTCGAGCCCGCTGAAGTGCGCGGGCGCGTCGAACACGCGGTCGACGATCGCGAGCGCGAGCGGATCGGCGAGCGCGATCTTCTTGAACAGGCCGATCGCGATCCGGAACAAGCCGCGCGTCGCGCGCTCGAGCTCGAGCGCCGGGAGCTCGGCCAGCTGCGGCAGCAGGTCCTGTGCGCGCACGATCGGGCCGGCGACGAGCTGCGGGAAGAACAGCACGAACGTCGCGAACTGCACGACCGACCGCGTCGCCTTCAGCTCGCGGCGGTAGACATCGATCGTGTACGACAGCGACTGGAACGTGTGGAACGAGATGCCGGCCGGCAGGATCAGGTGGAGCGGCCGCACGCCGAGGTGCAGCACGTCCTGCGTGACGAAGTCGCTGTACTTGAAGAAGAACAGGATGCCGAGGTTCGAGCACAGCGACACCACGACGAGCAGGCGCCGCACGAACGGATCCTCGGCGGCCTCGATCCACAGCGCGAGGTAGTAGTCGAGGACGATCGTCGCGAGCAGCAGCGCGAGCAGGTAGCGATACGGCCCCGACGTCGTGACCGCCCACGCCTGGTAGAACAGCCCCGACGCGACGAACAAGATCAGCACGCGGGCGAGCGGACGCGTCGCATCGCGCTGCGCGGCGCCGAGCGCGACGCCGAGCACGACGAGCACGAGCAGGTGGCCGTGCGCGGCGACGACCGCGGTCGTCGCGTCGAGCGCGTCGGCGTGCCACGCGAGCGCGACGGTCGCGCCGATCGCCGCCAGCGCGGCGACGAACCCGCGTGCGAGCCAGGCCTGGCCGCGCGGCGACGCGAGCGCGCCGGCGCCGCGCACACCCGCGCCGAACGCCGCCGCCACCACCACCGCGCCGACCGCCCAGTGCCACGACGGCTCGATCGCGGCGCCGGCGGCCTCGCTCCATACGATGTTGCCGATCGGATCCCACAGCGCGTGCGGATCCTTCGCGACCAGGGTGAACACGAGGTCGCCGAGCAGGAGCACGACGAGCGCGCGGCCCCAGCCGCTGCGCCGCGCGAGCGCGTACGCGAAGAACACCGCGATCAAGAAGATCGGGTAGTCGGCGGACGAGAAGCGCATCGCGAGGGCCCGGATTATTCATCACGACGTCGAGCGAGAGCGAGCGCCGGGCGGCGAGTTCGCGCGCACGCCCGCAGCGCAGCGACGGCGCGTACTTGACGTACGCGCCGAGCGAGCATCGGACCTACGTGCGAGATCGCCCGCGCCGCGAAGCTCGCAGCCGACGGCGTGGTGAATGATCCGGGCGGGGTCACGGCGTCGCCGGCAGCGGCGCGTCGGTCGTCACGGCCGGCGGCGGCGTCGCCGGCCGCGCCGACGGCGGCAGCCCCTGCGCCTTCTTCCAGCGCTCGTAGTCGTCGAGCAGCGCGCCGGTGAGCGCGTCGGCCCAGCGCTGGTAGCCGAGGTCGGTGAAGTGCACGCGATCCTTGAACGCGACGCGCGGCTCGGCGGTCGCCCACGCGCCCATCTGATCGTTGCCGCCCATCGCCGCGAACGTGTCGAAGAACGCGACGTGGTTGCGCACCGCGGCCGCGTGCTCGACCGCGATGATCTCGCCGAGCACGCCGGGCGTGCGCCACTCGCACTCGGGCGTCACGCCGGCATCGGGGTGCGCGGCCGCGAGCTTGTCGCAACCCTTGCCGCCCTCGCGCACGCCCATGTCGGGCGGACCGAGGATCAGGATCGACGCGGTCGGCGCCGCAGCGCGGATCCGCAGGATCGTCTCGTCGTAATACTTCGCGAGATCGTCGAGCACGAGATCGGGGTCGTCGGCTTCGTTCGTGCCGTACTGCAGGACGACGAGCCGCGGATCGCGCGTCGACAGCTGCTCGCCGATGATCGACCAGTCCCACGAGCGCAGGCTGCCGAGTCGCCGCCCGACCACGCCGAGCGAATCGACGATCACGCCCGGGCGCTGGCGTTCCATCACGATCCCGAACAGATCGACCTGCCCGCCTCCGCCGTGCTCGAGCGTGAGCCGGTGCGGCCCGTCGACGACCGGCACGACCTGGCGGCCGGGGTGCGGCGGCTCGATCGCGCTGGTCTTGGTCGGAAGATCCACCCACGCGCCGTCGTCGACGCGGTAGCGCACGATGCCGTGATCGGGCGCCGCGTAGTACAGGATCTCGAACTGCGAGACCGACTGGCCGGCCTGACAATCCGGGCAGGTCTCGACGTAGAGCTGCGCGCCCTTGCCACGGCCCGACACGCGCAGCCCGGCGATCCCGAACGGCTCGACGTTCGCCGCGCCGTGCGCGCCGCCGACGGCCGCGGTCCAGTCGCCGGTGCGGCCGTAGCGGACGTCGCGCTGGTAGTAATGACGCGTCGGCGGGCGGCCGGCCGCGACCAGGCCGCGCCCGGCGTCGCCGAAGCGCGATTGCCACGCGACGCGCAGCCGCGACGTCATCGAATCGCCCGCGGTGTGCGAGTCGCCGAAGAACAGCATGAGCGCGCGGGCGCCGCCGTCGTCGCGCCCCCGTGTCACGGAGCCGAGCGAGTCGCCGTCTTGGGCGGCACGCCCCCGTGTCACGGAGCCGAGCGAGTCGCCGTCTTGGGCGGCGCGCTCGGCCGCGGCGAGCCCGCCGAAAAATCCGTCGAGCGTGCCCGGCGGCGCGTCGAGGAAGCCGAGCGCGTGCGGATACTCGGCATCGATCGGCGGCGCGAGCTGGCTCGCGCCCGCGGCCTCGCCGTCGCCCGGCACCGCGATCGGCGGCTTCGGCGGCGTCACGTGCTGCGCGCGCTCGCCGTCGCAGCTGCCGCAGCCGACGAGGAGCAGCGCCGCGAAGTAGCTAACGAGCCGCATAGCGCTCCGCGCCCGCCATCAGCGCGTCGTAGATCGCGTCGGACAACAGATTCGCGCCTTTCTTCGACAGGTGCTGGAAGTCGCTGCCCACGAGGCCTTTGCGGAACCACTTCGCCGCCGAGCCCTTGCCGCCCATCCACGTGTACGTCGAGAAGAACGCGCAGCCCTGCGCGAGGGCCGCCTTGCGCTGCGCGTCGACGAGCAGCGGCATCACCGGCCGCGACGCGTAGCCACCGTCCTTGTCCTCGGCTTGATCGGTCGGCGACACGACCAGGCACGACGCGTCGGGCCGGGCCTTGCGGATCGGCGCGAGCACTTGCTCGTAATGCGCCTGATAATCCTTCGTGTCCTGATCGGCCGGGCCGAGCCACTGCGCCTCGTTCGCGCCGATCGTGATCATCACGAGGTCGGCGCCGCGATGCGCGATCTCGCTCGACCAGTGCGCGGCGTCCTCGTTCGCGAAGCTCTTGACGTGCACGCTGACGATGCCGAGGTTGTCGACGACCGCGCCGCTCGCGTTCTCGAGATCGACGCCGAACAACCGCACCCGGCCGTGGGTCTCGAGCTCGAGCTTGCTCGCGCCGGCCGAAACTGCCGCGGTCGAGAACGCGACCTGCTTGGCGTCGGCGGCGGTCTCGATGTGCTGCAACTCGTTGCCGTCCGCCTTGATCGTGACGCTGCCACCGTGCGGCTGGTCGAGCAGGTAGAGCTCGACGAAGTTGACCTTGCCCGCGACGAGCTTGATCGTCGCGGTCGCGCCTTCGGTCGCCTCGGCGGTCGCGCCGCCCGGACCGTACAGGCCATCCGCGGTCTGCAACGTCGAGATCGCGTGCGTCGCCCACGGCCCCGACGAGCCGCGCGTGATCGCCTCGTGCTCGCAGAAGCGATGCGGCGGCACGACGAACACGAAGCCCGGGCCGCCGTCGCCGAGCGCGCCCTGCAGCCGCGCGCGCAGCCGGCCGGGAATCGCGTCGGTCGCGATCACCGAGTCGCCGTACCACGACACGCGCACCGGCCGGCCGAGCGCGCCGCGCTTCTCGTCGGCGATCGCGCGATAGAAGCCGTCCATCGCCCACGCGTTGCACTTGTCGGGCGTGCCGTCGCGGCACGCATCGACGAGCGGCCCGGTCGAGGCCGCCGCGCTCGAGCCCGCGCTGGCGCCGCCGCCGCCGCCGGCGGCCGTGTCACCGTGATCGTCGTCGTCGACGTTGTCGTTCGCCTCGGCGACCGCGATCGGCGGGCCGGCGAACACCGGGCCGGTCGGCAGCGCCGCGTTCTCGTCGCGCGTGGTCAGCCGTGCGCGCAGCGGCTCGAGCCCCGCGAGCCCGCCGGCCAGCACGCACAACCCGGTCGTGACCGCGGCGCCGAACCAGAGCAAGGTCGGACCGACCGAGGCCATGCCCGTGAAAAATAACATGGCCCGCCGCTCGCACTAGAAATCGGCGCACTAGGAGGGATCCCGATGCGTAGCCTCGCCCTGATTAGCCTCGTGAGCGCCGCAACTATCGGCTGTGGCAGCGACAGCTCGAACCCAGGCCCCGACTCTCCCACCGGTAACTACCCGCCGCCGCGGGTCATCTCGGGTGGCGGAATCGGCGACGGTCCGATCGACGGTGTCGTGAATTTCTACGCCATCGACGACAACACGCGCGCCGCGATCGCCGGCGCGGCCGTGACGGTCGGCACCGTCACCGGTACGACCGACTCGACCGGCCTGTTCGTCGCGAACGGCGTGACCGGCGCGCAGACCATCGCGGTGTCGGCGACCGGGTATCGCTCCGAGCTGTGGATCGGCGCGAACGGCGCGAACATCACCGCCGATCTCCACTCCGCGATCGACCCGGCGACCACGCAGGCGAACCTCGCCGGCACGATCAGCGGCTTCGACGCGGTCACCGTACCGAGCGGTCACCACAAGACCGCGGTCGTGACGTACTCGAACGACGAGCACGCGACCGACGCCGAGAACAACCTCGCGACCGCGAATTCCGCGAACATCTGCGACGCCGTCGGCACGGCCGGGTGCAGCTTCACGGTCACGACGCGCACCGGCCACGTCGCGCTGCTCGCCGAGATCCTCGACCACGATCTCAACGGCACGCCGACCGATCCGACCGACGACAAGTTCACGGTCATCGGCTGGGCGACGCTGACCGGGCTCGTCGTCGCCGACGGCATCGATCAGACCGGGCTCACGCTGTCGATGATCGCCGCCGGCAACCTCGGCAGCGTCTCGGTCGACTTCGGCACGCCACCGAGCAGCCTGCCCGACGTGTTCGCGGTCGCCGGGGTCGAGCTCGGCGGCGACGGCACGCTCGAGATCCCCGCCCTCGCCTCGCCGACCGCGCCGACGGTCGCGATCGCACCGTCGCTGACCGCGTACTCGTCGGCGACGTACCGGCTGACCGCGCTCGCGAGTGACACCACCACGAGCACCGGCGACGGCGCGCAGAGCGCGCAGGTCATCCGCGGCATCGCCCAGGCGCAGCTCGCGACCGCGACGTGGCTCGGCGTGCCCGGCGGTCTCACGATGACCCGCACCGGCGCCTCGTGGACCGCGCTCGCCGGCGCGCTCGTGCAGGGTGCGAGCTACGACACGAGCACCGGCCAGCACCTGCTGTCGGTGACGAGCTTCGACGGCTCGACCGCGTTCACGATCCCCGACGCGCTCGCGCTGCCGGCTTCGGGCTCGCTGGTCGCGACCGCGACCGCGCTGCAGGGCACGATCGACCTCACGAACTTCTCGATCGACACCGACCTCGACAAGATCACGGGCTCGTCGGAGCAGCAGATCACGATCGAGTGATCCAAGCGCTGCTACAATGGCCGCGTGGTGCGGCCGGAGCTCGACGACACCGCGACGATGGCCGGGACGCCCGCGGCGATCGCGGCGGCCGAAACCGGCGCGCTCGTCGCCGGCGCGCGGCTCGGCCACTTTCGCATCGAGAACAAGCTCGGCGCGGGCGGCATGGGCGAGGTCTATCTCGCGACCGACCTCGCGCTCGATCGCCCGGTCGCGATCAAGGTGCTGCCGGCCGGCAGCTCGTCGGGCGCCGCGCACGATCGGCTCGTGCGCGAGGCGCGCGCGCAGGCACGCGTCCAGCACGGAAACGTCGCGCACATCTACTACATCGGCGAGGACGGCGGCCGGCTGTACTTCGCGATGGAGTACATCGCGGGCGGCTCGCTGGCCGACGCGGTCGCGAAGGGGCCGCTCGCGCTCGACGACGCGCTCGCGGTCGTGCACGCGGCGGCGCTCGGCCTGCGCGAGGCGCAGGCCCAGGGCTTCTTGCACCGCGACGTCAAGCCGTCGAACCTGATGCGCGACGCACACGGCACGGTCAAGGTCGTCGATTTCGGGCTCGCGCAGGGCGGTGATCCGGCGGCGCTCGAGGACGGCCCCGTCCAGCAGACCACGCTCGCCGGCACGCCGCTGTACATGGCGCCCGAGCAGGCGCGCGGCGACGCGATCGACCTGCGCGCCGACATCTACGCGCTCGGGGCCACGCTGTACCACCTGGTCTCCGGCAAGCCGCCGTTCCAGGCCGCGTCGACCGCCGAGCTGGTGACGTTGCACCGCAGCGCGCGCCGCCCGGTGCTGTCGCGCAAGGGTCGCGGCGCGATGTCGGTCGCCGCGATCGACGCGCTGGTCGCGAAGATGATGGCGCCCGAGCCCAAGGACCGGTTCGCGAGCTACGACGAGCTCGTGCGCGCGATCGAGCTCGCGAGCGCGCACCACACGCGGCCCGCCGGCATCTGGGTGCGCGGGATCGCGTGGCTCGTCGATCTCATCCTCGTGATGATCGTGCTCGGGTTGTTCGCCGAGGCCGTCGCGATCGCGCTGGTCGACAGCGACCGGAGCGTCGACATCAGTACGTGGCTGCTGCCCGCACTCGCGCTCGTGCAAACGCTCGCGTACGCGCGCTGGGGCACGACGCCGGGCAAAGCGCTGTTCGAGCTCGAGGTCATCCAGCTCGAGACCGGGCGGAGACCGCGCTTGCCCACCGCGCTCGCCCGCGAAGCCGTGCTGTACGGCGCGGTGATCGTCGGCAAGCTCGGGGCGGACCTCGCGCATGTGCTCGGCGCGGGCTCGCTCGTCGAGCTCGTCCTCAAGACCGTCGATCTCCTCGCCTATGGCGCGATCGGGCTCGCGCTCGTCCACGCCTCGCTGCGCGTGCCCGGCAAGCGCACGCCGTGGGACCGCGTCTCGGACACGATGGTGCGCTATCGCGCGAGCCGGCGCGCGTGACGCGACGCGCGCTCGTGCTGCTCGCGGCGTGCGTGCCGCCGACGCCCCGGCCGGTCGCGTACTACGCGCCG
>DATJXL010000364.1:0-22850 GCA_035500135.1 Kofleriaceae bacterium
CAAAACAACCTGGAGGGTCCTAGCCGTTCCGCTTGGCTCGTTTCGTGTCGACCGCGTGCTGCACGCGCGTGTGCTCGAAGATTCGCGTGGCGACGTCGATCACGCATTCGATCTCATCGACGCTCCTCCGTCGCATCGTGAACACCAGGCGATCGATTGCCAGATCCTCCGGCGACGTCGTCTTCGGCGTTCGGAACAAGTCCCGCAGTTCGATCTGTAGAGCGCGGGCGATTCGCTCGATCGTGTAGAGCGATGGCAGGCACTTGCCGGTCTCGAGCCGGCAGACAGTCTCGTTGCAGACACGCACTCGCTCGGCGAGTTGAGCCTGGGTGAACCCAGCGAGCTTTCGCTTTTCGCGAATTCTGCGACCGACCAATTCTTCGACGGAATTCATCAAATCACCTCAAGTTTCGGGGTCCGACTTGACGTGATGTGCCCTTCCGAGTGAGGTCTCGCGGCGTTATCGATCAACTTCGTGCGCCCAATGCCCCCGGCGACTTCAACCAGCATCCGCGCTGCGCAATACGTGCGCATGTCCACCGAGCACCAGCAGTACTCGACCGAGAATCAATCCGCCGTGCTCGCCGAGTACGCGGGCCGTCACAACATGACGATCGTCCGAACGTTCACCGATGCGGGCAAGAGCGGGCTTCGGCTCGATGGCCGCGAGGCACTGAAGGAGCTGATCCAGGTCGTTCAGAGCGGCAAGGCCGACTTCGAAGTGATCCTCGTCTACGACGTTAGTCGATGGGGACGTTTTCAGGACGCCGACGAGAGTGGCCATTACGAGTACCTCTGCCGCCGCGCCGGAATCCGCGTCCTCTACTGCGCCGAACAGTTCGAGAACGATGGCACGCCCGTGTCGAACCTCTTCAAGGGTGTGAAGCGGATGATGGCCGGCGAGTACAGCCGCGAGCTCTCGGTCAAGGTGTTCCGCGGG
The DNA here is from genome assembly GCA_035500135.1 of Kofleriaceae bacterium. Lineage (GTDB taxonomy): Bacteria > Myxococcota_A > Polyangia > Haliangiales > Haliangiaceae > JABFXX01. The sequence continues at coordinate 941 of DATJXL010000364.1, forward strand.
CAGTGCCGGTTGATCGAGCTCGGCTTCCGGCAGGGCGGAACGGCGGGATACGGGCTACGGCGCATGCTCATTGATCACACCGGCAAGCCCAAGGGCCTCCTCGCGCGCGGCGAGCACAAGAGCATCCAGACCGATCGCGTCGTTCTCACCCCGGGGCCAGCCGATGAGCTGACCGTGGTTCGACGGATCTACCGGCTATTCATCGAGGAGCGACGGACCGAGCGCGAAATCGCTGCCGCGCTCAACCGTGATGGCATTCCCGGGGAGTGCGGGCGCCTTTGGACCCGGAGCACGGTGCACGAGGTGCTGACGAACGAGAAGTATCTCGGCAACAACATCTACAACCGCGTTTCGTTCAAGTTGAAGACGCAGCGCGTTCGGAATCCGCCGGAGCAATGGATCCGGCACGACGGTGCGTTCGAGGCGATCGTCGATCCGACGGACTTCTTCACGGCCCGTGAGATCATCCTCGAGCGCGATCGCCGACTCAGTGATGACGAGCTGCTCGCTCGGTTGAAGGCGCTCGCCGAGCAGATCGGGCGTCTGAGCGGTGTCCTAATCAACGAGGCTGATGGGATGCCGTCGAGTTCGGTCTATTCGCACCGGTTCGGCAGCCTCGTACGCGCTTACGAGCTCATCGGGTATAGCAGCGGGCGCGACTACAGCTACGTCGAAATCAACAGACGGCTGCGCCGCATGCACCCGGAGATCGTCGAATCGACGGTTGCGGCGATCGAACGCGTCGGCGGCGCCGTCCTGCGCGATGAGGCCACCGGTTTGATCACCGTCAACCGCATATTTGCAGTCTCGATCGTGATCTCGCGATGTTCGAGAACGGCTGGCGGAGCGTATCGCTGGATGGTCCGATTTGACACGGGGCTCAAGCCGGACCTGACGGTCGTCGTCCGCATGAACAGTACGAACGAAGCTGCGCTCGACTACTACCTGTTCCCGTCACTCGGCGTTCGCGATGACGAGGTCCGCATCCGCGATGACAACGGGATCTATCTCGACATGTTCCGGTTCGATTCGCTCGACTACCTGTACTCGATGGCCGAGCTCGTACCCATCGAGGAGGCTGCCTCATGAACGTTCAAATGATCCCGATCTCGAAGATCCGCGTCATCAATCAGCGGTCGCGGAACAAGCACAAGTTCCAGGAGATCATCAGCAGCATCTCGAACCTCGGGCTGAAGAAGCCGATCACTGTGAGCCGACGCGAGGACGGAGACGATACGTACGACCTCGTGTGCGGTCAGGGCCGGGTCGAGGCGTATGCGGCGCTCGGCCAAACCGAGGTGCCGGCGATCGTGATCGACGCGCCTCTCGAACGTCGGTACCTGATGAGTCTCGTGGAGAACCTCGCGCGCCGGACACAGTCGACGCTCGAGCTCTCGCGACAGATCGTCGCGCTCAAGGAGCGTGGGCACACCGTGACGGCGATCGCTGCGAAGGTCGATCTTTCGGAGATGTACGTCGCCGAGTTGTTGCGATTGTTCGAAAACGGGGAGGAGCGACTGATCGAGGCGGTCGAGCGAGGCGAGATCCCGATCAGTGTCGCCGCGGAGATCGCTGCCCTCGACGATGTCGCCGTTCAGCGTGCGTTGGCCGAGGCGTACGAGACCGGAAAGCTTCGGGGGAAGGCGCTCATCCGAGCTCGCAAGTTGGTCGAGGTACGACGCGCTCGCGGGAAGGAGAAGGAGGTCGGCAAGAAGAAGCCGATCCGAAAGCCGACATCAGCAAACGATCTCGTGCGCGAGTACCAGCGGCAGACGGTACGCCAAAGCGTACTCGTGAAGAACGCGCACAAGATCGAGCGACAGCTCCAGTTCATCACCACGGCGCTTCGCCAGTTGCTCGACGACGAGGAGTTCGTGGCGGTTCTGCGCGGCGCCAAGCTCGCGGAGATTCCGAAACAGCTCGTCGAGACCATGAGGAACAAATGACGAAGGCAGTCAAAGCCGGATTCGAGCTCGACACCGTCCGGCTCAACCTCGACGACATCTTGATGACGAAACAGATCGACGCGGCCATCAAAGCGCAGACCAAGTACATGCAGATCGTCGCGTCGATTAAGGAGCTCGGCATCATCGAGCCACCGATCGTCTATCCGCAGGGTCGCGGCAAGTACATGTTGCTCGACGGGCACGCGCGCATTCACGCGCTCCGCGACCTCGGCATCACCGAGGTCGACTGCCTGATCGCGACCGACGACGAAGCATACACGCACAACCACAAGGTCAACCGGATCGCACCGATCCAGGGCAACCGAATGATCATGAAGGCACTCGATGCCGGCGTTTCCGCCGAGAGCATCGCGAGCGCGCTCGGGCTGCGCGTCGCGACGATCCAGCAGAACCGAACGATGCTCAAAGGCATCTGCAAGGAAGCCGTCGAGCTGCTCAAGGACAAGCCCGTGGCGCTCACTGCGCTTCGCGAGTTCAAGCGAGTGAAGCCGCTGCGGCAGATCGAGATGGCCGAGCTGATGATCTCGTCGGGAATTTACACCTCGACATATGCACAAGCGCTGCTGGTGGCGACGCCGAAGGAGCAGCTCGTCGAGTCCGAGCGCGCGAAGCAAACGGCCGCTGGGATGAAGCCCGAGGATCTCGGCCGCATGCAGAGCGAGGCGCAGGCGCTGGAGAAGGAGTTCTTGCTCGTGCAGGAGTCGTACGAGCGCAACTCGTTCGACTTGACGATCGCGCGCGGCTATCTCAAGTCGCTGCTCGACAACAGCAAGGTCGTTCGCTACCTCGCACAGAAGCACAAGGAGCTGCTCGCCGAGTTCCAGCGGATCGTCGAGGCTGCTGCGATCGAGAACTGAGCGGTGCCAGCCGATCGTGCGATGCGGTCGGGCCATGCATGATCCGGCCACACCTGCCCCTTGCCCAAGGTCCAGCCCGGGACGTAGCCTAGATCCCTGCTCGTCGGGGCTTGGCATGGGGCGGCCAGGCTCGGCCCGCGCCAATGCTTCTTCAGTCCGGTCAATTCGTTCAATTCCAGCATCGCGAGCGATGTGCGGGTAGGTCGTCTTTCGGAGCGCCAGGATGAAGGACCTGCTGCCCGAGATCGTGCTCACCAAGATCGCCGACCAGTACCGCCGGGCCGCGATCGACGCGGTTGAAGATTACGCCGCGCAGCACGCCGACGAAGATGGTTTAACAGGTGCACTTGGTTCGGTGCTCCGCCGCGACGTGCGTGGCACGGAGGTGCATGAGGGCGTGCGATACACGTGGCACACCCAACTCGTTCGAGTGCGGGGACGCGGGCCAGGCGCGCCGGAGAAGGTGCTCGGCGCGGACGCAATCCTCCAGATCGAGGTGAAGAACGCGGCCGGGGAACTCGTCCGGGTGAAGACGCTGCCAGTGCAGGCCAAGCACGGTTGGGACGGCGCCGATTCGAGGCTTGCGGGGCAAACAGAGACGATGCTTGCAGGTTGCGGTTCCGGAATCGTCGTCGACTACAGCCCCGGGGCATACATGGCGGCGGACGGCCGAGATGTCCTTGTCGCTGGCGGCAATCGCAACAACCTTCGACCGGGTCAGGAGCGCCCATTAGGCGATCTATTGGCCGATGAGTTCGTCACATGCAGGCTCGGCACGATCGGGGCTCGCTACGATCAGGAGCGCGAGCAGATCGTTCGCACCGATGGAACGCTGGCCCAGTTCCGAGTCAATGACGTGATCACCACGTCCATTGAGATCGATCAAACAACTTCGATGACAAGCAAGCTGCCCGACGTGAAGCCACCATCGAACACGATGGACGTGTTCTCTCTACGAGACACTGTCGTTAACGAGTACCGGCAGTTTGCAACCTCTTTCACGACCATCCACGCCGAAGACATTCGAGCCCAAGTCGACGCGATCTATGCGAAGGGCAGATTCTGGCCGGATCCGCTGATCCAGATAAACCCTAACTACAAGCGCGGCGCAAACCTGAGCGCGCTGATCGAAGCCGGCGCGCTCGACACTCGTACCGCCGAGATCTTTCGCGTCGATGGCACGCCCCTCTCCCTCTACAAGCACCAGGAGCAGGCGATCGCGCTGGCGTCGCAAGGCGAGAGCTACGTTGTCACCACTGGCACGGGCTCGGGCAAGTCGCTGTGCTTCTTCATCCCAATCGTTAGTGCCGTGCTCGCCGAGAAGCGTGCCTCCGCGGCGAAGCGGACGCGCGCGATCATCATCTATCCGATGAATGCGCTCGCGAACAGCCAGCGCGAAGAGCTGGACAAGTTCGTCGCAAACGTCGCGGGCGAGCGTCCCGTCACGTTCGCGCGCTACACCGGCCAGGAGGACGACGAGGAGCGCCGTAGCATCGCTGACAACCCGCCCGACATCCTGCTCACCAACTTCATGATGCTCGAGTTGCTGATGACCCGGCAGGACAAAACCGATCGCGATGTGATCGGAAATTGCGTCGGGCTTCGGTTCCTCGTGCTCGACGAGCTGCACACCTATCGTGGTCGCCAAGGCGCTGACGTCGCGCTCCTCGTGCGCCGCGTCCGCGAGCGCTTGGCACCCGAGAAGCTTCAGTGCATCGGCACGTCGGCGACGATGGCGAGTGAGGGGAGCGTTCGCAACAAGCAGGAAGTCGTGGCTGGGGTAGCGTCCAAGCTGTTCTCGACGAACGTGGATCCTAGTAACGTAATCATTGAGGAACTGGAGCGCGTCACTGACGCGAGGAAGACAGCCGAGTCGGTGAAGAGCGCGCTCGGCTCCGCGATCGACGCCAGCTTTCCGAACGACATCACCGACGCGACCCTGAAAGCGCACCCGCTCGCGATCTGGACCGAGACTCGGCTCGGCATCACGACCACCGACGCTAACCCTGCGTGGCATCGAGCCCGCCCGCGCACGCTCGACGAGGCCGCGCGAGAGCTCGCCATCGAGTCGGGGCGTACCGAAGCGGCGTGCCGTGCCGCATTGCGATCACTGCTGTTGATCTCGAGCATGCCCGAGCGTGATCGAACCGGCAAAGGTTCGGCGCGCGGCTTCTTCGCATTCAAGCTCCACCAATTCATCTCAGGCGCAGGCCACGCATTCGCGACGTTGGAACCTCCGGGCAAGCGCTCGGTGACCGTCGAGGGCCAGCAATTTCTTCCCAGCGCGCCCGAGAAGCGCCTTTACCCGGTCCACTTCTGCCGCGAGTGCGGGCACGAGTATCATCCGGTTCGGCTCATCTCCGACGCCAACGGGCCACTCTTCCTTGCGCGGGATATCGACGACGCAGCACCTGAGAAGGATGACGACGAGGCCGAGGGCGACGAGGCCGATGCCCCCGAGCGCGAACTGTTCGGGTTCCTAACACTCCACGGCCGCGACGCAGACTTCACATTCTCGGACCGCGAAGAGAACTACCCGGAGACGTGGCTCGACTTCGATGCAGCCGGCAACCCTCGCATCAAGAGTCACTACAGAAGCTCGCGCGCTCGCGAAGTCGCGGTGTCGGCGGACGGGCGTATGGGAACCGGCGAGAAGGCGTGGTTCCTGCCTGGCCGATTCCGGTTTTGTCTCCGGTGCGGAACAACGCACAGCACCTCGGCTCGCGACCGCACGCGTCTCGCATCGCTCTCCGCGGAAGGCCGTAGCTCAGCAACGACGGTGCTGGTATCGAGCGCGTTGCGATGGATGCACGGAAAAGAGTCGGGACTGCCGAGTTACACCCGCAAGTTGCTCGGCTTCACGGACAACCGCCAGGATGCTGCGCTCCAGTCCGGCCACTTCAATGACTTCCTGTTCGCGAGCCTTATCCGCGCCGCTTTCCTCGGCGCGCTCGATGCCGCTGGCAACAAGGGGCTGCGGAGCGACGAACTGGGAGCAGCGCAACAGCGGGCGCTTGGCTTCGATCGCCCGACGCCTGAGTTGCGCGCCGAGTGGTTGCTCGAACCCACGCTGAAGGGCTTCAATCTCCAGGACGCCGAAGGCGTGCTTCGCCAGGTGCTGTCCTACCGCGTTTGGTTCGATCAGCGTCGCGGATGGCGCTACACGAACCCGAACCTCGAACAGCTCGAGTTGGTGACAGTCGACTATTTAGGGATCGATGACCTCGCCGCCGACCAAGATCTGTTCGCGTCGGCACCCGATGTGCTCAGGCTCGCCAGCCCCGCGGTGCGAAAGGCCGTCTACCGCGAGATGTTCGATCACTTGCGCAAGTGGATGGCGATCCGCAGCCAGGTCCTCGAACCCACCTCGATCGAACAGATGTTGCAGAAGTCGCACGCGCGCCTCCGGGTCCCTTGGGGCTTCGGCACCGACGAGAAGCCTCGCCGCGCTCGTTGGCTGCTGGTATCGCCACCGCCGCGGAAGGGGACGAGCCTTCGCGATGAAGATCTGATCCTGCGCGGCGGCTCGCGCAGCTCCCTCGGCAAGCTCCTGAAGGCTTCCAAGTCCTCAAGCGGGGATCCGCTGTGGTCAGAGCCGGCGGCGGTGCGCGCGCTGAAGTCCAAGGAGTTCGATGTTCTGATCGAGTCCCTGCTCAAGGCGGCTTGCACACACGGACTCGTGCAAGACGAGGTGACACCGTTCGGTGACCAGGTCGGCTATCGCTTGGTCGACGCCTGCGTGCTGTTCAAGCGCGGCACGCCGACGATCGATCCGAAGCATCCCAACGAGAACGCCTTCTTTCGCGACTTCTACGCGAACCTAGCCGCCACGTTGCGTGAGCCAGTGCATCCGCTGTTTGGCTTCGAGGCGCGCGAGCACACGGCCCAGGTCGATGCCGAGAAGCGCAGCGTGCGCGAGAAACGGTTCCGGTTCGGCGAGAAGGAACAGCAGGAACTCGGCATGGACGAGAAACACCTGCGCGAGATTGGCGAGACCAAGCGGTTCCTGCCCGTGTTGTTTTGCTCACCGACGATGGAGCTTGGCGTCGACATCTCAGCTCTGAACGCGGTGTACTTGCGTAACCTTCCACCGACGCCCGCCAACTACGCACAACGCAGCGGTCGCGCGGGTCGCAGCGGACAGGCCGCGCTTGTCCTCACGTACAGCTCGTCGCAGAGCCCGCACGACCAATACTTCTTCCGCGATCCACGCGCGATGGTCCATGGTGAGGTTCGCCCGCCGCTACTCGATCTCGCTAACCGCGACCTCGTCGAGAGTCACGTGTCCGCCGTCTGGCTTGCATGCACCGAGCTTCCGCTCGACCCCTCGATCGCGGAACTAGTCGTGCTGCCCGATCCAAAACGCCCGTTGAAACAGGAGCTGAAGGACGCGCTCGCCGTGCCAGTAGTCGCAGACGAAGCGCAGCGCCGGATCAAGCGCGTGCTCGATCTTCTCGATGAGGAGCTAACGCCGGAGCTGGCTCCCTGGTACCCGGGACGAGATGTTTACGCCACCGAAGTCGTTGCCAGCGCACCGACGCGCTTCGAGCAGGCGTTCAATCGCTGGCGTGACCTGTTCGCAGCGGCCGAGCAGCAGCGAGACGCAGCGCACAAGACCGAGAGCGACTACTCCGCGCCGCCCGCGGAGAAGAAGGCCGCGAAGAGTCGGTACCTCCAGGCCGTAGATCAGCTCGACCTGCTGCAAAAGGGATCGAGTAGCCAGTCGAGCGACTTCTACACGTATCGCTATCTCGCTACCGAGGGATTCCTTCCCGGTTACAACTTCCCGCGGCTGCCGCTCATGGCGTACATCCCGGCGACAAACGACGGCCGCGGACGTCAGACGTATCTACAACGGCCGCGGTTCCTCGCGCTCTCGGAGTTCGGTCCGCGCAGCCTCGTCTATCACGAGGGCCGCGCGTATCGGGTAGTTCGCGCGATGCTATCGCTGAGCCACCAGGCGAGCGCGACGGCCGACGTCCGCCTCCCGACGAAGACCGTGCGCGTTTGTCGGGGCTGTGGCGGTGGTCACTGGAACGACGATTTCTCGATATGTCATGCGTGCGGCGCGCCGCTCGGCGACGCCGAGATCATCAATCACACCTATCGCATCGAGAACGTGTCGACCCAGCCCACCGAGCGCATCACTGCCAACGACGAGGAGCGGCAGCGTCAGGGCTTCGAGCTTCAAACCACGTTCGAATGGGCGACGCGCGACCACGCGCTCGATGTGCGCGAGGGCGTCGCCTCCGATGATGCGGGCGCGATCTTCAAACTCGCCTATGGACCCGGCGCGACAATTACGCGGCTGAACAAGGGCCTGCGTCGCAGGAAGAACCGAACGCAGCTCGGCTACATGATGGACCCTGTCTCGGGCTATTGGGCGAAGAACGAGGACGAGGGTGATGAGGCCACGGATCCGACAGCATCACCGCGCCAATGGATCGTGCCGAGCGTGCAGGATCGCAAGAACGCGCTGCTCCTGAAGCCGGCGGACGCCGAGCTCTCGCAAAAAACGCTGACGACACTCCAGCACGCGCTGCTGCGCGGCATCGAGGCCGTGTTCCAACTCGAAGAGGGAGAGATCCTCGCCGAGCCGATGCCCACACGCGACGCGCGCACGGGCTTCCTGTTCTACGAGGCGACCGAGGGTGGCGCCGGCGTGCTCACGCGGCTGGTTGCCGAGCCCGAGCGGCTCGCCGAGGTCGCACACCAGGCGCTCGAGATAATGCACTTCGATCTGACCGGTGGTCTGCCGGACGGCGCGACCAAGCTCGCTGACGTGGCGGGGACGACATGCGTCGCGGCCTGCTACCGCTGCGTGATGTCGTACTACAACCAGCCCGATCACGAGCAACTGGAACGTCGTGACGCCGACGCGCAAGGGCTACTGATAAGGCTTGCTCAAGGCCGCACCACGATTCTAGCCACGCCCACGCCCCGACGTCCCACGTCACCGCCGCCGCTGAGCGCGGGTAGCGATGTGACGGGCGCGTGGATCGTTTATGCACACGCTCGAGAGATACCCGCGACAGATCCTTCTCCGTTGGTTGTGGATGCATGGCGCATCCCGCTGGTGTGGCGCAGCCACTATGTCGTGGCGCTGATCGACGAGAATCCAGCGCTCGTGTCACAGCTCGAGGACAAGGGCTTCGCCGTGGTCGTGCTCGGCAACACCGAAGCGAACTGGCCCGATGCCACGACGACTCTCGCAAAGCTGCTTGGGAGAACTGAGTGACAACGACGCCACCGCCCGTTCGCGAAGCTCGGTGGAGCCCGGGCAGCCTCGTTCGCGCACGCGGTCGCGAGTGGATCGTGCTGTCGGGAAGCGACGCTGAAGTGCTGCGCGTTCGGCCGGTCTCAGGATCCGAGGAGGATCAGACCTTCATTCATCTGGGCCTCGAAGCGGTGCCAGTCGCCGATGCTGCGTTCCCAAGGCCCGAGCCCACGCAGAAGGCCGGCCATGACGCGGCGCTACTGCTGCGCGACGCACTGGTCCTGTCCCTTCGCCGCGGTGCCGGTCCGTTCCGCAGCTTCGGCCAGATCGCAATCGAGCCGCGCGCGTACCAGCTCGTCCCTCTGCTCATGGCACTCAAGCTCGATCCGGTTCGCTTGCTGATCGCTGACGACGTCGGTGTCGGCAAGACAATCGAGGCCGCGCTGATCGCGCGCGAGTTGCTCGATCGTGGCGACATCGAGCGCTGCGCGGTGTTGTGCCCGCCCCACCTCGTCGATCAGTGGGTGAGCGAGCTTGACGGGCGCTTCCACCTTCGGCCGGTCGCTGTCACCGCGGCCAGCGCTGCGCGCCTAGAGCGCAATCTGCCGCCTAGCGAGAGCATCTTCACGACCTATCCGCACACGGTCGTGAGCCTCGACTACATCAAAAGCGAGCGCCGCCGGGCGGAGTTTTTGCGCGCATGCCCAGAGCTAGTGATCGTCGACGAAGCTCACACCTGCGCGGCGACGGGGCAGGGGCGCCATCAGCGCTACGAGCTCCTCAAGGGCCTCGTCGAGGACAGGGCGCGCCACCTCGTGATGCTCACCGCGACGCCGCATAGCGGTGACGAAGAGGCCTACTTCCGCCTGCTCGGCCTTCTGCACCAGGACTTCGCAGCGCTCTCGGAGGTAACGGGTGAGGATCACAAGAAGCTGCGGGATCGCCTCGCTGCGCATTTCGTTCAGCGGCGCCGCCCCGACATCTCCGAGTGGAAAGAGGGAAACCTCTTCCCTCGGCGGGAGACGAAGGAACTGACCTACGAGCTCAGCGGCGCATGGGAAGGCTTCTTCCATGCGGTGCTTGACTACTGCGCGTCCGTGGTTGCTGCGGCGGGTGAGGACACGAAGAAGCAGCGCCTCAACTTCTGGGGCACGCTGGCTCTGATGCGCTGCGTGGCCTCGAGCCCTGCGGCTGCAGTCCAAGCCTTGCGCACACGCGCGGGCCTCGAACAAGAGGTCGCCGAGGACGAGATCGAATCCCGTATCTTCGACGGTTCTGCTGACGCGCTTCCAGACGATGACGTCGAGCCACCCGCCGCTACCGACGACAAGGCGCTCGCGAACCTCATCACACAGGCCGAAGATCTCGCCGGCCAGGCAGGCGACCCCAAGCTCAAGTTGTTAACCGAGCACATCGTCGAGCTAGCTAAGGAGGGCTTCAGCCCCGTCATTTTCTGCCGCTATATCGCCACGGCGCACTACCTCGGGCAACACCTCGCCGCGAAGCTCAAGGATGTCACCGTCGGCGTAGTCACCGGCGAGCTGACCTCAGACGAGCGCAAAGAGAAGGTGGAGAGGCTCGGCGACGCCGAATGCAAGATCCTCGTCGCGACCGACTGCCTATCCGAAGGCGTGAACCTACAGGACCATTTCGACGCAGTCGTTCACTACGATCTGTCGTGGAATCCTACACGCCACGAGCAGCGCGAAGGTCGTGTCGATCGTTTCGGGCAGAAACGCAAGGTCGTGCGCGCCACGCTCCTGTATGGCGCGAACAACCCCGTCGACGGTGCCGTGCTCGAGGTCATTCTGAGGAAGGCTGACAAGATCCGCGAAGAACTCGGCGTACCCGTGCCGCTACCCGATGACGGACACACGCTAAGCCAGGCCCTCATGAAGGCTGTGCTCCTTCGCAAGCGCGAGGGACGACGTCAGCAAGCCTTCTCATTCATCGAGATGGACGAGGCCAGAGCTATCGAGACGCGTTGGCAGGATGCCGCCGACAAGGCAAAGAAGAACCGCACCGTGTTCGCACAGCGTCGCCTCAAGCCCGAGGACGTGTTGCCCGAATGGAAGAAGTCGCTGGCTGCGCTCGGCGGGAAAGAAGATGTGCAGCGCTTCACGGGCCGCGCGTTAGCGCGCCTCGGCGGCGCGCTCGAGCCGCTGAAGCGTGGCTTCAAGACCCCGCTCTCCGCGTTGCCGGAGGACGTCCGCGAACGGCTAGAGCTGGAAGGGCTCGAGGGTCCCATCCTGATCGACTTCGAGTATCCGCCTGCGCCGCGCTGTCGGTCGGTACAGCGCAGCCATCCGCTCGTGTCGGTACTCGCCGAGACGTTGCTCGAACGCACTCTTGGGAACGCCAGCGACACGAACGATCCTAGCGTGCTTGGGCGCGTAGGCTGCTGGGTGGCTGATGGCATCACCTCGCGAACGCTGGTCGTGCTCGTCCGCTTGCGTCACCAACTCACCTCCCAACGCGGCCAGCAAAACACCACGCTGCTCGTCGAAGAGTCGACCGCGATCGCGTGGGGCGGTGCCCCGATCCCGCTCGAAGGACCGGAGGCACTCGCGCTGTTGTCGCCCGCGCCAGCGTCCGATCCGCCTGCGCACGTCCGCGAACGCGCGGTCGCGCAGGCGCTCGGACAGTTCGAGACGCGCGGGGTGGAACTGGACGCCTTCGCCGAGCGCCGCGCGCAGGCCCTGCTGGCTGATCATCGGCGCGTCCGCGAGGCCGCCGACGCACGCGGCAGCTACGCCGTGAAGGCGCTCCTTCCTCCGGACGTCATCGGCCTCTTCGTTCTACTCCCGAAGGTCAATTGATGGGTGCCTCGCTCGAATGGACCTTCGCCTACGGGTCGAACATGGATGTTGATGACCTTCGTTCGTGGTTCATCGCGAACGGACACCACAAGGCGCGCATCGAACGATGCGAACCGGCAACGCTGCCCGGGTTCCGCTTGGTCTGGAACTACTATTCGCAGTCACGCAAAGGTGGTGCGGCCAACATAGAGCGCTTCGCGGGTGCTGTCTTGCCGGGCGTCGCCTTGCACGTGAACGGCGCTGGGCTTGCCGCAATCGATCGAAAAGAAGGCCACCCGAACTACTACTCGCGTGGCGATGTACCGGTTCGTGCGCAACTCATCGGTGGGACGTCGGTGGAAGCATGGGTGTACGTCGCCGTCGCCGACAGGTGCAGGGCGACCGAAATACCGCCGACGCGCGCGTATCTCGACATGATGATTCGCGCTGCCGAGCGCGTTGGGCTTCCAGCGGCGCATGTCGAGATGCTGCGCTCCACACCGACGATGGAGTCTTCGGATGGCTAGCCGTCGCGCTCGTACGCGCGAAGCCCAGCTGGCCTTCGATGCGCTCTCGATCGAGGGCGGCTTGCTATCACCCGAGTGGCTCTCGAAGGTCGCCCAGCTCCAAGCGGGCACGCAGGCCGAAGCCGATTACCGCATCCCCAAAGGGCTCAACCTCCGCGACGAGATCGGTCGCTATTGGCGCATCGCCCAAGCGCACTGGGCCGAGCTGAAGACAAGCGGGGACGCGAAGACTGACGCGAAAATGATCGCCGAGCGCTTTGTCCTCGCCGTTCTCCGCGATGCCTTTGGCTTCTCGTCGCTGCTCCCGGTGCCACCGGCGGTTCTCTCTGAGCGGACGTATCCCATCGGCCACGCTTCGCTCGGCGGTCGCGTGCCGGTCGTCATAGCGCCGACGGGCAGCGGGCTTGATACGCTCTCGCCAGCGTTTGGCGACGGCACGCGCAGGCGCAGCGCCTTCGGTCTCGCACAGGAGTATCTGAACGCGCAAGAGGGCGCGCTCTGGGGCATCGCCAGCGACGGCGTCGCTCTCCGCATCGTTCGCGACAACGCCAGCCTCACGCGCCCCGCGTGGATCGAGGCCGATCTTCAGCGCATCTTCGCTGAGGATCGCTACGCCGACTTCGCCGCATTCTGGCTGCTCTGCCACGAGACGCGCTTCGGACGCGAAGGCCAGCCGGTCACCGAGTGCGCGCTCGAAGCATGGCGCACCGCCGGTCGCGAAGAAGGCACTCGCGCCCGAGAGCACCTACGACGCGGTGTCGAAGAGGCCCTGGTCGCGCTCGGCCAGGGCTTCCTGTTGCACAGCGAGAACGGCAGGCTACGCGCCGAACTCCAGAACGGGACGTTGCCAGTGAAGGAGTACTTCAACCAGCTTCTACGGCTGGTCTACCGACTCATCTTCCTGCTCACCGTTGAGGAGCGCGGACTCCTTCATCAGGAAGGCACGAGCGATGCGACGAGGGAACTCTTCGCCAACGGCTATGGCATCCGACGCTTGCGCGAGCGCTCGGCAAAACGCAGCGCACACGACCGCTTCGCTGACCTGTGGGACGCGACTAAGGTCGTATGCCGTGGCCTCGCGACCGGCGAACCGCGCCTCGGGCTCCCAGCGCTCGCGGGCATCTTCGCCGCAAATCAGTGCCCCGCGCTCGATAGCGCGAAGCTCGAGAATCGCGCGCTGCTCCTCGCCGTGTTCAAGCTCGCGTGGCTACGCGAGAACGGCAGCCTTGCGCGCGTGAACTGGCGCGACATGGGACCGGAGGAGCTGGGCTCGGTGTACGAGAGTCTCCTCGAGCTCGTCCCACAGATCGCCACGGATGGGCGCCGGTTCGCATTCGCGAGCGGGGGCGAGGCCAAGGGCAACGCGCGCAAGACGACGGGCAGCTACTATACGCCCGATAGCCTGGTGCAGGTCCTGCTCGACAGCGCACTTGAGCCAGTCATCGCCGAGACCATCGCGAAGAACCCCGCCAACGCCTTTGAAGCGTTGCTCGGGCTCGCCATCGTTGATCCTGCCTGCGGCTCGGGCCACTTCCTGCTTGCGGCGGCCCGCAGGCTCGCGGGGCACGTCGCGCGACTCCAGGCGAACGGCACGCCCTCGGCCGCTGAGTACCGACATGCGCTTCGTCAGGTCGTCGGCCGGTGCATCTTCGGCGTCGACCTGAACCTGATGGCGGTCGAGCTATGCAAGGTCGGCCTGTGGATGGAGGCCGTCGAGCCGGGCCTGCCGCTCACGTTCCTCGACTCGCACATCCAGCACGGCAACGCCCTCCTCGGCACGACGCCCGAGTTGATGGCCAAGGGTATTCCGGACGCAGCGTGGGACCCGATCGAAGGCGACGACAAGAAGGCGGCGAGCGCACTCAAAAAACGCAACAAGCAGCACGCCAACGAGAAGCAACAGGGATTCGGATTCCTGGCGACGACAGGCGCAACAGAGACACAGCAAATCACGACCGAGGTTACGTCGCTCGATCAGGAAAGCGATACGACGCTCGATGGCGTGCAGGCCAAGGCGTCGCACTGGGAGCGCATCCAGTCTTCGCCCGAATGGAAGCACCAGAAGCTCGTGGCCGACGCGTGGTGCGCGGCGTTCGTGTGGCCCAAGCAGGAAGGTACTGCGCTCGCGGCCCCGACGAACGAGGTCTGGCGCGCACTTCGAGATGCGACCGGCCAGCTCCCGCTACTTACGGCAACGACGGTGCAGCAACTCACCAACCAATACCGCTTCTTTCACTGGCACCTCCAGTTCCCGCAAATCTTCGCCAAGGGCGGCTTCGACGTCGTTCTCGGCAATCCGCCGTGGGAGCGCGTGAAGCTGCAAGAGCAAGAGTTCTTCGCGTCACGCAGTGAGGAGATCGCTAAGGCCGTGAACGCGGCAGAACGCAAGAAGCTCATCGCGAGCCTACCCGACGAGAACGCACAACTCTGGGAAGAGTGGAGTACGGCGAGCCGCAAAGCGGAAGGTGAGAGTCATTCGATCCGACAGTCCGGCCGTTACCCTCTGTGTGGGAAGGGCGACGTCAACACGTATGCCGTATTCGCTGAACACAATAACTCTGCGCTCGCTTCGCGTGGCAGGGCTGGTTTTATCGTACCGACTGGAATCGCTACCGACGACAGCACCAAGGCGTACTTTCAATCGCTCGTGGACGGCGAACGGTTGGTGTCGCTCTTTGATTTTCAGAGCGGCGGGGAACTGTTCGGCGATGTTGGACATGCTCGGTTCAAGTTCTGTTTGCTGACGATCGGTGCGTCGAAGACCTTTGTTGTCGCCTTTGGCCTTCGCGCGACGAGTCAACTCGCGGACCCCGGACGCCTCTTCGATCTGACGCCGGCTGACATCGCGCTCATTAACCCCAACACCCGTACGTGCCCGGTATTTCGCACGCGGACCGACGCCGAGATCACCAAGGCGATCTACCGCCGAATTCCGATCCTGATCCGAGAGGCGAGGAAGGGCGAGGCGGGTGAGGCGAGCAATGGCAACCCTTGGCGCATTCAGCTCGCCCGCATGTTCGACATGTCGAACGACTCGCACATGTTTCGGACGCGAGCGCAGCTTGGAAGCTCAGGGTGGCGTCTCTCGGGGAACGTCTTCATCTCCGAATCGGGCAGAATGCTCCCCCTCTACGAAGGGCGCCTGGCTCACCAATTCAATCATCGTTACGCGCAGGAGCCCGACGGACAGCTTGTTGAAGCGAGTGATGCGCAGCTTCGCGACCCTTCGTTCGTCGTTGAACCACACTACTGGGTGCCGGAGCAGGTAGCGGGCGAGATGCTCCATCGACGGAAGTCGGAGTGTCGTTCCGGTCTCCTTGGATTCCGCCGCGTAGCAAGGCCCGGCGACGAGCGGACCGTCATTGCGGCGATCCTCCCGTGGGGCCCGGCGTCCTACGGGTTCATCATGACGGTCGGGCCTCGCGCGGAGGATCTGCTGTTGCTGTGTGGCATCTACAACTCGTTCGTCTTCGACTATTTGGCTCGTAGCTCGCTGTCGCAACCGAGCTTCCCGCAGTCGACGTTTCAACAGCTCGCAGCTCCATCCCCTTCACAGATCGACAGTGTCGCGGTGTTTCTTGGACAGACGATGCGTGCCTTTGTCGTCCCTCGCGTGTTTGAACTGACCTACACTGCTGTGGATCTCACGGCGTTCGCACACGATGTGGGGTACGACGGGCTCCCTTTTCCCTGGGACGGAGAGAGGCGCTTTCAAATCAGATGTGAGCTCGACGCCGCGCTCTTCCACCTGTACGGGCTCTCCCGAGCGGATGTCGAGCACGTGCTCGACACGTTCCACATCGTGCGGCGGGACGACGAGAGGGCGCACGACGGGAAGTTCCGCACCAAGGACACCATCCTCGGGTTCTTCGATGCAATGGCCGAGGCGTCACGTCGCGGCAAGCCCTACCAAACGCGCCTGTCTCCGCCGCCGGCGGACCCGCGGGTTGGGCATCCCTCGCGCGAGGGTGGGAAGGTTATCCCGCTGCCGGTCGAGCCTAGGGTTCGGCCACTCCCCTCCATCGCTCCGACCGCTCCTGTTGTTCCGGACCTCACGACTGTCGCGGCGAAGGCCTGGACGCGGCCTCACTCGATGGAGCGCGGCGAGATCCAGGCAGCAATCATCGCAGTGCTGAAGGCCAACGGAGCGGCGATGGACCGGCGTGTTGCGCGTCTCGCATCGTTGCTGTGCCTCGAACCACACCTGATGGCCGCCATGCTCAACAAGACCGAGAAGTCGCAGTGGTCTCGCGTGGTCGGGGTCGACGCGAAGAAGGCCGCGAGCGCGTCCATCGATGCGACTTCGCAGGAGTGGGGAGCGGCGCTGGCCGGACTTCGGGGTCGTGAGCGAGTGCTCGAAGACCTCCAACTAAACACGTGGACGCTCGGCACCGGGACCGATGCAATCGACACGAGCGGGTGGCCCGAGGGACGTGCGGAGTTTGTCGTGAACGTGCTGCGCCGTCTTCAGCAGTCGACGCAGCTGGAAGCGATCATTCTGAAGTTGCCGACGACCGCGCAGCAGTGGCTGGCCAATGCAGCGTGAGATGTTCGAACCTCGAGCGTTGCAGGTGAGTCCGAAGAAGGGCTCGCGCGAGCCCTGCCTTTGGTTCCGCCGGTTCGTCATCTGGCCGGAACCCGGAGCCCGGCCGATCCAGGACCGCGTCTTCGGCCCGGGACTCAACATCATCTGGTCGCCCGACCCAGTCGACCGGAGCGCACGCGACGGGGACAAACCGCCGCCGGGTCCTGGCCACGGCGCGGGCAAGACGCTCGTGTGCCGTCTGCTCCGTTACTGCCTGGGCGAGCCGCACTTCGCGTCCGATGTGCTGCGCAGCAAGATCAGTGGCGCCTTCAAAGATGGCCGCGTTGGCGTCGAGGTCATCGTCGACGGCAAACCCTGGGCAGTGATCCGCTCCATCGGCGTGTTTGGGCACGACGTCGTGCTCGAGGGGGGCACGCTGGAGACGGCAGCGCTGCCCGAGACCGCCGCGACCGGGATGGAACCGCTTGTCGAAATGCTCGCCGAGCGGTTTGTAACGCCCGACGTTGCGGCGCTGGTCGCCGATTCGCCTCAGCGGGCCTGGCTCCTCGCTCTCGCGTGGCTCAGCCGCGACCAGGAGTGTCACTTCGGCAAGGTCACCGAGTGGCGTATCGCTGGTGGCAAGTCTGGATCGCCAGCGCACGGACTTTCCGTCAGCAACGCGACCAACGTCGTACGCGCCTTCATCGGCGCCATCACGCCGAAGGAACACGAGCTGGAGGCGAAAATTGAGAAGCTACAGAAGGGGCGCGACGACGAGGGCCGCGCTCTCGAGCGCCGAACGTGGCTGATCGAAAACGCCCTGAAGAAGCTCCAGAAGGACATCGGGATCGAGCGGCAGACCGTTCCCGAGGGAGACCTCCTCGGACCGTTCTTGCGTAACGCTGCAAGCAATCGCGTCGCCAAAATCGCCATCGTCGATGCGAAGGGCGAAATGGCATCGGTTCCGGATCTCGAGGAACAAGCAGACGAGGCGCAGAAGGACGTCGAGCGGATCCGAAACGAGATCGTCGCAACCGAGGGCAAAGCGAGAACGGCCGCCGCCGTCGCGAAGCAGATCGAGAGCGAAAGCCCAGGCTTGTCCGCGAGCATCGATGAGGCCGAGGAACCGATGTGCCTCATCTGCGAGGTGCCGATCGACCGCGTGCTCGCTGAAGGGTGCAAACTCTCCCACAAGCTGCCCAACTTGGCGTCACTGCGACAGCGGCGCGAGAAGAACGCGCAGGATCTCCGCGAGAACAAAGCCGAGGAGCAGGAAGCCCGACGGACTATCGAGCGGCTTCGTGCCGAGTTAGAGGCAGCGCGTGCCAAGCGCGAAAAGGCGCACATCGATCTCAAAGCTGCCCGGAAGCTTCGCAACGAGCGCGTGGAGGCTTGGTACGAAGCGAGGCGTATTGGCGACGACGTCGCGAGCGTGGAGAAGCTGGTCCGCGAGAACGCGGACGCAGAGAAGAAGGTCGGGCGACTCGACGAGCAACTCAAGAAGGTGAAAGAGGAGGCCGCTACTGAGCGCGACCAACATGCACACGTCTTCACCCGACTCGGTGCGCATTTCGACCCGCTCGTTCGCCGTCTGTTAGGGCGTGAGGCCACCGCGAGCGGCAGAGTGCAACATGACGGGAACGGCCTACAGCTCGTTATCGACTTCGGCGGCGAACGCCAAACGCCAGCGATCGACCTCGTGAAGGTGCTCGCCTTCGACCTCGCAACGTTGTGCCGAAGCATCGAAGGGGAAACGAAGCTGCCTGCGCTGCTGATCCACGACAGCCCGCGCACGTCGGACCTAGGGCTCAGTATCTACCATGAGCTGTTTCACCTCATGCGCGAGCTCGAGGACGTCGGCACGGGGCCACAATTCCAGTACATCGTCACGACGACATCGCGACCACCCGACGAGCTAGTGGGGGACGAGCGCATCCGACTGAAGTTGAAGGGGGCGCCCGCTGAAGCTCGGCTTTTTGGGCGTGACCTATGAAGGCGCAACGAGCGAAGAAGAAGACCGCAAAGCCGATCCCCAGGACAGTCGAGGCACGTTCGTCGAGCGCGCTCGTGCCGAGCGACGACTGCGCCGCGCTCGTCGGGCGCGTGGTGACGATCGCCGAGGGCATGGTCGCCGAGTCGAGTGCGGAGAAGCAGCGCGCGGCGAAGCTGGCGAAGCCGAGGCGCACGTCTCGCTCGAAGGGGGGCGAGACGTGATGCCGACGCTCTCGCCGATCATCATCTCGCGGCTGGAGAAGGCCGCCACGGACAACGGCTTCGACCAGGCGCTCGATCCAGACGGCAAATGGCTCGTTCTCGCGAGCACGCAGTGCCCGCTCCGTGTGTGGCTCGGCGTGTTCGGCGAATCCGTCTTCTCGGCCGCGTTCTCGCAGAGCAACGTCGCCGCCGCGCTCGGCGAACACGGAACCCCACTTGTAGCCCCGCTTCCCAAGGGTGCGGTGGCGGGCCGTTCTGTCGTCGACATCCCATCGCTTCACCGTCTCCTACGCCGCGCTTTCCAGCTCTCGCGAACGTTGCCGGACGAGCTGTTCCACGCCTTCCAGAAGCAGGTTGCAACGATGCCGCGGGTGACGGAGATCGAGCGGCTCGAGATTCAGCGTGTTGGCCAGGATCTGTTCCGGCAGGGACTCGTCGACTTCTGGGACGGCAGCTGCGCGGTGACCGGGCTCACCGTCCCGGAGCTGCTCCGGGCGAGCCACATTAAGCCCTGGGCTGACTGCGCGACCGACGCCGAGCGGCTCGACGTCCACAACGGCCTGCTGCTCAGCCCGAATCTCGACCTCACCTTCGATCGCGGGTTCATCACGTTCGCCGACGGAGGAGACATCGTTATCAGCCCCGCGCTCGGCGCGGATGCCCAAGCTGCGCTCGGAATTCATGCCGGCCTGCGTGCGCACGGTATTGCAGATGGCCATCGCGCGTACCTGCCGTGGCACCGCGAGCACATCTACCGAGGGGACGGCGGATGAGCTACACCGCTGCTACACCGCCCCAGGGCTTCCTCTCTCGCTGACGAATTTCATGCGCGTCCCCATTACCCGGGACGTTAACCGTGAATCACACGCCAGCCGATCGACTTCATCTGCGCGAGGGCCTACTCCACCGATGCCAGCAGATTTTCCTCGCCGAGCACGTAGAGCGCGAGTGCACGATGGTTCCCACCGCGAAGGTGGTATCCGATTGCTCGCGGTTTCACGACGATCGGTTCTTCGCATGCATACATCCCATCGCGACCGAGCTTGACGAAGTTGTCGATGACCTTTCGCTGGACGGACCATGCTAACGCGTTTTCTGCTTCACGCGTGCCGTCATAGGCCGCCTTGACCCTCCAAGCTAGGTCGATGAACGGGACATCTCGCAACGAAGGGAAGCGAAACGTGCGGGCGAAGCCGTGCTCGACGGTCCGGTTCGGAGCGGCGCTCGTCGCATGCGTGCCGATGTCGCCATGAAGCAGGTATAGCTGCGCGAAAGGGATCAACGTCAGGCGCACGAGCGCATTCTATCGCTGTCGCCCGAAGTTGCCGCGTCCGGCCTTCTCGGCGTGGTCATCAATCGCCCGAGGGAAGCTGGAACGGTGTCCTGCTCGTCGCCAGCAATGAACTCGGGATATCGAGGTACGCGTAAGCGATCGAAATGATCGGCGTTTGAGTTGGGACAGCCCCTGCGTCCGCTGAACGCTCGGTCGAACCTGCTGCAAGATCCCGCAGACCATTGGTGGACACGCGAGTGGGATGGAGCCCGCCCGAGCCATCGAGCAGCCCGAACAGCGTATCGGCGTCAGGGCGACCAGCCTGAGCTCGCCTCGCCCGTCCATTCCTGGTAAAGTGAAAAAATCCGAACTGTTGCACCGCGAGGACGCGCAGCGAAATTGCACGGCCAACGGGCCATGACGATGGGGCATGCCCTCCTGGCGTCAATGGTTAGACTGCCTTAAGAACGGGTCCACATGAGGAATGTCGTCGCATCAGATTTCTCGCTCGCTGCCTGCCAGGCGGCGATCTTCACTCCTGATGGAGATGCCTCCGCGAAGCGCTTCTCGTTGGAATTTCCAAAGCGGTGGCAGACCGTGTTCGACGGCAGTCCAGTCATCCTTCCACCGCTTCAGGCGCCGGTCGAAGTTCCCAGAACTATTCTTCAAAGCACAACGGGGTGGCACTGCGAGATGGCGCCCGCACGTTTCAACCTTCACTGGCGGCAATTGTCCGACGCGCCATCCACGCCGCTCGCGAGTTTCCTGAACACCGCCATGCCGCTGATGGTTGAGTACATTTCGGAGATGAAGGCCCGGGTCGGGCGGATAGCCTTGATCATTACCAGATATACGAAACACGACAGTCCTGGGCGCTTCCTTGCAACACACTTCTGTCGCGATCGCTGGCTGACGGCTCCGTTCAATCGCCCCGAAGACTTCGAGCTTCACGCGCACAAGAAGTATCCGATCACTTCCAAGCTCGTCGTCAACTCTTGGGTGCGAAACAAAACAGCATTCATGACTAGTGCAGCTGGCAATGTTCCAGTGATTGTCGTTGAGCAGGATTTGAACACATTGACAGAGGAGATAGACACCAGAGACTTCTCCGAGGTGGAGATCCGAGAGTTTTGCAATACTGCTAGCGGTGAGTTCGATCAAATTCTTAGTTTGTACTACCCGGAGAATACGTAATGAGTGAGCCGGTCATTGCTCTCGGTGCAAGACCCACCGAGGTACCAGCGATCATGACGCCGCTACGGGTCGGGCTCGACTACGCATTTGAAAGTCGATCTCGCAGCGTGCACAAGCCATGGTTCTCACGCGGCAGCGGCGATGTTTATACGTCATTGTCCCATATCATCATCGATACATTCGCAATGCCACGAACTGGTATAGCTCACGGCACTTCATGTGGACTGCTTGATAGAAGCTCATTGGATGTCAATAGCGCTCTCACATTCAGACCATCATCGGCAACCCTGCTATTTTCTAGTGAGTTTGCTATCTGGTACAGCGTGGCTGATAGGATT
>DATJXL010000365.1:0-20265 GCA_035500135.1 Kofleriaceae bacterium
TACGCGCTCTCGTCCGGCGCGGTGGAGCCTGTGGGCAGCGCATCCCACGAGTGTCGACGGTCGGCGCTGTCCACAGGATCCACGGCGCGGCCGCGCGTTCTGCGCGGAGTAGCCAGCCGGAATGTGACGAATCACTAGAGCCAGCCGCTACTGCGCCGGTCCGAGCGACACCGCGGGCTTGCCCGCGAAGCGCTGGGCGATGTGCTGGCCGAGCTCGTCCATGAATTGACGGTCTCCGGGCGCCGTGTTGCTCAGCACGACGACGGCGAAGTCGGAGTCGGGAGCGAACAGCGCGAACGAGCTGTACGCCCCCGTCGCGCCGTTGTGCCAGAACACACCGGCCTCGTCGCTTCGCATCCAGTTGAGCGCGATGTGCATCCCCGGCCCCGCGTCGCCGTGCATGACGTGCGATGCCGCGAGCGCGGCCGCGAGCGTCTTCCCGGCCGGGGTTCCGCTCGCACCGCGAGGGAGATGATCGGGATGCAGCTGCGCCTCGAGGTAGGTGAGCATGTCGGCCGCGGTCGAGCGAATCCCGCCGGCGCCCACGAGCGCGTCCAGGTTCCAGGCGCCGGCCGGCTTGTGGTCGCCATCGTGGCCCTGGATGAACCGCGCGCGCATCGCCGCGGTGAGCGCGACCGCCGTGTCCTTCATGCCGAGCGGCCCGGTGACCTCGTCGTGGAGCAAGGCTTCGTAGCTGCGGCCGGCGCGCTCGGCGAGCGCCTCGCCGAGGAGCCCGACGCCGAGGTTCGAATACTCGAACTCGGGCTTGGCCGGCAGCGCGACGCCGTGACTCGCGATGAACGCGAACAGGAGCTTCTTGTCGTAGTCGGCGTACGGATCGCTCGGGTTGCTCGGAGCGAAGTTATCGGGCATCCGCGGCAAGCCCGAGTGCTGCGCGCTGAGATCCACGAGCGTGATCTCGGGCCCGGATGGCGCGGCGACCGTCCCCGCCGGCAGCAGGCTGCGAACCGGCTCGTCGAGCCGCACCTTCTTCTGCTCGACGAGCTGCGCGAGCAGAAGCCCGGTGAACGTCTTCGTCACCGATCCGATCTCGAACACCGAATCCGGCTTCGCGGTGCCGTACGAGAAGATGCGGCGGACGCCGTGCTGCACGACGCCGATCGTGACGCCCGCGTCGGTGCCGGGTGCGAGCTCGCCGCCACTCGCGAGCGCGGCGGCGAGGTCCTTGTCGAGCACTTCTTGGATGTGGGCAACGTCCACTGGCGGCAGCGCGGGATCGATCGCGGGCGGCTTGGGCTCGATCGCGGCGAGCTGGCGCGTCATCGTCAGCGGCAGCGGCTCGCCTTGCGTCCACGTGCCGTCGAGCGCGTTGCCATCGACCGACAAGGTCACCTGCATCGTTCCCTTCACCGCGGGCACGTCGACCTTCAGCGCGGTTCCGGTGAACGACGCCGTGCACGGGATGCCGACGGCATGTTGATCGAGGCTATCGAGCGCGCACGTCGCCGTCACGAGATCGAGACGGAGCTGGACTCGCAGCGCGACCTTGCCGGCGTGCAGCGTGCCGAGCCAGATGCCGCTTGGCGAACGCGCCGACGCGGCGGGCGTTACCGGCGGCGGCGCCGGCGCGGACACCGGCTCGGCGGGCGGTGGCGGCGCGGCCGAGCCGTTGCACGCGACGATGCACGCGAGAACCAACCCGTTCGCAAACCGAGGCGTCATGGCCGCGAAGCTTACGCGAGCTCGCGTTACACTAGCGTGATCGGCGGCGCGGAACTGCGGTCGTGTAGCGCGCCGATCGCGGCGGCCGGCAAGCCGGCGGCGCGCAGCTCGTCGACGCACGCCGCGGCGCGCGCGGAAGGGACGCACAAGAGCAACCCGCCGCTGGTCTGCGCGTCGCACGCGAGCGAGGCGTAGAGCTCGCGGTCGCTGTCGTCGGCGGGCTCGGCCGCGAGCGGCCCGCCGCCGTGCCACGCGGTCTCGGCCGCGACGAACGCGCGGTTCGCCTTGCTGCCGGCCGGGCACACCTTCGCGCGCATCAGCTCCTTCGCATCGGGGAGCAGCGGCAGCGCGGCCAGCTCGATCGTCGCGGCGACGTTCGACCCGAGCACGACGTTGCGCAGATGGCCGAGCAGCCCGAAGCCGGTGATGTCGGTGGCTGCGGTGACGCCGTGCGCGTGGCCGATGCGCGCGCCGCTCGCGTTGAGCGTCGTCATCGAGCGGATCGCCGCGGTCGCCGCGGCCTCGCTCGCCGTGCCCTTCTTGATCGCCTGGCCGATCACGCCGGTGCCGAGCGCCTTGGTGAGCACGAGCACCTGGCCGGCGCGCGCGCTGCGATTCGACCACAGCTCGCCGGGCGCGACATCGCCGGTGACCGACAACCCGTACTTGACCTCGGCGTCGCGCACCGAGTGACCGCCGACGATCGCGACGCCGGCCTCGGCGCACGTGCGCGCGCCCGCCGCGAGGATCTCGTCGAGCACGGCGAGCGGCAGCTGGTCGTCGGGAAAGAACACGAGGTTGAGCGCGAACCGCGGCTCGCCGCCCATCGCCCACACGTCCGACAGCGAGTTCGCGGCCGCGATCGCGCCGAACGCGGCCGGATCGTCGACGAGCGGCGCGATCACGTCGGCGGTGAGCACGAGGTCGCGGCCGCTTGGCGCGCGCACGATCGCGGCGTCGTCGGAGTACGCGTGATCGACGACGACATCCGGGCGCACGGCTCCCGTGCCGCCGGTCGGCAGCTCGTGAAGCACGTGTGCCAGCTCGCCGAGCCGGAGCTTGGCGGCTCAACCGCCGCCGCGGGCGTATTGCGTGAGGCGGATCGCGGCCTTCGCTTCGGGCGTCATGGCCGCAGTCTAACCGTTAGCCACCGGTCAGGGCAGCGTCACGTGGTGCGCCAGGAAGTCGTCGCCCCAGGTGAGCAGCTGCTTGTTCTGCGCCTGGGCGAGCGGCACGGTGAACGAGAGCCCGATGTGATAGCTCGGGCCTGCGAGCTCGACGACGGCCTGCGCGATCGGTTGCCCGCCCAGGACGCCGTGCAGCGCCGCGGCCGGGCGCGTCGTTCCCGCCACGTTCGCGGTCGACGTCCCGTCGAGCGTGAGCCCGGTTTGCTTCACGTACGTGTCGAGCGTCTTGGGGTCGTTCGCCGGCAGGTTGATCGCGAATGCCATGATCAAGAGAGGCATCGTCGAGTTGTGCGCGACCATGACGCCCTGATTCCACGCGTACGAGAAGTCGCTCGGGAAGTGGAGCTTGACGCCCTGGATCGCGACGACCTTCTCGGCATTTCCGGTCGGTGTTCTCGGCACGACATGCGGCGCGGGTGGGGCCGGCGTGAACTTCGGCGCGGGTTGCACCGGGAACGGACTCTCGGGCTCATCGGGCGACGGCTGGTGCTCCTTCACCGCCCACGGGTCCGGCATGCTCGGGTCGGGTTCGGGCCGCTTCGGCGTGTCGTCGTGCTTGTCGCCGCGCTTGTCGTCGTGCGCGCCCGGATTATCGGACCGCCGCATCGCGAGCCCGACGCCGACCGCGACGCCGGCGAGCGCGACGCCGCCGATCACGAACATCGCGATCTTCATGCCGCCGCCGCCGC
This sequence comes from Kofleriaceae bacterium, assembly GCA_035500135.1. GTDB lineage: Bacteria > Myxococcota_A > Polyangia > Haliangiales > Haliangiaceae > JABFXX01. The sequence goes on from DATJXL010000365.1 coordinate 3,560, forward strand.
TCTTGCGCGTGACGAGCTGCGTGGGCGCGACGCGCTGCGTGGGCGGGATCGGTGTCATCGCCGCGACCGGCATCACCGCGAGCGGCTGATTCGGCGACATCACATTCGGTGTCGGCTGCATGATGCCCGACATCGCACCGCCCGCCGAATACGCGGGCGGCGTCGGCACCGCCGCCGCGCCGACGACGGCCGAGCGCGCACCGGTGGCTTGCACGCTCGGATCGGGCGGCAGCGCGGCCCTCGCCTGAGCGATCGCCTCCGCGTACGCGTCCATCGTCGGCGGCCGCGCACGCGGATCCTTCATCATCGCGGTCAACACGAGCCGATCGATCTCGGGCGGAATCGCGAGATCGGGACGGCGCGCGCTCGGCGCGATCGGCGCCTCCATCAGATGCTTGGACAGCATCTGCATGACGGTCGTCGCCTCGAACGGCTGCCGCGCCGTGACCAGCTCGTAGATGATGCAACCGAGCGCGTAGATGTCGACGCGGCCGTCGATCGCTTCGCCCTTGATCTGCTCGGGCGCCATGTACTGCGGCGTACCGAGCATGTCGCCGGCCTGCGTCATCGCGGCCTGCGTCGCGCGCGAGTCGTCGCGCAGCTTCGCGATGCCGAAATCGAGCACGCGCACGACGTCGCGCTGGCGGCCGCGGTCCTGCAGCATCACGTTGTCGGGCTTGAGATCGCGGTGGACGAGGTCGTGCGCGTGCGCGTCGGCGATCGAATCCGCGATCTGCGCCGCGATCGCGAGCGCGCGCTGCGGCGACAGCGGCGCTTCGTGATGCACGACCTTGCGCAGCGAGCGGCCCTCGATCAGCTCCATCGCGATGAACAGCGTGCCGTCGCGGTCCTGCCCGAACTCGATGATGTTGACGGTGTTCGGATGGTGGAGCTTCGCGACCGCCGCGGCCTCGGCGTTGAAGCGACGCACGAGCATCTGATTTTGCGACACGTCGGGCTTGAGCAGCTTGATCGCGATCTGCCTGCGCAGCGACATCTGCTCGCCGCGATACACCGCGCCCATCCCACCCTCGCCGAGCTTGGCGAGGATGCGGAAATTGTTGCCGATCACGCGCCCGACGAGATCGGGCTCGCTCGCGGCCGGCTGCACGTTCGCCTCGGTGGGCGCGTTCGCAGTACCGCAGGCCGGGCAGAACCGCGCATCGGGGCGGAGCTCGGCCTGACAGCGCGGGCACCTCACGGCGAACCCTCGGCGAGCGCGAAGATGCCGTACAGCGGCAGCGTGCCACCGCGCAACACGCGCAGCTCGACGCGGCGGTCGTCGTACAGCGCGACGACCGCGAGCGCGTCGCCGTGGCCGTCGGGCACCGCGAAGAAGCCGAAGTACACGTGCAACGGCGACCCGCTCCACGTCGTGGTCGCGAGCACGTCGGCCTCGGCCGCGGGCATCGACGCGACCGGCGTCGCCAGCGCGACCACGCCGTCGACCGCGATCGTGCCCGAGAACTGGTGGGTATCGACGTCGGCGATCACGAGCGTGGCGGTCGCGTTGTCGGCGATGCCGACCCGGAGCACGCTTGCCTCGCCGACGCGCGGACCGGTCCACGTGCCGCGAAAGTCGCGCACGTCGCTGCACGCCGCCAGCATGCACAGGAGGACCAGCACCGATCCGCGGGCCACGACGGCAAAGGTAGCACCGGGTAGGAACGCTGCGCTACGCTGACCTCGGTGCCGCGTCTTCCGGTCGCGTTCGTGCTCGCGTTGCTCGCGCAGCTCGCGCTCCCCGCTATCGCGCACGCCGACGACCCGCCGCAGCCGGTCGAGGCGCCGCAACCCGCCGGTACGGCGCCGGCGCAGGCCGAGCCCGAGTCCGAGCCCGAGCAGGAGCCCGCCGAAGATGACGAACCGCTCCACGAGGACGACGAGATCGGCCCGCTGATCTTCATCGAGGCGATCGAGATCACCGGCAACACCGCGACGCAATCCGAGATCATTCGCCGCGCGCTGCCGATCCAGCCCGGCGACATCTTGCACTCGAGCGATCGCCGGCTGCGCGACACGCGGTTCAAGGTGCTCGCGCTCGGTTACTTCCGCGACGTCACGCTCGCGATGCGCAAGGGCTCGGCGCGCGGCCAGGTCATTCTCGAGATCCACGTCGTCGAGCGCGGCACGTTCGTGCTCAACCGGTTGTGGTTCGGCACGAACCCGTACTCGCCGTACTGGTTCGGCACCGACATCGGCGAGCGCAACCTGCTCGGCATGGGCGTCTCGATCGGCGGCGGCGTGATCTACGCGGCGCACGGCAACGTCGCGGGCAGCCGCGATCAATGGGCCGGCGAGCTGCGGCTCGCCGACGCGTCGCTGCTCGGCACGCGGTGGGGCGCGCAAGGCTCGCTCACGCTCGTGCACGGCAGCGATCCGTACCGCGTCGCCGGCACCGGCGACGACCCGAGCGACTTCAACGCGTTCCCGTACCGCCGCTTCGGCGGGCGCTGGGGCGCGACCTACGATCTGTCGGCACTGTCGCGCATCGCGATGACGTTGCGCGCCGAGGAGATCAGCGCGGACCTGCCGGTCGCGCCGACGCAGGTCCTGCCCGGCGGTGTCGTCGCGCCGGTCGACCTGCACCTGCTCCCCGGGGAGAGTCGCGTCGTGACGGCCGGTCTCGGCTTCGATCGCGACACCCGGCCCGATCCGGTGCTGCCGCACTCGGGCGACCGCATCATGCTCGCGGCCGAGGTCGGGACCGACGCGATCGGCTCCGACTACAATTTCGCGACGTTCTTCGGCCGCTACGAGCACTGGTGGCCGATCGACGACGAGCGCTGGACGGTCGGCGCGCGGCTCGTCGGCGGCGTCGTGATCGGCGAGGCGCCGCGCTTCGATCGCCTGTACATCTCCGACGTCGACCCCCAGCTCACCCCGCGCGCGCTCGGGCTCGTGCTGTCGACCGCACAGCCGTTCGACATCCTCGGCACGCGCGACATCAAGCCGCAATACGGCGACGTCGGGGGCGTCGCGACGATCGAGGTCGCGCGCCGGATCTTCCGCGGCACCGGCGCGAACCGCGTCTACGGCGGCGACGCGTTCGTCGCGGTCGGCCTGTGGGGCCTCGCCGACTCCGACGAGGTGCGTCTGCGCGACACCTCGGTGTGGGACGCGCTGCCGATCGACCTCTACGCCGATGCAGGACTGCGCATCGATACCGACATCGGCATCTTCGAGCTGACGATCGGCAACGCGCTGGGGCGGCTGCGCTAGGCGAGCGTATGCGAGCCGTCTTTTCCGTACAGGCGAGCGCCACGCGAGCCGACCGACCCGAGGGAGGCGGGATCCGATACGGGCTCCGTCTGCGCACGTGGTTTGTGGCGGCACTCGCGATCGCGATCGTCGCGGCGGCGCCGAACGCGCGCGCCGACGACGACAACGACGACCGCCCCGAGCTGCAACACATGAAGATCGTCGAGCGGGGCAACGTGCTCACGGTGTCGGCGAAGATCACGAAGCTGTTCGACTCCGCCGCATTCCAGGCGCTCAGCTCCGGGTTCGTCACCACCGTGCAGCTGCGGATCTGGGTCTATGCGCAGGGCTCGACCGACGTCGTCGCGTACACGCCGGTCGTGCGTTCGGTGGTCTACGACATGTGGGACGAGATCTACACCGTGAGGCTCGCGGACGACCAGAAGCCGATCAAGGTGAGGTCGCCGGCCGAGGCGCTGAAGCTGATCACGACGATCGAGGATCTGCCGATCGCGGACGTCGCCGACATTCCGTACGGCGATCCGAGCACGAACGTGTTCTACGTCGCGATGCGCGCCGACCTGAATCCCGTCGACAAGAAGACGCTGGCCGAGGTGCGGCGCTGGCTGTCGCAGTCGAACGGCGGCGGGCTCGATCGAGGCGGCACGTTCTTCGGCAGCTTCGTGTCGGTGTTCGTCAACCCCAAGATCGCGGAGGCGGATCGCCCGCCGCTGCGCTTGTTGTCGCAACCGTTCTTCCGGACCAAGCCATGACCAAGCGCGCCCGTCGGATCGGCCTGCAGTGGAAGCTCGTCGTGGCGCTGCTCGTGATCGTGATGCTACCGCTGGTCGCGAGCTACGTCATGATCGACACGATCTCGTCGCACGCGGCGAGCTCGTACGCGAACCAGGCCTCCGACCTCGTCGCGACGATGGAGAAGTCGCTCGACGTGTATCGCGACCTGTTCGTGACCACGAAGAACCTGCACGCCGAGGTCGCCGATCGGCTGTCCCGCCGCCCCGCGCTGCTCGCGCTCGATCGCAAGACCGCGAACCTCGACAAGATCCTCGACGAGGAATCCGCCCAAGAGTCGCACCTGCGCGCGATCTCGATGCTGCGCGGCGACGGCACGTCGGTCGCGGACGCGTCGCGCCCGCTCGCCGAGCGCTACCGCGACCTCGTGCTCGACCAGCCGCTCGGAACGTCGGGCGCGACGCTGCGCCTCACGTTCGAGGTGCCCGATGCGTTGCAAGACGACTATCAGGAGCTCAAGCGGCAGGTCGATGCCTCGCGCCAGATCGACAAGATCCGCACCGAGCAGCTGCCGAACGACTACCGCACGGTGTTCCTCGTCGTGATGGCGATCGCGACCGCGGCGGCGATCGCGTTCGGGCTGATCGCGTCCCGGTTCGTCACGCGCCGCATCGAGGCGCTGGTCTCGACCGCGCGCAGGGTCGGCGGCGGCGAGATCGGTGCGCGCGTCGAGCTGCGCGGCGACGACGAGATGGCCGAGCTCGGCAGCGCGTTCAACACGATGCTCGACGATCTCGCCCAGACGCGCGGCCAGGTCGCGTACCTGCAGCGCATCGGCGCGTGGCAGGACGTCGCGCGCCGGCTCGCGCACGAGATCAAGAATCCGCTCACACCGATCCAGCTCGCGGTGCAGCAGACGGTGTCGTCGTACAAGGGCGACGATGCGCGGTTCAAACAGCAGTTGCAGGAGGCGAAGGAGATCGTCGAAGAAGAGATCGCGAGCCTGCGCCGGCTCGTCGATACGTTCCGCACGCTCGGCCAGCTGCCGAAAGTCGAGAAGGCGCCGCTCGCGCTCGCCGACTTGATCGAGGAGCTCCGGCTCGATCCGGTGCTCGCGCAGAAGATCATTCTCGAGCCGCCCGACCAGCCGGTCACGGTGCGCGCCGACAAGCTCCTGCTCAAGCGCGTGCTCGCGAACCTGGTCGAGAACGGCCACCACGCCGGTGTCGAAGCCGGAACCGAAGGCAAGGTCGTGGTCGCGTGGCGCGCCGAGCCCGGCGGTGACAACGTGCTGATCACGGTCGACGATCAGGGCAAGGGCGTCGCGGCCGCCGATCGCGACCGCATCTTCGAGCCGTACGTGACGTCGAAATCGACCGGCACCGGCCTCGGCCTCGCGATCGCGCGCAAGATCGCGATCGAGCACGGCGGCGATGTCACCGTGTCGCCGCAGCGCGCGCCGAGCGGCGGCGCGCGCTTCGTCGTGTCATTACCGTTGAGAGGACCGGATGCATCGCTGGCTTGAGCTCGTCCTGATCATCGCGTTCGCGTCGTCCGTCGCGCGCGCGGATTCACCGCGACCGAAGACGTGCCCCACCGACTTCAAGCATGCGGCCGAGGGCGGCAAGTGCGCGATCGGCGACACGCTGCCGCCGCCGTGCGCGTATCCCGAAGGCCATTGCGAGTGCGCCGTCCCGCAGATCTGCAGCGGCGTGATGCGACCGCCGCTGCCGATCTCGGAGGCGATCTGGCAATGCACGCCGAAAGTCCGGCCCGACGGCTGCCCGGGCGATCAGCCCGCGGTGGGCGGCAAGTGCGACGCGAACAAGCTGCCGTCCGACGGCTGCTGGTACGGCCACTGCGCCGCCAACAAGCTGAGCTGCGTCGCCGGCGTGTGGAAAGTCACCGGTACCATCGGGCCACCGCCGTCTGCTCCGCCATCGCATCCGTCGTCGTCGCCCAGCGCCGCGCACTGGATGTATCGCGTCTATTCGAGCGGCATCGAATCGAATCACGAGAGCGTGGTGACGTTCGTCCTCGACGAAACGGCCGGCACGATGGTCAGCACCGAGCGAGCTCGCGACGGCCGGGCGCGCGCCGCGTGGATCGACGGCACCACGACGCACTGGAAGCTCGCGGTGTCGCGCGGCGCCGACCTGGGTGTGACGCTGACGGCCTCCGACGGGACCGAAACGCGATACGCGTGCAAGCCGCAGATGATGGACGTCGCGCCGGCCACCGCGACCCGCGCCTCGGCCGGCGGCGAAAGCGGGTGGAAGCGAGGCCACTGGACGGTGGCGACGCGCAAGGTCGCGGTGCAGGTGTGCCGTGCCGACGGGGCGAACCCGCCGGAGCTACTGCTCGCAACCGATCCGATCGAGCACGTGAAGGCCGACGACCTCTGTTGCGGCGACTCGCCGAGCCTTCGCTTCGTACCGAAGGACAGCTCGATCGTCGCGCCGCGCGACAAGAGCTTCCCGCAGAGGAATTGATGCTCAGCCGGGCGGCGGCAGCAGGCGGAACAGCAGCGCATCCTTGTTCGCGGCGGCGGTCGCGACGCAGCCCTTGAGGTCGGCGAGCGCGCGCACGGCGAGCTCGGCGAGCATGCGGCCGTCGTCGCGGCGGCGCGGCGCCTCGGGGATCGATGCGATGTACTTCACGAACTCGTCGTACTTGTCGAGCAGCTTCTGGGGATCGAAGTCCTGCAGCATCGGCATGAAGTGCGCGGGATTGACGATCACCCAGTCGCCCTTGCCGATCTCGAGCTGGTTGCGATCGGCGTACGGCGTGCCGAGCGCGTCGTGCGGGATCGAGCCGAGGAAGCCCTCGTCGTCGGCCTGGAACTTGTGCGGGTTGACCTCGACGAAGAACGCGAACAGCTCGACGCCCTTGCGGAGATTCGCGAGGTCATCTTCGTCGAGCGGCGGGAACTTGTCGGGAATGCCGACGTGCAGCGCCGGCATCACGACGCGCTCCAGGATGTCGATCGCGACCGGCGCGGTCGCGCGCCGCAGCGACACGATCTGCGCGATCGCCTCGAACAGCGCGCGATCGCCGGTCTGCTTCGCCACCGGCTGATCCTGCTTCGCGCGCGACAGCGCCGCGACGATCTGCTCGATCATCGGCGCGTTCTGCGGGCCGAGCCGCGGGCCCTTGTCCTTGACCTCGGCGATCAGCTTCTCGACCGGCGCCTCGTTCCACAGCCGCGCGAACGTCGCGAAGTCCATCGCCATCCACTGCCCGACCGGCACGGTGTGCAAGCGGATGTAGTGCTGCGCGAGGTAGCGGTCGAGCACGCGGCGCTCGCGTTCCTCGAGGATGTCGAAGTCGACGCGGCGATTCGCGGCGGGGTCGGCCGGCGCATCGCCGGTGCGCTCGACCGGATGCGACGCGCCGAGCGTCTTGGCGACGATCCGCCTGGCATCGACCTTCTTCGCCACGAGATACGCGTGCACCGCGTCGGCGCGGCGCTGGCCGAGCGCGCGCCGGGCGTCTTCGCCTTCGGCCTCGCTCGCGTCGCAGTGACCGTCGATCGCGACCAGCGCGACGTGCTCGTTCTCGCGCAGCACGCGCACGACGTCGTCGAGCGCCGCGTGCGTCGCCGCCGCCAGCTCCGCCTTGCCCTCCGCGAACGGCACGCGCGTCGTGATCGTGACATCGGGATCGTGCTGCTGCCGGATGCGCTCGATCTCGGTCACCATCTTGCGCGTCGCGCCCGAGCCCATGCGCATCAGCTGCTCGGCGAACACGAACGGCGCGATCTCGAGGAACAGCTTCGAGAATCCGACCCGCCACGTATGCGGATCGTCGCCCATCATCAGCCAGTGGCCGCCGTGGCGGCGCCGCAGCGTCTCGCCGATCCACGCGCCGAACGTGAACCACACTTCCCAGTGGTCCTCGGCCTTGAGATCGAGCGCGTCCTTGTCGCCGATCTGCCCGAACAGCCACGTGTCGAACGTGATCAGCTCGAGCGATTGCGCGAGCGCGACCGCGCCCGGCTCGCCTTCGACCTCGGCGAGCGACTTCACGGTGTCGCCTTCGGGATCGATCAGCTCCTCGATGATGAGCTCGCTCTGGCCCCGCGCGCGCGAGCTGAAGCGATACGCGCCCTCGCGCAGCTCGGTCATCGCCTTCTCGAAGCGCGCCTTCGCCTTCTCCTCTTCGGCGGCGAGTTGCTTCGCGCTCTCGGATGGCTTCGCGGGCTCTGACACGGCGCTGCAGTATACGCGCGGTTACGTTCCGCGCGAGTCCCACAGCGGCTCGTCCTTGCCGTCGCGCAGCGCGCACCAGCGCCCCCACACGAACAGCGCGTCGGACAGCCGATTCAGGTACGCCACGTCGAGCGCGTGCGTGTCGTCGGCGAGTGCGACGACGAGCCGCTCGGCGCGCCGGCATACCGTGCGCGCGAGGTGGAAATACGCCGACGCCCAGCCGCCGCCGGGCAGCACGAACGACTTGAGCGCCGGCAGGTCGTCGTTGACCGCGTCGATGTCGCGCTCGAGCGCGTCGACGTGGTGCTGGGCGATGCGCGGCAGCTTCGTGCGCTGCTCGAGATCGGGCGTCGCGAGCTCGCAGCCGAGGTTGAACAGCTCGTTCTGCACGCGCCGCACGATCGGCGTGACATGCGGGCCCGCCGCCGACTGCGCGAGCGCTTCGACGACGAGCCCGAGCACGGCATTGAGCTCGTCGATCGTGCCGTAACACTCGAGCCGCGGATCCGCCTTCGAGACGCGCTCGCCGCCGATGAGCGAGGTCTCGCCGCGATCTCCGCCACGCGTGTACACGCGATCGATGCGCATGGCCGTGGCGTAGCACGTCACATCGCCGTGGGAGAGCATTGAGCGGGCATCGAATCGATCGTCCCCTTCACGTAGATCGCGCCCTCGCCACCACCTCCGCCGCCGCCCGCTGGGGCCGCCGAACTACCGAGCTTGCCCGCGCTGTCGGCGAAGGCGCCGGAGCCGCCGGAGCCATCGAACATGGAGCCGTCCTGTGCCCCGGCTCCGCCGCTCGCAGCCGCGGTCTGGGCTCCGTCGCTGCCGTTGCCGCCGGCAAGGTCCTTCGCGTTACCGCCGCCGCCGCCGCCGCCGTTCGCGGCGAGCGTGCTGCCCATGAGCGTGATCGCCGGCGCCTCGATCCCGATCATGCCGCCCGCGCCGCCGCCGCCGCCGCCACCGCTGCCGATGGCCGAGGCGACGCTGGTGCCACCGGCGCCGCCCGCATCGATCTCGCCGGAGATCGCGATCGTGGCGGTCGCGAACAGCCAGACACCGCCCCCGCCCGCACCGCCGGGCGCGGTGGTGGTCGCGCCGGCCTGTCCAGGACAGCCGCCGTGCAGCAATGTCGGCGACGCGCTGGCAGCCGCCGGCTGGCCGCCATCCACGGAGCTACGCGCGTCACCGCCCTGGCCACCGACCGTGCCGAAGCTGCCGCCCGCACCGCCCGCCGCCATCGTCGGAAGGACCCCGAGCGCGCAGGCGGCATCGTCGGCGCCCGCGCCGCTGCGCGAGGCGGTGCTGCTGACGTCCAGCGTGCCGTCGATCGCGATGTTCGTGGCGGCGAACGCGATCGGCATCGTCCCGGTCGCGGTAAAGGTCTGTCCGAGCGAGATCTCGATCGTATCCGCGGTGACGAGGCAGTACGGGCCGCCACCCGTCTGGATGACGGGCATGCACTCCGAGGTGTCGAACATGCCCGACAGCTTCATCACTCCGCTGCCCGAGACGCACAGCTTGTCGATCCACCGCGAGCACGAGGCGCTCCCGAAACCGTCGTCGGACGCCGAGCTGTCGGGCATCATGCCGGCGTCGGCCCCGACGCAGCTATCGTCGCTGCTCGCCGCGCACCGCTGCTCGGTGTTGCACACGAGCGCGCCCGGGCACTCGCCGCCCGGACCGCACGCCAGCGAGCAGCGCTCGTAATCGACCGCGCGGTAACAGCCGGCGACCAGCGCGAGCGCGAGCACGAGGATGCGGCCCACGATCCCAGTATCTCACGCAACTAGGACGGCGCGACGGGTAACGACTGGCGGCGCAGGTGTGCGACCGCCGCCGGATCCGCCGCGACCGTCTCGCCCGATGCGAGCTCGAGCTCGAAGCCGGCGTCGCGGATCATCTCGTGATCGGCCTGCGCCGTCGCGCCGCCGGTCGTCAGGTAGCCCTGCGTGAAGATCGAGTTCGCCGGGTACAGCGCGAACGCCTGCAGCGCGCGCAGCGTGAGCTCGCGGCCGCCCGCGACGCGGAGGTCGGTGCGGGGATGCACGAACCGGAACATGCATAGCGCGCGCAGCGCGAAGCCCGGCGCGACGAGCGGCCGCCCGGCGAGCGGCGTGCCCGGCCGCGCGTCGAGGAAGTTGACCGGCACCGAGTCGACATCGAGCTCGCGCAGCGCGAACGCGAGGTCGAGCAGGTCGTCCTCGCTCTCGCCGAGCCCGACGATGCCGCCGCAGCACGTGTCCATGCCGGCGGCCTTCGCGAGCTGCACCGTCGCGACGCGGTCGCGCCAGGTGTGCGTCGACACGATCGCGTCGTAGTGGCGCTCGCTGGTCTCGAGGTTGTGGTTGAAGCGATCGACGCCGGCGTCGGCGAGCCGCTTCGCCTTCGCCTCGGTCAAGAGGCCGAGCGAGGCGCACAGCTCGATGTCGAGCTCGCGCTTGATGCGCTGCGCGGCCTCGCAGATCGTGTCGAGATCGCGCTGCGACGGCCCGCGCGTCGCGGTGACCATGCAGTAGCGCTTGGCGCGCGCGGCGTGGGCGCGGCGCGCACCGTCTACGAGCTCGTCGACCGACTTCATCGGCGCCTCGCCGCTCGGCGACATGTGCTTGGACGACTGCGAGCAGAACCCGCAATCCTCGGGGCACGCGCCCAGCTTCGCGTTCTCGAGCACGTGCAGCGAGACGCGCCGGCCCCAGTGCGCGCGGCGCACGCGATACGCGGCGTCGAGCAGCGCGAGCAGCTCCTCGTCGGGCGCGTGCAGCACCGCGCGCGCTTCGTCGCGCGACGGCGCGGCACCTGCGAGAACCTTGTCGGCGAGCGCGGACCACGTCATGTGGCGCGCAAGCTATCACTACCCGCGCGGCTCGTACACGATCTGCTGCCCCGCGACCGACACGCCGAGGCGCGCGCCGCCGCGCTGCTCGATCAGCGCGACCGTGCCCGGGATGCCGGCGGTCGAGATGTCGCGCCCCTCGCGCATGAACACGACCGGAGCGTCGACGAGGTCGAGCTGGCCGGCCTTCAGCTCCTCGACGTGGTCCTGATCGCGCAGCAGCAGCACCTCGGTGTACGTGCGGCCCTGTAGATCGAGGCCGCTCGCCGGCTGGTGCATCGCGACGAACCCGGCCGGCAAGCCATTCACGTAGAGCACGCCATGGCCGTACGCGCCGCCCGTCCCGATCTGGCCTTCACCGACGCTCGGGAACACCGCGAACGCGAACGAGTCGCGCAGGATCGGCGCGAGGCTCGGGTTGCGCTCGCGAAGCATGCCGAGCTCCATGTTGGTCCGCTCCTCGAGGCCCAGCTCGCGCTGGGCCGTGGCGTAGGTCGTGGCGCACGCGGCGAGCGCGACGACGACCAAGACTAACTTCGTCATAGATCCTCCGGCGCCCAGGAGTGCTACTTCGACGCCAGATCGAAGATCTGCTTGATCGTCTTACCATGCGGATCAGCCTTGTGCCGATCGGCGACCGCGATCACGAGCGAGCCGCGCGCTTGCGACTGGCCGGTGGTGTCGCCGACCCATTGCAGGCCGAGGTCGGCGGCCTTCGCCGCGTCGTCGGCCGAGTCGAAGTTGCACACGAGCACGTCGAGCTTGGCCACGGTTCCGGCCGCGCAGTCCTTGCCGACCGGTGCGGCCTGGGGCTTGAAGTCGGTGATCGCGAGCCCGCCGTTCTTCCACGCGGCGATCGCGGCGTCGCGCGCGCCCGACCCGCTCGGCCCGGGCTTCGCCGCGTTGTCGTCGGTCTTGTCGCTCTTGCCGCACGCGGCGGCGAGCACGAGGACCAGGGCCGCGCGCTTCATCGGTGCCCCTTGCCCCAGCCGTCGTGGCGACCGACCGGCCGCGGTGCCGGGCCGACGTCGTGACGCTCGATCACGACCGGCCGCGGTGCCGGGCCGACGACGACCGGCGCCGGCCCGCCGATTCCGACGCCGATCCCGACGTGCACGCTCGGCGGTGGCGGCAGCGCGACGTGGACGCCCGCTTCGATCCCGACACCGACGCCCGGCGCCGGCGCGATGACCTCGCCGTGCCGACCTTCGACGACCACTCCCGGTGCTGCGAACTCGGCGCGCACGCCGATCCAGCCCTCGGGCGGCGCGACCGCGATGACCGGCCGCGTGTAGACCATCGGTCGATACACCTCGTTGATGCCGACGAAGCGCGGGCGCGCGTCGATCATCACCTGGGGCGGCGTGCCGACGTAGAAGTACGCGCCGCCGACCACCTTGAAGTCGGGGCCTTCGGGCGGCATGAACGCGTGAAAGTGCGGGCCCTGGATGTAGCAGTACTCCTCGGTGTGGCCGACGATGATCGGATGCGGCCCGCTGTACGAGTACTTCGGCCCGTCCCAGCCGTAGGCGACCGGATCGCCCACGAACACCTCGTCGTCGCCGTGAACGCGGTACTCGAGCTCGTTGGCCGCGTAGACGTGGACGTGCGGGCCTTCGATGTAACACATCCCACCGCCCTCGCTTTTCGGGATCGGGTGGGGCCCGCCGTATCGAACCTGACGACCGTACTTCGGATCTGCGAACGCGGTCGCCACGAGCGTGACGGCGCAGAGCACGAGCAGGAGGATTCGCATGCCGTCTAGTGGGCGCCGGCAGCGGGTAGGTTGCAAGGCTCAGTGTGGTTGAACCTGGGCCTGTACCTGGAAGATGCGCACGATCTGGTCGAGCTCGGTGGTGAGCGTGCCCTCGAGCGTCATCGGCTCCTTGTCGTCCGATTCGAGCGGCACCTCGACGACGATCGCCTGACCCGCCGGCACCTCGCGCTCGGCGAGCTCGATCGTGTTCTTGTAGATCGTGCGGTTCTCGGCCAGGAACGTGTAGTCGAGCTTGGTGAGCCGCATCGGTTGGCTCGCCGGGTTCGAGACCTGGACGAACACGATCTCCTGGCGGGCGCCGACGACGCGAACATCGGGACGGCCGGCGGAGTGGCAGGCGGCGGCAAGCACGACGAGGATCGCAAGCCCTGGCTTTGCCAGGGCGCGCAGTAGCGCGAAGCGCTGCGGAGTGGGGAACAACAGGCGGGGCACGACGGGGAACCTATTGTGCTGCTTCTGTGCCAGCCGACCAACTTTTGCAAGTCCGCGTGGCGACTTCCGCGACACCGCGCCGCGCATCCAACCGTTCACGGATCGGCGCGCGCCGCTGTCGCGGTTCGCGACGCGATCCGATAACTTCCTGACGGTGAAGATCGAGAAGGGACGTCGCATACAGCTCAAGGTCGACCTGTCCGTCGCCGGCGGCCAGCAGCTCGAGAAGAGCACGGTCGAGTTCATCCAGGGTGCCGGCACCATGCTGCCCGGGCTCGAGACCGTGCTCGAAGGGCTCGAAAAAGGGGCGAAGCGGGAGGGCGTGCTCAAGGCGAAGGACGCGTTCGGCAATCCGAAGATGCATCCGCTCAAGAAGATGAAGCGGACGGATTTCCCCACGGACGCGAAGCTCGACCCGGGCGCTCGCATGGTGGCGGCCGGCGCCGACAAGGCGCACATGAACGTGATCCTCGAGATCGTGAAGGTCACCGGCGACGAGGTCGAGGTCCGGCTCGTCCATCCGCTCGCCGACAAGGACATCAAGTACGCGGTCGAGGTCATCCAGGTCAGCGATCCGCGCCCGCCGCCGATGCCGGCGAAGGCGCTCAAGCTCGAAGAAGAATCGTGACCGCGCACGCGCGTCGCCTCTACGCGCATCGCGGCGCCTCCGCCGAGCGGCCCGAGAACACGATGCCCGCGTTCGAGCGCGCGGTCGAGGTCGGCGTCGACGCGCTCGAGCTCGACGTTCACCTCACGCGCGACGGCCACCTGATCGTCGCGCACGACGACACCGCGCTGCGCACGTGCGGCGCGCAGCTCGCGTGGGCCGACCTCGATCTTCCGGACACGCAGCGGCTCGATGCCGGCTGGGGGTTTCTCGCCGCCGACGGCACCCGGCCGTTCGCCGGCAAGGGCATCCGCGTGCCGACGTTCGAGGAGGTGCTCGTCACGTTCACGAGCGTGCACGTCAACGTCGACCTCAAGGCCGGCGCCGCCGATGCCGCGCTCGATCTGCTCGGCCGGCTCGGCGCGGCATCGCGCGTGACGATCGCGAGCTTCCAGCTCAAGACGCTGACCGAGGTCCGCAAGCGCGGCTACGCCGGCGAAACCGCGCTCTCGAGGAGCGAGGTGGTGTCGCTGCTGTCGTTGCCAGCTCTTGCCTGGCGGCAGCTACCGCGCACCGGCGTGGCGGCGCAGGTACCGACCAAGTACGGCCCGATCCGATTCGACCGCGCCGCATTCGTCGCCAAGTGCCACAGCGTCGGGCTGCGCGTGGACTACTGGGTCATCGACGAGCCGGCCGAGGCCGAGCGCCTGCTCGCGCTGGGAGCCGACGGCATCATGACGAACGATCCGGCGGCGATGAAGTCGCTGTTCAGCGCAGCAGCGTGATCGCCCCGCCGACGTAATCGCGCTTGCCGTCGCACGAGTGCACGACGAGGCGGTAGTTTCCCGGCGGCACGACCACGTTCGCCGAGCACCCGCAGCGCGAGCACGACATCCCCTCCCACTCCCTCGTCTCGAACGGCTTGCCCGGCTCGAGCGTGATGCACGTCGGCGGTGCCACGTCGCAGCTCGCGTCCATCGGCGACAGCTCCGCCCACGCGCCACTAACGTCCTTCTGCATCGTGAACAGCCCGCCGATCTGCAGCGCGCGTTTCGTCGCGTTCGCGATCGAGAACGTATAGCGGCGATCCGCGATCCGCTTCGCGGTCACGCCGACGTCCGACGAGACCTCCACGACGTCGAACGCGAGCGGCGCGGTCCACTCCGTCGCCTTCGCGCCGATCGGGCTCCAGCCCAGACGCACGACGTGGCTGCCGTACGCGGCATCGTTCGCCACGACGACGGCGAGCTTGCGCAGGTCGGTCTCGTCGGGCGCGAGCGAGAGCACGGTCTCGGTGTTCTTGGCGCACGCCACCAGCCCGACCGTCGTGAAGCCACGGTCGTCGCTGCGCCAGGACTCGTCCCACGAGCAGCTCATGATGTGGAAGGTCTGGGTCGTCCCCGTGGTGTTCGTCACGAGGACCTCGACGATCGCGGATTCGCCGCGATGGATCGCCGACTGGGTCGTACGCGCCTCGACCTTGACGCCGAGAGGACCAGCGCTCGCCGTGCCAGCTACCGCGATCGCCAGAATCAGAGCCAGTTGGGTGGTCATGACAGGTCGAACGGGCCGGCTCGGGGAATGGTTTGGCCCGCGCGGAACATTCGTGTTGCACGCCGGGGTGTCGAAATTTGAACAGGCGTTCTGCGACTTTGCCGAACGGTTCCGCTTGAAAGCAGGTGGCCTGTAGTGCACTTTCCAGCTTTCTCAAGCTCGGAGTACGCGCATGGCTCTCAAGAAAGGCGTCGACGTCAAACCCGCCCAGGGCAAGCTGGGAATCCTGCTGCCCGGAATGGGCGCGGTCGCCACCACGTTCATCGCGGGCGTGCAGGCGATCCGCCGCGGCCTCGGCAAGCCGATCGGCTCGGTGACGCAGCTCGGCCACATCCGCATCGGCAAGCGGACCGACAACAAGTCGCCGGCGATCAAGGACTACGTCTCGCTCGCGAAGCTCGACGACATCGTGTTCGGCGGCTGGGACATCTTCCCGGACAACGCCTATCAGGCGGCCGTGCGCGCCGGCGTGCTCGACACCCGGCTGCTCGACCAGCTCAAGCCCGAGCTCGAAGCGATCCAGCCGATGACGGCGGTGTTCGAGCAGGCGTACGTCAAGAAGCTCAACGGGCCCAACGTCAAGAAGGGCACGTCGAAGATGAACCTGGCCGAGCAGCTGATGGACGACATCAAGGCGTTCAAGGCGAAGCACGGCTGCGACCGCCTGGTCGCGGTGTGGTGCGGCTCGACCGAGGTCTATCGCAAGCCGACCGAGGTGCACAGCTCGCTCGAGAAGTTCGAGGCGGGCCTCAAGGCGTCGCACGACGACATCGCGCCGTCGCAGATCTACGCGTACGCGTGCCTGCAGATGGGCATCCCGTACGCGAACGGCGCGCCGAACCTGTCGGCGGACACGCCGGCGCTGCTCGAGCTCGCGCGCAAGAAGCACCTGCCGGTCGCCGGCAAGGACTTCAAGACCGGCCAGACCCTGATGAAGACGATCCTCGCGCCCGGCTTCAAGGCGCGCATGCTCGGCCTGTCGGGCTGGTACTCGACCAACATCCTGGGCAACCGCGATGGCGAGGTCCTCGACGATCCCGGCTCCTTCAAGACCAAGGAAGAGTCGAAGCTGTCGGTGCTGGAGCATATTCTGCAGCCCGAGCTTTACCCCGATCTTTATGGCAATATCTGTCATAAGGTACGTATTAACTATTACCCGCCACGTGGTGATAACAAAGAGGGTTGGGACAATATCGATATCTTCGGCTGGCTCGGCTATCCCATGCAGATCAAGGTCGATTTCCTGTGCCGCGACTCCATCCTGGCGGCGCCCATCGTGCTCGACCTGGTGCTCTTCCTCGACCTCGCAAAGCGCTCGTCAGAGCTGCGCGGGCT
>DATJXL010000366.1:0-41875 GCA_035500135.1 Kofleriaceae bacterium
TCGCGCTGGCGCCACCTGCCGGCGAGCGCGACGTGACCCGCGATCGGCCCGTTCGCCGGCATGCTGACGTTGCCGCCGCCCTCGATCGCGTCGAGATCGATCGTCGCACCGCTCGCGTACGCGGCGTGCGCGCGATGGACCTCGATCCGCTCGAGTCGCACGCTCCAGTCCGAGCGCGGGCCCGGCTTCGTCATGTCCGCGAGCTCGAGCTCCCCGGTCGCCTCGCGTCGCACGTTCACGTCGACGTCGCTCGCGACCAGCTTCGTCACCACGATGCGCCTGCGCAGCAGCGGCAACAGCGCGACGCGTACGCGCAGCTCGCCGACCGCGATCGCGCGTGCGCCATCGGGCCCGTCGAGCTCGAGATCCGCGACGACGATGTCGCTGAACGGCGTGCCCGAGACGTGGCCGACGTGCACGCCGCCGACCATCACGCCGCGCAGCTGGCGTTCGACCGCGCGCCGCACGACATCCTGGCCGTACGACGTCTCCAAGAACACGAGCCCAGCCACGAGCAACAGGCCGCCCAGCAGCGCGCTCGCGAGCCAGATCCGCAAGAGCCAGCGCAGCGCGCGCTTCACTAGTAAGCCTCCCCGAGGCTCAAGTGAAACGCGTAGTGCGAGCCCGGCTCGGGATCCGTCGGACCGGTGCGGTTCAAGCGATAGCCGAAATCGACGCGCACGGCGCCGAGCACGGTGAAGACGCGCAGCCCGCCGCCGGCCGCCCAGTTCAGGTTTCCGAAATCGAGATCCGAAAATCGATCCTCGACATCGCCGCCGTCGAGAAACACGACCCCGCCGATGTCCATCGCCCTGAACGTGCCGAGGCGCGCGCGCAGCTCGACGCTCGAGTCGAACATCCCGCCGCCGCCGATCGGCACCGACTCGAAGCTGGTCCCGACCGTTCCGGTCAACGTCGGCGCGAGCTGGCGCTCGCCGAACCCGCGCTGCGACGACGCGCCGCCCGCGAAGTAGCGCTCGCTCACCGGGATGTCGCCCCAGAACGCGCCGACGCGCGCGCGCGCCGCGAGCACGAGCCCGAAGCCGACCGGCAGATAGCCGCGCAGCTCGGGCGTCGCCTGGGTGAACGCCGTCGCGCCGCCGACGTACGGTGTGCCTTCCGCGACCTGAAGATCGCCGTATAGACCGAAGCGAGGCTCGATCGGGTTGTCCCGCAGATCGATCACGAGCGTCTGGCGCAGCTCGCCGAGGCGCTCGTCGTGATCGAGCCCGAGCGCCGCCGCGGTCGCCGGATCGACGAGCGGCGACAGATCGCGAAACGCGAGCTCCTCGAGCAGCCAGGCGACGCGCAGCTTGACCGCGTTCGTGCCGAGCGGCGACTGCACGCCGAGCCCGACGTGCGGCCCGTAGCTCGTGTACGCCTCCCACACGAGATAGTCGTAGCCGGCCTCGAGGTCGCCGGTGACGAACGGTCGCAGCAGATCGATCCGCGTCAGCTTCGCGAGCGCGCGCACGCGCGGCTCCAAGCCCCCGCCATCGCGCAGCAGCGCGTAGGCCGGCCGCGCGTCGAGGTCGAGGTTCGTCAGCGGGAACGGCCAGCCGATGATCGTGTAACCGACGCGCGCGCGCGCTTCGTACGTCACCGGATCGATTCCGAGGCCGCCGCCGAGCGCGAGCTCGTGGCGTGCGCCTTCGGCGAGCGAGACCCGCACGTTCACGGTGTTGCCGTCGCTCTGGTCGGGCAGCACGCGCACGGTCGAGAATCGCTTCATCTCGTAGATCGCGCGCTGGCTCTTCGCGATCGCCGCCGCCGAGTACACCTGGCCTGGTGCGATCGCGAGGCGCGCGCGCACCGCTTCGCTCAGCTCCTCGTTCGCGCCGTCGATCGCGATCGCGCCGAACCGGCACTTCGGCCCGACGTCGTACGCGAGCTGCACGACCGCCACGTGATGGTCGCGGTCGGCGAACACGTGCGCGTCGAGGCGCGCATGCGCGTAGCCGGCATCCTCGGCGAGTGCGAGCAGCTTGTCCTTCGCCTGATCGTACGGCTCGTAATCGAACGGCGCGCCGTCGCGCAGCGGCAACGCGGCTCGCACCGCATGCTCGAGCGCCGGATCGGCCGCTAACCCGGAGATCTCGACGCGGGTCGTCGCGCGCACGCCTTCGTCGATCGCGTAGACGACCGTCACCGCATCGCCGTTGCGCTCGACGCGCGCGTGCACCGCGACGTCGAGGTAGCCGCGGCGCAGATAGATCCCGCGCACGCGTTCGCCATCCTGCGCGACCAGGTACGGATCCGGCGCCCCGCCTTCGTCCTGGGCCCGCCGCAACGCGAGGCCGTCGCGCAGCTCG
Source organism: Kofleriaceae bacterium (assembly GCA_035500135.1). GTDB lineage: Bacteria > Myxococcota_A > Polyangia > Haliangiales > Haliangiaceae > JABFXX01. Next base: position 2,313 of record DATJXL010000366.1, read on the forward strand.
CTCGCGCCGATCGCGCGGTTACCCTCGAAGCGGATCGCCTCGACGCGCGGCTCGCCGGCATGCCGGGGTGGGCGCGAATGACACGCGAACGCGAGCGCGAGCGCCACGCCGAGGCGTGCGCGCACGCTACCTCGCGGGGTGCGTGTGGTCGCGGTCCCGCTCGGCTTTGCGGCGAAGCGACGAGACAAGGACCGGCACGGCGAGCAGCGCGAGCGCGATCGCGACGACCTGGGTCAGCCCCTTGCCGGTCAGGAACATGAACGCGACGAGCATCGCGAGCACGACCGAAAACAGCGCCGTCAAGCCGACCACCGCGTGCGGTACGCCATCGGGGTCGCGGTCGAGGTCTTCCGTTTCGCCGAGCGCATCGTCGTCGCGCACCGGCGCCTGAGGAATCTCCCACTGCTCGCGAGGGTCGGCCATGAACCGATCGAGAGCAGCCGGCGTGCCAGCGCGCTGCGAGGACTCCCGAGTAGTCGCGCTACAACGAGCGGCCCACGCGTTCGCTACCTGTGTGCGCGAACGTCACGGTCCGATCGCACCACTCTCGACGATCGCCGCGCCCGCGCCGCGCATCTCGGCGAGCGCGCGGTCGCTGTCGCCGGGCTTGAGCTCGACCGCACGGCAGCCGTCCTCGATCACCCACACGTCGAAGCCGAGCGAGCGCGCGTCGAGCACGGTGTACTTGACGCAGTAATCGGTCGCGAGGCCCATCACGTACAGGCGCGAGATCCAGCGCGCGCGCAGCCACTCGGCGAGGCCGGTCGCTTTACGCTTGCCGTTGTCGAAGAACCCCGAGTAGCTGTCGACCGTCGGATCGGTGCCTTTGCGGAACACCTCGGTGATGCGCGCGCGATCGAGCTCGCCGTGCAGCTCGGCGCCATGCGTCTCCTGCACGCAGTGCACGGGCCACAGCACCTGCAGCTGGCCGTGCAGATCGATCATCTCGCCCGGATGCTTGCCGGCGTGGTTCGCGGCGAAGCTGCCGTGATCGCGCGGGTGCCAGTCTTGCGTCGCGACGATCGTCGAGAAGTGCGGCGCGAGCCGGTTCGCGATCGCGATCGTCTCGTCGCCGTGTGCGACCGCGAGCGCGCCTCCGGGCATGAAGTCGTACTGCAGATCGACGAGGATCAGCGCGCGCATGGCGCCATGATACGCCTCGTCGGGCGATCGCGCTTGCCGCCGCGCCGTGCCGGCATCGATAATGAGCGAATGCGCGGGTTGTTCTGGCTGGCTCTCGGGGCGTGTTACTCGCCCAGTATCCAGACCGGTGTGCCGTGCTCGCCCGACAGTCCGTACTGTCCGGACGGGCAGACCTGCATGGCCAGCGCGAGCGGCTACCAGTGCGAGCCCGTCGGCGGGACGACGCCCGACGCGCGCGCGTTCGATGCCGCGCGCCCCGATGTCGCCGATCCCGATGGCGACGACGATGGCGACGGCGTGCCGAACGGCAGCGACAACTGCCCCGAGGTCGCCAATCCCGATCAGCACGACGAGGATGGCGACGGCTATGGCGACGTCTGCGATCCGTGCCCGGTGACCGCGAACGCCGTCGAAGTCGACAGCGACGGCGACGGCGTGGGCGACAGCTGCGATCCGAATCCGAGCACGCAGGGCGACCACGCCTACTTGTTCGCGTCGTTCGCAAACGGCGTGCCGACGGGAACCGGTTGGGATCCATTCGGCACCTGGATGGGAGGCGGCGACGCGATCTCGATCGCGGTCGACGCGAGCCACGCGAACATCGGCTACACGATGCCGACGACCGGCAAGGAACGGCTGTGGACAAAGGTCACGCTCACCGCGACCGGCGCGACGGCGATGGCGATCGGCGGCGGCGGGCTCGCCGACGAGAAAGGCGCCAGCGGCAACTCCGGCATCGCCTGCTACCTCTACGTCGACACGGTCGGTGCCGCGAAGCTCGGCATCGTCGACACGTCCACGTCCAGCGGCACCGAGCTGGCCTCGAAGCCGTTCGCGTGGCTGCTCGGCACCGCGTACGAGCTCGTCGAGACCCGCGACGGCACGTCCTACACGTGCGCGACCGGCACCACGTCGGTCTCGGTCACGTCGTCGGCGACATTTCCAATGCCTGAGGTCGGCTTCGTGGTGACCAACGCGTCGGCCACGTTCGCTCACCTGTTCGTCGTGACGAGCCCGTAGCAGCGGTCACGGCGTCAGACGCAGCGTGCGCAGCGAGCCGCCGGTCGGATCGAGGCCGATCGTGTCGTGCGCCGGGATCGGTTCGCCGTCGTGCTCGGCGAGATCGGTCAGCGTGATCGTGCCGTGCGGCAGGGTCGGCGGCAGCGCGAGCGTGACGCCGCCGGTGACGAGCTGGACGCGCACGATCACGCCGCCGCCGCGGTCGGCGGGCTTCACTGTCGACACGATGCCGCCGCCGCCGATCGCGATCACGCTGCCGCTCGCCGCGAGCGTGCCGGCCGCCGGCGCGAGCGGCACCGACACCAGCTCGAGCGGGCGGTCGAACACCTGCGCCGCGAGCGCGGCAGTGCTCGCATCGGAGGCGGGCACGATCCGCCACTCGATGCGATGCGTCGTCGTGTCGGTTCCGGTGCCGCCTTCGATGTCGCATTGCTCCTGACGCGCGTCGCGGGCGGCGATCAGCTCGAGGTTGCCGGGCGTGTCCATGCGCACACCCGTCGATTGTCTCAGCAGCACCGCCCATTGCCCGACCTGCGCCCAGTCGGTCGCCGCCCAGAACGTGGGCGTGTAGATGCGCTCGGGCGAGCGCAACGCCCAGCCGGCCGGCACCGACGTCGACAGCGCGGCCTGCGGCGGCGCCGCGAGCGCGATCGCGGCCGTGCGCGTCGTGCCCGGAGCGGCGCCGGTGACGAGCGAGAGATCGAGCCAGTCGGCGCCGGCGTCGAGCGTGACCTCGCGCGTCGCGTCGGCGCCGACGAACGCGACGTGCACGCGCAGCGCGCCTTGCTCGAGCACCTGCACGGTCTCGCTCGCCGGCGTCGGCGCGATCGGGGTGAACGTGCAGCCCGGCATCTCCTGACCCAGGCGCCACAGCCCGCCTTGATCGCTGTAGTCGTGCGTGACGAACGACGGGGCGGCGATCGCCTGTTCGCCGTCGATCACGAGCGAGGTCAGCGCGAACGATCCGCCGGCGAGCGTCCACCGCGCGGTCACGTGCGCGTTCGCGAGCACGACCTGCGCGATCGCGGCGCCGTTCGCAGGCGCGCCGCCGGTGTCGAGCATCTGCAGCGTGACCGCGGGCGCCGGCGCGGTCGCCGCGCCCGGCACGACGTCGATCGCGTTCCAGCCGAAGGCCGGCGCGCTCGCGTCGACGCGAAACCGCGCCTGCGTCGCGCTCGGCGGTTCGATCAATTCCATCGCGAGCGGCTGGCCGCCGGCGACCGCGTGCACCGCCGGCACCGCGCCGTTCGTCGTCGCGACGTCGAGCTCGACGATCGCGTCCTGCGCGCTCGACGACGCGGCGAGCGCGATCGATCGCGCGATCGATCCGGACGCCGGCGTCGGCAGCTGCGCGGCCATCGCGGTCGCGACCTGCGCGAGCTCGCTGTCGCCGGCAGCTTGCGCGGCCGCGAGCAGCGGCAGCTGCTCGCTCGTCATCACCGGATCCGCCGACGTGCCGGTGATGAAGTCGTGATGATCCGTGCGTGCGAGCAGCGACAGCTGCGACTGAGCCGCGGCCGTGAGCTGCGCGCCGGCCGCGCCGAGCAGCGTCGCGTACACCTCGGCGGTCAAGAACGGGCGCGCCGCATCGCGCGTGCCGCGCTTGAGATCGGCGCGGCTCCCGAAGAAGCCCATGAAGTAGGGCGAGAGCTCCTGGTCGACGACGGGCAGCTCGTCGCCGTGAAACCCGACGAGCGTCGCGTAGTCCTCGAACGGCGCCGCGACCGCGTACACGCCGCTCGCGTCGTAGTGGCGCGAGTCGTAGCCGTCGAGATAGCCGACGAGCTCGGGCTTGGGCTCGGCGAAGTCGCAGCCGACGGGCACGAACATGTACGGCGTCTTCGTCCACGGCTCGAGCTGATCGATGTAGCTCGCGATGCTCGCGTCGGTGAACGTCGGATCGTCGCCGCGATAGGGCCCGAGGTGACCGCCCGGCACCTCGAGGATCTCCTTGTAGTCGATGTTGTCGCCCTGGCAGTACAGCCCGATACCCGACAGGTAATGGCCGAGGATCTTCGCGCCGCCCGCGCCGCGCCACCAGAAGTCGGAGCTGCCGAGCTCCAAGAGCTCCTCGGCGGTCGAGTCGGAAAGCGGCGTGAGCCGGCGGCCGAGGATCTGCTCGGTCAGCGTCGGCGCGCCGTCGACGCGCGAGAACGCGACGCTCGTGAAGCCGGCGGCGACGAGCAGGTCGGGCGCGCCGGCGCCGTGGCCGAACGAATCGGGCAGCCACGCCGCGTGCGGGTGCGCGCCGAACGTGTCCTCGGCGAACTCGATCCCGTACAGGTAGTCGCGCGCGAGCATTTCGGTCTCGGGCAACAGCGTGTCGGGGCTGGTCATGCCGCCGCCGACGATGCGCAGCTGCCCGCTCGCGGCCGCGGCCTGCAGCGGCGCGAGCTCCTCGGGATGGACCGCGAGGTGATGCTGCAGGTACGCCATCTCGGCGATGCTGTAGTAAGCGCGCGGCTGCGCCTGCACGATCTGGCTCGCCTGCAGGAACGCGTCCTCGGTGAACATCGAGTAGTAGTCGTCGAACGTGTGCTGCCAGTCGATGTCGAGGTGCGCGTTCTGGCCGAACACGATCACGCGCTTCGCGTCGAGCGGAATGCCGAGGCGCGCGCGCAGCGCGAGCTCGTCGGCTGGCAGATCGGGCGGGAGCCCGAGGTTGTCGCCGCACGCCGCACACGCGGCGAGCACGACCACACATGCGAGCTCACCCCTCATCGCGATCGATCGTAACCGGGACGCCGCTCAAGATCGACGTTCCGATGAGCGGCTCCACCAGCTGGTCGTCGGTGATCGCGTTGACATTTGCCCCGGGCAGCACGCCGGCGACGTGCATCGTGGCGGCCGCATCGGCGTGGCCGAAGCCGTGCGGCAGCGACACCACGCCCGGCATCATGTCGTCGCTGATCTCGACGCTGGTCGCGAGCTCGCCGGTGCGGCTCGCGACGCGCGCGCGCGTGGTGATGCCGTGGCGCGCGGCGTCGTCGGGATGCACGAGCAAGCGCGCGCGATCGGGGCCTTTCGCGAGCGTGCGCAGGTTGTGCATCCAGCTGTTGTTGCTGCGCAGGTGGCGGCGGCCGATCAGGACCAGCTCGCCGCGCGGCGCGGCGAGCCAGCGCTCGACGAGCGGGATCGCGGCGACCAGCTCGCGCGGCGCGAGCCGCGCGCGCCGATCGGACGTGCGGATCGCCTTGCCCTGCGACGACGCGAGCGGGCCGAGGTCGACGCCGTGGGGCGCGGCGCGCAGCGCGGCGAGGCTGGTGCGATACGGCCCGGTGCGCAGCAAGAGGTCGATCACGCGCTCGGGCAAGCCGCGGGCGGCGGCACGCAGGAGTCGTCCGGCGACCGGACCGTCGAGGCCGCGCACGCGCAGCGCGAGCTCGGTCGCGATCTGCCAGTCGTCGCGCGTGTCGTCGCCGGCATCGAGGATCGGCGCGCTGTACTTCGCGACGTTGCGCACGGCGAACCGCGAGAGCAGGACATCGTAGTTGCCGGTCTCGAACACGTGGCGCGTCGGCAGCACGTGATGCGCGTGGCGCGTGGTCTCGTTGACGTAGAAGTCGATCGCGACCATGTAGTCGAGCGACGCGAGAGCGCGCGCCAGCCGCGCGCCGTTCGGCGTGGTGAGCACGGGATTGCCGGCGAGCGTGACCAGCGCGCGGATCTGGCCGTCACCCGGCGTCTCGATCTCCTCGGCCATGACCGCCGACGGCAGCGCGCCGAGGAACTCGGGCAGGCCGCGCACGCGCGACTTCCAGCGCCCAGCGTGGTTGCCGACGAACAGGCGGCCGATCGCGCCGATGTCGGCGGCCGGCGCCGGGAACATCGCGCCGCCCTCGCGATCGAGGTTGCCGGTCACGACGTTGAGCGCCTCGACCTGCCACATCGCGACCGGCCCGAGCTCGTTCTGGCACACGCCGACGCGCGCGTACACGCACGCGCGCGGCGCGGCGGCGAGCTCGCGCGCGAGCCGCGCGATGTCCTCGGCGGCGATGCCGATCGCCGGCGCGACCCGCGCGGGGGAGAATCGCGCCGCGATCGCGCGCAGCTCGGCGACGCCGTGCGCGCGCTGCTCGACCGCGGCTTCGTCGACCAGCCGCTCGCCGAACAACACGTGCAGGATCGCGAGCAAGAGCGCGGCATCGCCGCCGGGCCGGATGAAGTGATGGCGCGTGGCCCACGCCGCGGTCTCGGTGCGGCGCGGATCGACGAGCACGATCGTCGCGCCTCGCGCGCGTGCGGCCTTGAACATCGCGCGCGCATCGCCGAGCCCCATCTGGCTCCCGTTGGACGCCGCCGGATTCGCGCCGAGCATCAACACGAAGTCGGTGCGCGCGAGATCGGGCACCGGGATCGCGAGCGCGTCGCCGTAGACGTGCATGCACGCGTACAGCCGCGGATTCGAATCCTGCGAGTTCGGATCGAACCGCTGCTTCGTGCCGAGCGCGAGCGTGAGCAGCTCCGCGGCGAGCGCGGAGCGATGCGAATGCACGACCGGGTTGCCGACGTAGAGCGCGATCGCGTCGGGACCGTGCGCGTCGCGGATCGCGCGCAGCCGAGCGCCGGCCTCGTCGAGCGCGCGCGGCCACGTCGTCGCCTGCCAGCGGTCGCGCGTGCCGTCGCGCGTGCGCGCGAGCGGCTGGCGCACGCGATCCGGATCGTCGAGCAAGTCGGCGAGCGCGATCGCCTTCGGGCAGATGTGCCCGCGCGACAGCACGTCGTCGGCATCGCCGGTGATCTTCGTCACCCGCTTGCCCTCGACGGTGACGTCGAGCCCGCACATCGCCTCGCACAGGTTGCACGTGAACGTCGGCACGCGGCAGCGACTCTACATCCACATCACGAGCTACATCGCGAATTCGAAGCCCTGCTTGGTCAACCGATCGTACTTGCGGCGATCGAAGCGATACAGCCGCGCCGCGCGGTGGCGCACGCCCTGCTCGACCTCGTCGGTGGGCACGATCAGATCCATCGCGAGGATCTTCTTGCGGAAGTTGCGCTTGTCGAGCGCGGTGCCGAGCACGATCTCGTACAGGCGCTGCAGCTGCGTCAGCGAGAACCGCGCGGGCAACAGCTCGAAGCCGATCGGGGCGTAGCGCACCTTGCCACGCAGCCGCTCGTGCGCGCGCGCCACGATCTCGGCGTGATCGAACGCGAGCTTCGGCAGATCGTCGAGCGGAAACCAGCCGACGCCCATCGCGTCGGTCGCGGCGCGGATGCGGTGATCGCTCAACTTCGCGAGCGCGTAGTACGCGACGGTGACGACCCGCTCGCGCGGATCGCGGGCGAGCGCGCCGAACGTGTACAGCTGCTCGAGATACAGGTCGCTGACGCCGGCTTCCTCGCGCAGCTCGCGCTGCGCGGCATCGTCGATCGTCTCGTCGACCCGCACGAACCCGCCGGGCAGCGCCCACGCGTGTGGAAACGGCGGCAGCTTGCGCTGGATGAGCAGCACCTTGAGGTCGCTCTCGTCGAGCCCGAACACGACGCAGTCGACCGCGAGCGCGGCGCGCGGGTACTCGTACGTGTGGCTCATCGCTCGGCCTTGCCCATCGCGACGTACGCGCGCAGCTCGGCGAGCTCCTTCTCGAAGCCGCCCGACAGGATCGGAAACCGGCACCACGAGCGCGGATCGACGTTGCGATCGTCGAGGTGAAAGCTCGGCGCGATGCGCTCGCGCTTCCACTGGTTCTGGCACCACAACCGGAAGAAGCGCTCGATCCACTGCGCGAGCTGCGCCGGCGTGCGCTCGGGATACCGCGGCAGCAATTCCTGCAGCACCTCGACCGGCGTGTGCTTGTCGCGGATCGCGGAATCCTCGACCGCCTCGAGGAAGTCGTACGGCATCAGGTCGGCCTCGTCGGTCTGGGCGCGGGCGGGCGGGCGCAGCTCGGCGGTCGGCTGCTGCGCGTTGATCGCCGCGAGCGCGCGCACCGGCCCGAGCCCGTCGGGACCCGTCGCTTCCATCCAGCGCAGCCACTGCCGCAGGAACGTCTTGTCGATGCCGCCGAGCGGCGCGAGCCCGCCCGCGGTGTCGCCGTCCATCGTCGCGTAGCCGACCGCGGCCTCGCTGCGATTGCTCGTCGTCAGCAGCACGGCGCCGCGCACGTTCGCGAGCATCCAGATCGACGGCGCACGCACGCGAGCCTGGATGTTCTGCAGCGTGACGTCGTCGCGCGTCCAGTCGAGCGGGCGGCCGATCGCCTTCTCGAGCGTCGCGATGTACGCCTTGTACTGCGCGTCGACATCGATGACGTGGAACTCGGCGCCGACCGCGTGCGCGACCGCCTCGGCCGCGGCGCGCGTGACCTTGCCCGAGTTCTCCGTCGGCTGGTACGCGCACGCGAGCAGCGCACCGGTGACGGCATTCGCGTCCGCGAGATCGGTGGCATGCAGGAACGCGCACTGCGGCAGGTGCTGGCGCACGCCGCCCGGGCCGAGCTCGGCGAGCGCGAGCCGCACCGCGATCGAGACCAGCACCGCGCACGCGGCCGAGTCGGCGCCGCCCGACAGCGACACGACATAGCCCTGCGCGCGAGACTTGCGCAGGTAGTCCCACAGGCCGAGCGCGACGGCGCGCGAGAATTCTTCCTCGCGCAGGTAGCCGCGGTCCTCCCACGTCGAGCGCTGGCGGCGCGGCGCCTCGGGCTTGCGCGGCGGCCACACGAACGGATGCTCCACGACCTGCGCCTCGGCATCGTGGCGCGGGCGATGCGAGCCGCGGCGCGCCTGCTCGCGGCGGTTGCCGTCGATGTCGATCACCGCGGTCGCGAGCTCGACGTCGGCGAACGAGAACCGGCGGCCGCGGGCGACGAGCTCGCCGCCCGACGCGATGAGGCCGCCGCCGTCGTAGATCACGCGCCCGGCTTCGTCGCCGAGGTGGTTCGCGTACAGGTACGCGCAGCCGAACGCGCGCGAGCCCTCGATCACGAAGCGCTGGCGCACCGCGAACTTGCCGAACGCGAAGTGGCTCGCCGACGGATTGCACAGGATGTCGACGCCGCGCAGCGCGAGGTCGGTGCCCGGCCGGTTCGCGACCCACGCGTCCTCGCAGATCTCGAAGCCGATGCGCACGTCGCCGAGCTCGAACACGAGATCGCCGATCGGGAACCGGCGCACGCTGCCATCCTCGGCGGTGCGCTCGAGCACGTCGACCTCGCCGGCCGGCCACGCCTTGAACCAGCGCGGCTCGTAGTGGATGCCGTCACCGGCGAGAAACTGCTTCGCGACGAACCCGACGATGTGACCGTCGGCGAGCAGCGCGGCCGCGTTGTACAGCGCCTTCTCGTGATAGACGGGCAAGCCGACCGCGACGATCATTCCCTTCGTGTGGGTCGCGAGCGCGTCGAGCTGCGCGAACGCGAGATCTTGCAGGCCGTCCATGAAGAACGCGTCCTCGCAGCCGTAACCGGTGATCGCGAGCTCGGGCAAGCAAAGCAGCGTCGCGCCCTCGGCGCGCGCGTGCTCGATCGCCATGCGGAGGTGCGCGAAGTTGGAATCCCACGCGAACGGCGTCTGATTGACACACGCGACGGCGACCTTCACCAATCTCATCGGTTGCTCCTGAGATGCTCGGCAAGCAGCGGCGCGATGCTGTCGACGTGCAAGAACTCGCCGGCGAGCTGCGCCGCGCGCGGGTGGCTGTCGGTCGTGACGATGTGGCCGAACAAACCCGACGCGCGGAGGTGAGCGAGCGAATCGCCCGGGAACAGCCCGTGCGTCGCGATCGCGTCGATCGCGACGGCGCCGGCGTCGCGATACGCCTGCGCGGCGGCGAGGAGCGAGCCGCCGGTGCGGATCATGTCGTCGTAGAGCACGACGCGCTTGCCGGAGACGTGCGCCGACACGCCGGTCACCGCGGTGTCGGATCCGGAGATGCGGCGCTTGTACACGAACGCGACGCCGACGCCGAGGTCGTTCGCGAGCGACTCGACCCACTTCGCGCGGCCGGCGTCGGTGCACGCGAGCACGAAGTCGTCACCGCCCAAGCGGCGCGCGGCCGCGACCACGAGCGGCTTGCCGTAGACATGGATCGGCCGCATGCCGCCTTCGAAGTAGTGCGCGATCGCGTCGACGTGGAGGTCGAGCAGGAACACCTGCGTGCCGCGCGATGCCTGCGGGATCGACGACAGCAGGCGCGCGCGCGTCTTCGCGGTGACGACCTCGCCGTAGCGCACCGCGCGCTCCATCGTCGAGTAGCCGAAGAACGGCAGCACGAGCCGCACGCGATACGCGCCGGCCATCACCAGCCCGCACGCGAGGTCGTAGAGCTCGAGCGTCGCGCTGTCGTCGACCGTGCCGCCGACGACGATCACGTCGCGGTCGGCTGGATCGGTCTCGACGCGCTGATAGCGCTCGCCGTCGGGAAAGCGGTGGCGCTCGACCTTGCCGCGCGGCCAGTTGTCGGCGTGAGCGATCGCGTCGGCGAGCGCGTCGTACGCCGCGATCGAGAACACGAGCGGGGCCGGTTCGCTAAGCACGGGCGCGCGCCTCCGCGATCAGCTGCTGCTTGCGGTCGTGGACGTGGCGATCGAGCCCGACCGGATGCGGCTGCGGGTTCAGGAATCGCTTCGTGCGCGGCGACAGCTGCGCGAGCTGCGCCGCGGCGCGAGTCCGCGCGCTCGCGAGCGAGAGATCGACGGCGGTCGGCGCGCCGCGCTCGAGCACGGTGACGAGCAAGTCTTCGCCGCCGTCGCTCGCCGGCGTGACCGGCGGCCGGTTCGGATCCTCGATCTCGTACAGGTCGATGCCCCCAGATCCAGCGTGCCTGGCCGTAAGGCCGCGCTCGCTGTCGTAGATGATGTCGCCGGTGAGCCAGCCGTCGCGGCGCAGCCGGCGCACCTGCAGCACGCCGGGGTTCGAGATCTTGACCGGCTGCTCGCTGAGCTTGAGCACGTCGCGCCACGCGCCCCGCGCGTCGCGATGCGCGCCGAGTTTGTACACGCCGCCGAGCGCGGGCTGGTCGAAGCACGTCACGAGCTTCGTGCCGACGCCCCACGAGTCGATGCGCGCGCCCTGGTCGACGATGCTCGCGATCAGGTGCTCGTCGAGATCGTTCGACGCGACGATCTTCGCGTCGGGAAACCCCGCATCATCGAGCAAGCGGCGCGCCTCGGCGGACAGGTGCGCGAGATCACCGGAGTCGAGCCGCACCCCCGCGAGCTCGTGGCCGTGCGCGCGCAGCTCGCGGCCGATCGCGATCGCGTGGCGCACGCCGTCGAGCGAGTCGTAGGTGTCGACGAGCAGCGTGCAGTTGCCGGGCATCGCGTCGGCGTACGCGCGAAACGCCTCGAGCTCGCCGTCGTGGAACATCACCCAGCTGTGCGCGTGCGTGCCCGCGACCGGGATGCCGAAGCGCTTGCCGGCGAGCACGTTCGACGTCGCCGCCACGCCGCCGATGTACGCCGCGCGCGATCCCGACAGCGCGCCGTCGACGCCCTGCGCGCGGCGGAGGCCGAACTCGAGCACCGGCGCGCCGCGCGCGGCCTGGCACACGCGCGCCGCCTTGGTCGCGACCAGCGTCTGGTAATTGATGATCGCGAGCAGCGCGGTCTCGACGATCTGCGCCTGCAGGATCGGCCCGCGCACGCGCACGAGCGGCTCGTGCGCGAACGCGAGCGTGCCTTCGAGCATCGCGTCGACCGTGCAGGTGAAGCGCAGCGCGCCGAGATAGTCGAGGAAGCCCTGAGGGAACAGCGCGGCGCCGGTGCGATCGCGCAGCGTCGCGAGGTACGCGAGATCGTCGGAGCCGAAGCGGAGCCCGCGCAGCCAGTCGAGCGCGGGCGCGAGCCCGCCCGCGATCGCGTAACCGCCGCCGAACGGCGCGCGCCGGAACGTCAGGTGGAAGACCGCCTCGCGCTCGGCATGCCCGTGCTTCCAGTAGCCGCAGGCCATCGTCAGCTGGTACAAGTCGGTCAGCAGCCCTGTCTCCATCGTCCCTGGGGCGAGCCCGTCGGTCATCTCACGTGTAATGTGTACACTAAGTAACTGCATGTCAATACGATGAGCGAACAGGCCGTGGTCATCTGGGGCGAGCTGCTGTGGGACCTGTTCCCGGACGGGCCGCAGCTCGGCGGTGCGCCGGCGAACGTCGCCTGGCACCTCGGTCAGGCCGGCGGCTGGGCGCGGCTCGCGACCCGCGTCGGCGACGACGAGCGCGGTCGCGCGGCGATCGCGCGGCTCGAGCAGCACGTCGATACGTCGCTCGTTCAGATCGATCGCGATCGCGCGACCGGCGTGGTCGAGGTCGAGGTGGAAGCCGGCGAGCCGCGCTACCGTCTCGTGCCCGGCCGCGCGTGGGAGCGCATCGCGTGCACGGCCGAGGTGCGCGCCGCGCTCGCCGAGGCCGGCGTGCTCGTCTACGGGACGCTCGCACAGCGCACGCCCGAGGGCCTCGACGGCTGGCGCGGCGCGATCGCGGCGGCGCGCACGACGTGCGTGAAGGTCTACGACGTGAACCTGCGCAGGACCGAGCAGCGGTCCGCGGTGGAGATCGACGAAGGGCTCGCCGCGGCCGATGTCGTGAAGGTGAACGATCGCGAGCTCGCGACGCTCGGCGAGCTGCACGGCTGGGCCGATCCGGTGCGCGCGCTGCGCGGCAACCGCCGCATTCTCGCCGTCACGCACGGCGCATCGGGCTCGACGTTGTACAGCGAGCGCGGCGCGCTCGAGATCGCGAGCACGCACGCGCGGCCCGGCGGCGATCACGTCGGCTGCGGCGACGCGTACGTCGCGATCCTCGTCCACGGCATGACACTGGGCTGGGATCTCGAGACGTGCGGCCGCGCGGCGAGCCGCTGGGCCGCGGCGGTCGCCGAGGTGCGCGGTGCGACGCCGACGTTTTCGGAGGAGCGGGTTGCCGAGTTGCTCGGCGAGGCGGCGGCATGACCAAGAAGGACGAAAAGGAACCCGCAGCCGCGCCCGCTGCCGCTGCCGCACCCGCCGCCGAAGCCGCTGCCGAAGCCGCTGCCGCTGCCGAACCCGCCGCCGCTGCCGCCGCCGCTGCCGAACCCGCCGCCGCTGCCGCTGCCGAACCCGCTGCCGCTGCCGCTGCCGCTGCCGAACCCGCCGCCGAAGCCGCCGCCGAACCCGCCGCCGAGGCCGCACCCGCCGCCGAGGCCGCACCCGCTGCCGCCGCCGACCGCCGCAAACCGAAATCCGCTTCCGCCTCCGCCAAGTCGGCGGAACCGAAAAGTCCCGACCTCTGGGACTCCGCCGGCGAGTGGATCGCGAAGCACGGCGCGCTGCCCACGCTCGGCCTCATCACGCTCGCCGTCGCGCTCGTCCACCTCGGCGTGTTCGCCGGCGAGGTCGTCGGCGACGATCTCTCGTTCCACTTCGCCGAATCTGCGCGCCTCGCCGACTGCATCCGCTACGGCGACTTCGACTTCTGGAATCCGTCGGCGAACGGCGGCTACGCGTCGGCGTACTACTACCAGGTGCTGCCGCAGCTCGCGTCGGCGCTGCCCGCCGCGCTGTTCGGCCATCACCTGTTCTTCTTCCAACTCAGCGTGTGGCTGCCGCTCGTGCTCGCGCCGGCCGCCGCTTATCGCGGCATGCGCCTGCTCGGCGCGACGCCGTGGCAAGCCGCGATCGCCGCGCTCGCGATCGGCTTCATGAACGGCGAGTCGCGCTGGGGCACCGGCAACGCCGGGACGTTCAACGTCGGCCTGTACACGCAGACGTGGGCGCTCGCCGCGTTCCCGCTCGCGCTCGGCTACAGCGCGCGCTGGATCAGCGAGCGCAAGGGCCTCGCCGCCGCGGTCGCGTGGGGTGCGTTCGTGGGCTTGTGCCACCCGTTCGCGGTCGTCGTGCTCGGCTTCGGCCTGTTCTCGAGCGTGGTCGCGCGAGCGATCCCCTCGCTCGATCGGCTGGCGTGGCCGAGCGTGGCCGGGCGCGCGCTCGTGATGGTCGGGCTCGTCATCCTGTGCGTGCTTCCGCGCAAGTGGATCGACTTCTTGCCCGATCCGCTCGTGTTCGGGTTCGGCGGCCTGCTCGTGCTCGGCGGCCTCGTGCTGCCGAGCTTCATCCGCGAGAACACGCAGTGGGTGTGGCCGGTCGACAAGATCGGCGGCGAGCTCGTCCGCATGCTCGTGCTCGGCGGGCTGATGATCTTCGCGTGGATGCCGGTGTGGCTCCCGCTGCTCGCCGACTACAACGGCTTCGGCGGCTTCCCGCACCGCGTCGGCGACGAGGTCGGCCCCGGCTTCTACGAGCTCGGCCGCTGGTTCCGCACCGGCATGCTGCTCGACTGGTCGAATCAGGGCCTGCGCCTCGCGATCCTGACGTGGTCGCTGCCGATCGTCGTCCTGTTCGTGCGCGATCGCATGATGCGCTGGCTGTGGCCACCCGCCGTGCTCTACGCGGTGCTGCTCGGCCTCGGCCCGAAGCTCGGCAAGATCGGCGACGATCTGTTCCCCGCGGTGCGCGCGCTCGGCGCGATGCAGATCGTGCTCGCGCTCGGCATCGGCGCCGGCGCCGCGATCCTCGGCCGCACGCTGTGGAACGCACCGTGGCAGCGCTGGTTCATGGGCGCCACGCGCAAGCCCAAGAAGGCGAAACACGGCGACGAAGATCCGATCCAGTACACGATGCGCACGGTCGTCGCGGCCGCAGCCGCCGGGCTCGCCGTGCTCGTGATCCAACCCGGCTGGCTCGCGCTGCGCGCACGCGTCGCGGTGTTCGAGCAGCGCCAGAACCTTCACCCCGACGAGCGCGAGCAGATCGATCAGATGCTCGCGACGCTGGCGCCGGGCCGCAAACAGGTCGGCCCGGGCGCCGAGAATCACTGGTGGAACCTGCTCGGCTACGCCTACGAGCGCATTCCGGTCACGCTGCAGATGGGCGGCGGCGGCCTGCAGGCGAGCCCGAACTACGACTTCATGTGGACGAGCCGCGACTTCACGCGCATCGCGTGGGTCTACGACGCGCCGTACCTCGTGTTCAGCAGCGGATCGGCGAAGAG
Organism: Kofleriaceae bacterium; assembly: GCA_035500135.1. Lineage (GTDB taxonomy): Bacteria > Myxococcota_A > Polyangia > Haliangiales > Haliangiaceae > JABFXX01. The sequence goes on from DATJXL010000366.1 coordinate 17,443, forward strand.
CATGCCGGCGGGCGACGACATCTACAAGACCGCGCACTATCAGCTGCGCAAGCTGCCGGCGCCCGGTCTGGTGTCGCCGGTGCAGATCATCGGCATGCTGCCGCCCGGCTATCACGCCGAGCAACCCGGCCGCATCGTCGCGCTGCAGTGGCTCACCGGCCATCCCAGCCCCGAGACCAAGCGCTGGCTCGCGGAGCAGGGCGTCACGCTCACCGGCCGCGAGCCACTCGAGGACAAGCTGCTCGCGTATGCCGGCTCCGGTCCGCCCGGCGCGCCGCCGGCCGGCAAGATGCTGCGCGCGTGGCGGCAGGATTCGCCGGGCGACGACGCCGACATCGTCGCCGAGGTTCAAGCGGCGCGCACGACGACGTTCGTGATCCGCGAGAGCTGGCATCCGCGCTGGCACGGCTACGTCGACGGCGAAGAGGTACCCGTGCGCCGGCTGACCCCCGATTTTCCAGCGGTCGACGTCGGGCCCGGTACGCACACGATCGAGCTCCGCTTCGAACGACCGTGGTGGGCGCAAGTCGCCTGGCTCGCCTGGCCGGGCGCGGCGATCGCCGCGTGGCTGGTGATGCGTCGCCGTCAACGTCGAGAAGCGTCGCGTGCGCCGGCGCCGGCATCCGGCGGCGCGGCCTGAGGCTTGGTCGCGGGCAGCGCGCCCGCGGCCTCGTCCTCCGCGCGCGGCATCGGCAGCACGATCTTGAAGCTGTGGAGCACCCACGGATCGTTCTCGCCGTTGCGCTGGAAGCCGAACGCAGCGCGCACGCCGCTCGATTTCTCGAACTCGGCGAGGAGCTCGTAGCTCGCGGAGTCGATCAGCACGGGAACCTTGCTCGTCGCGACCTTCGCCGTCGTCCTCGAGATCTTCGCCTCGGTCACGTCGAGGATGCGGCGGTACGCGCCGAGCTGTTGCACGTTCTGGCGCTGGATGTCGATGAAGCCCTTGCGCGGCTGGTGGTCCTTGAACGTGGCGTCGGCCGCATCCCACACCTTGTCGGCGTGACCGTCGCGCAGCTCCTTGAAGATGCCGTCGGCGACGCGGTAGAGGTCGCACGTCTTCGGGTTCATCGGTTCCTTGCACGCCTCCGCGCGCTGCTCGCGCTGTGCGGCCGTGATCTTGAGCTCGGGCGGCAGCTCGACGCCGACGCCGATCAGCTTCCACTCGCCGTCGTCGTAATGAAAGCTGATCGAGCCGGCGCAAACGCCCTTGTCGAATGCGGCGGTGAGCGACACGCGGCCGAGCTTGCCGGTCGGGCCGGTCGTCACGATCGTCTTGTTGATCGCGGTGATCTCGCGAAACTTGCCGACCGTCGTGATCATGTCGGTCATGTCTTCGACGAAGCGCTCCTTGCGCTCGATCTCCTGAAAGCGCGGCGACGAGTGCTCGTACACGTAGTCGGCCGAGCCCTGACTGAGCTGCACGAGGATCCGTTCGGCATCGGGACGAAAATCCGGGGTGTCGTTCGCGCGGACCTGCCAGCCGACGATGATCGTGATCCACGCGGCGACGAGCAGGAAGCCGACGATCGCGCTGCGCACGAGCAAGCGGCCGCGGCGCGTCTTCGCGGCGATCGGCGCGCGCTCGATCGCGCCGCCCGCCTTCGCGATGCCCTCGCCGAGCTTGGACACGCCGGCGCCGACCAGCGGCACCTTGTCGGTGAGCTCGCCGAGCCTGACGACGCCTTCGCCGAGCGCGCCGATGCCTTCGCCGAGCTTCGTCACGCCTCCCGACACCGCGCCTTGCAGCGACTGGCTGATCCGCTTCGCGCGACCCGACTTGCCGGGCTCGACCGCCTCGACCGGCTCGACCGGCGCGACCACGCCGCCGCTCGTCACCGGCGCCGACGCGTCGGCTTCGGCGACGGGCTCGGGCGCTGCGTCGTCGTCGGGCTCTGACACGCTTACGAGATTATGCCCGAGAAGAAGTACGCGACCACGTTGCCGGCGACCTCTCGGCGATATGCCGAGGTCGAGCGCACGTCGTCGATCGGCGCGATCGCGGCGATCGTCGCCTCGCGCGCCGCTTCGGCCGCCTCGGCGAGCGGCAGGCCGCGCACGGCGTCCTCGGCGGCCGTGATCCGGATCGGGCGATCAGCGACCGCGCCGAGCGCGATCCGCGCCCACCGCACGCGGCGATCGCGGTCGAGGTCGATCATCGCCGCGCCCATCACCTTCGAGATCGACTGCGCGCGTCGGGTCCCGACCTTGCGCCACGCCGTGCGCGTCGTCGAGCTCGGATCCGGGTTGGGGAGGTGCGCGGCCACGATCAGCTCGTCGGCGGCGAGCTGCGTCTTGCGGTAGCCGGTACAGAACTCGCGATACGGCACGCGGCGACGGCCGCGCACGCTCGCGAGCTCGAGGTCGGCGTCGTACGCGAGCAAGGCCGGCAGCGAATCGCCGACCGGCGACGACGTGCCGACGTTGCCGCCGAGGGTCGCGCGCGCCTGGATCTGCAGCGCGCCGATCTCGCGCGCCGCGGCGGCAAGCGCGCGATAGCGCTCGAGCACGCGCGGGTGGCGCTGGATCTCGAGCCACGTCGCGCCGGCGCCGATCGCGATGTGGTCGTCACTGGTGGTGATCGCGTGCAGACCGGGCAGCCGCCACAGGTCGATGATGCCGGCCGGCTCGCGCTTGTGGTTCGCGTTGACCATGAGGTCGGTGCCGCCGGCCAGCACCATGTAGTCGGGATGCGCCGCGCGTACGGCGAGTGCCTCGTCGAGCGCCCGCGGCCGGACGTACTCGGTCATCTGTCTCGCGCTGCCTTCATGACCGCATCGACGATCAACTGGTAGCCGGTGCAGCGACAGATATTGCCGGCGAGCAGCTCGCGCACCTGATCGCGCGAGGTCGCGAGGCCGCGGTCGACGACGTGCGCCGCGCACACCGCGATGCCCGGCGTGCAGATGCCGCACTGCGCGCCGCCGCACGCGACGAGCTCGCGCTGCACCGCGTGGAGCAAGTCGCCGTGGGCGAGCCCTTCGACGGTCGTGACGTCGCGGCCCGCGCACTGCCCGGCCGCGACCAGGCACGAGTTCACGACCTCGCCGTCGAGCATGACCGTGCACGCGCCGCACTCGCCCTCGCCGCAGCCTTCCTTCGTGCCGGTCAGGCGCAGGTCCTCGCGCACGACGTCGAGCAGCCGCTTCCACGGCGAGCACTCGACCTCGCGCGCCTCGCCGTTCACGCGCAGCGCGATCTTCATCGCGGAACCTCGCGGCGCAGCTTCGCGCACACGACCTCGGGCGCGATCGGGATCGCGTCGAACGGGCAGCCGAGCGCGTCTTCGACCGCGTTCGCGACCGCGGCGGCCGGGCCGTCCATCGGAATCTCGCCGACGCCCTTCGCGCCGCTCGGTCCGAACGGATACGGCACCTCGACGAGGATCGTCTCGAGCTCGGGCGCATCGGCGAACGTCGGCACGATGCAGTTCGTCATGTTCGCGTTCGCGACCTTGCCGTCGCGATAGACGACGTTCTCGAGCAGCGCCCAGCCGAGCGCCTGCAGCGTGCCGCCGTCGATCTGGCCGCGGACGATGACCGGATTGATCGCCTTGCCGACGTCGATCGCCTGCACGCAGCGATCGACGCGCACCTCGTACGTGTCGAGATCGACCGACACGTCGACGAGGCAGCATGCCCAGCCGTAACAGGGATACGCGGCGCCGGTGTAGGTCGCGTCGTCGAAGTGAATGCCCGGCGGCGGCTCGTACTGCTTGGTCACCGTCAATTCGCGGTCGAGCCTCGCCGGCAATTGCTCGCGCAGCTCGCGCGCCGCCTTCTCGATCAAGCCGCCGACGACCATGCACGTGCGGCTCGCGACGGTCGGCCCGCTGTCGGGCACGCGATCGGTCGACGGCTCGATGATGTCGATGCGCTCGGGATCGACGTCGAGCGCCTGCGCCGCGATCTGCGTGAAGATCGTGAGCGCGCCCTGGCCGATGTCGGTCGAGCTCGTGCGGACCTCGAAGCGACCGCTCGGCAGCGCCGCGACCGTCGCGCGGCCGGCGAGGCGCTGCTCGCCCGAGCCGGTGAAGCCGGCGCCGTGGAAGTAGAACGCGTAGCCGCGGCCGCGCTTCACGCGCGCGCCGTCTCGCGCGGGCGGCGGGCCGGCGACCTCGCGGACCGCGCGGATCACCTCGTCGGTGCCGACCGACGCGCCGAGCACCTGCCCGGTCGAGGTCGTGTCGCCCGAGCGCAGCGCGAGCCGATCGCGCAGCGCGAGCGGATGCTCGCCGAGGTGGCGCGCGAGCTTGTCGAGCTGGCGCTCGTACGCGAACGTCGTCTGCGGTGCGCCGAATCCGCGAAACGCGCCGTGCGGCGGATGGTTCGTCATCACGACGCGGCCGCGCACGCGCGTCACCGGGCAGCGATACGGCCCGGCCGCGTGCAAGACGCCGCGGGACAGCACGACCGGTGACAGCGTGAGGTACGCGCCGCCGTCCATCGTGCAGTCGACGTCGATCGCGAGGATCTCGCCGCGCGCGTCCACCGCGAGCCGGTGGCGGGTCGTAGCAGGGTGGCGCTTCGTGGTCGCCGCGATGTCCTCGTCGCGGTCGTACACGATCTTGACCGCGCGGCCTGCCTTCTTCGCGAGCAGCGCGACGTGCGCGGCGAGCATCGACGGATACTCCTCCTTGCCGCCGAACCCGCCGCCGGTCACGGACTGGCGCACGACGACGCCGTCGGGGCCGCACGCGAGCAGCACCTTCATCGCCTTGTGGACGTAATACGGGCATTGCATCGAGCCGACGAGGTGGCACGCGTCGCCATGCCACTCCGCCATCATCGCCTGTGGCTCGATGTACATCTGCTCCTGCGGCGACGTGTCGTAGACGCCTTCGATCACGTGCGCGGCGCGCGCGAACGCGGCGTCGAGCTCGGCGTCGCTCGCGTGGCCCTTGCGGATCAGGAACTCCTTGAACACGTGCGCCGACGCGGCCGGATCGAAGTTCGCGGGTAGAGGCCGGATGCGCGGCTTGACGGCGCGCATCGCGGCGAACGCGAGCTCGCGCGTCGGCGCCGCGACCAGCGCGAGCGCCTCGTCGACGTGCATGACGTGCGCGCCGACCGCGACCAGCGCCGGTTGATCGTCCTCGATCAGCGCGATCGTGTTCTTGCCGGTGATGTCGGCGGCGGTGACGACGACCACGCGCGACCAGTCGAACGCGGGATCGAGCTCGATCGCCTCGAGCACGCCGTGCGCGATCGTCGACCGCACGGTCGCGCCGTGCCACGCGCCGGGCGCGTCGAGGTCGTCGAGGTAGAGCGCGCGGCCGGTGACCTTCGCGACGCCGTCGACGCGTGGCATCGACGTACCGACCGAGGGCCTTTCCATGACCCGGGTACGCTACCATGCGCGCCGTGCGTTCTCGATCGCTCGGCGTCGACGGCCCGCTGGTGACCGCGGTCGGCTGCGGCGACGTCAGCCTCGCGCGCGCGGCGGTGCGCGGGGTGGACGCGCGCGAGGTCGAGGCCGCGCTGTGCGAGGCGATCGAGCGCGGCGTGACGATCGTCGAGGTCGCGGACGAAGACGATGCGCGGCGCATGGTCGGCGGTGCGGTGCGAGCGCTCGGCGCGCGCGATCGCGTGGTCGTCGCGTGTCAGGTGCACGCAGCGCACAAGCTCGCGGCACCGGTCGACGCGGCGCTGCGCGCGCTGCGGCTCGACGCGCCCGGCGTGTGGCTGCTCGCCGGCGCGACGCCGTCTGCGGATCTCGCGGGCGCGGCCGGCGACCTGCGGCGCGCGGGCAAGGCGCTGTGCTGGGGCGTCGTGCTCGACGCGCTCGACGAGATCGCGGGCGAGACGTGGCTGTCCGCGGTCGCGGTGCCGACGAGCATCTGCGAGCGCGTCGCGTACGCTGGCCCACACGCCTGGCTCGCGCGCAGGCCGCTCGCCGGCGGTGCGCTCGCCGGCGGCATCGGCGAGGAGCGCCCGCCCGAGCGCATCGCGGTCGGCGCCGCGAAGCTCGCGCCGTACGTCAAACGCGAGCCGCCGGCCGCGCGATCGTGCGACGCGGCGCGCGCGCAGCTCGAGCGCAATCCTCGCATCGCGCATATCGAGTGCGAGACCCTCGCCGAGCTCGCGCTGCGCTTCGTGATCGATCGCGGCGCGATCGCGCTGCCGCGCCTGCACCGCCGCGAGCACGTCGCCGAGGCGATCGCCGCCGCATCGGCACCACCGCTCTCGTATCCTGAACAAATTTTCAGTATGCTCGACGAGCCGTGAATCCACGCGACACCTCGAACCCGCCCAACCGCTTCCACTCGACCACGGTCACGTACGACGACGGCGACGCCCCGCCGCCATCCTCGGTCACGCTGCTCGAAGATCACTCGCGCTCGATCCTCTCGCACAACGACTCGCCCGATCTCGGATTTCGTTGGAGCGCGAATCCATACCGAGGATGTCTGCACGCGTGCAGCTATTGCTACGCGCGCCCGTCGCACGAGTATCTCGAGCTCGGCGCCGGCAGCGATTTCGACACGAAGATCGTCGTGAAGCCGAAGGCGGCCGAGCTCCTGCGCGAAGCGTTCGACAAGCCGAGCTGGAAGGGCGAGCTCGTGATGTTCAGCGGAGTCACCGACTGCTACCAGGCGATCGAGCAGGAGCTCGGGCTCACGCGCCAGATGCTCGAGGTCTGTCTCGAGTATCGCAACCCGGTCGCGATCATCAGCAAGAGCGCGCTCGTCGAGCGCGACGTCGGGCTGATCGCCGAGCTCGCGCGCGAGGCCGGCGCACATCTCAGCGTGAGCCTCGCGTGGATCGACGCCGAGCTCGCGCGGGCGATCGAGCCGTGGGCGCCGGCACCGCAGCGCCGGCTGCGCGTGATCGAGACGTTCGCGAAGGCCGGCGTGCCGGTCGGCATCATGTGCGCGCCGATCATCCCCGGGCTCAACGACGATCAACTGATGCGCGTGCTCGAGGCCGCGCGCGATGCCGGCGCGACCCACGCGGGCTGGACGCTGCTGCGCTTGCCCGGCGCGGTCAAGCAGGTGTTCGAGGAGCGTGTGCGCGCCGCGCTGCCGCTCGCCGCCGACAAGATCCTGCACCGCATCCGCGAGACGCGCGGCGGCGACAAGCTATACGACTCGCGCTTCCTCGTGCGCGGGCGCGGCGAAGGCGTCTACGCGCAGACGATCGCGACGATCTTCGACACCACCGTCCAGCGCCTGGGCCTGAACGATCGCGATGCCGAGCGCGATGTCCCGTCGAAGTTCCGCCGGCCGCCGAAGGGCGGCCAGCTGTCGCTGTTCTGATCGCGAGCGCGTCAGATCACATCAGGCCCTTCAGGCTCTCGTTGACTTCCTTCATCTTCGGGTCGTCGGCGCACTTCATCATGCCCATCAGCTTCGGCATCGCCGCCTGCATGCGGTCGCCGTACTTGTCCATGAGGGCCTTGGTCTGATCCTTGTCGCCCTTCGCCTTCTCGGAGGCTTCCTTCATCGCCGGAATGTCCGACTTGTACTTTTCGGCGACGGCCTTGACCGAGTCGGCCATCTTGCCGCAGTCGCCGTTAGCGCCATCGACCGCGTTCCCGAGGTCTTCCATCATCGACACCATCTTGTCGAGTGGATCTTTCTTCGAGCAGGCCGAGGTGAACGAGAGCGCGAGCAGCGCGGACAGTAGGAGTGTGCGGGTCTTCATGCCGGGAAGGAGCCACAAGTCACCGGCCGGTCGCACTACAAATCGCCAGCTGTCCGAAAATATTTACGACGCGAGCACCCAGGCGATCCCGGCGAGCGCCAGCACCATCACCGCGAGCGCGGCGAAGAAAATGAACGGGTTGCGCGGCCGGACCAGCGCGGAGACCGGGCTCGGGCTCGAGCTCGGGCTCGGGGTCGCGCCTCGGAGATGGCGCTCGGCCGGATCGCGGAAGCGCAGCGCGACCGGGCCGAGCTCGACCAGGGCGCCGTCGTGGAGCGCGGTCTCGCCGCGGATCGCGGCGCCGTCGACGCGCGTGCCGTTCTTCGAATCGAGGTCCCTGACCCATACACCATCCCAGCCGCGCCGCACCTCGGCGTGCGCGCGCGACAGATCCTCGTCGTCGAGGATCCAGCCGGCGTCGTCGCCGCGGCCGATCACGAGCGTCGACTCCGGCGGCGCGAGCGTGCGCTTCGCGCCGCGGCGGTCTCCTCCTGCGCCGGCGTGCGGGCCGCGTTCGATCTCGAGCGTCGGCGCCGCGTTGCCGCCGAGCAGACCGCGCACGAGCTCGCGCGCGAGGCTCTCGGTGCGCTGCGGGCTCGCCGCGACCGCGCCCGCCGGTGCCGGCGCGACACGCACGTGATAGCGCCCGATCTCGAACGTCTGGCCGTCGCCGATGTCGGCCGCGACCACGCGCACGTGCTCGGGCTTCGCCTCGCTCGCCGGTAGCCGGATCTTCGCGTCGGCGGCGCTGCCGATCACGAAGTCGCCGTCGACGTCGACCGGCGGCAGCGAGTCCGCGCCCTGCTCGCTCACCACGACGCGCAGCACGCGGGGACTCTACTTCGTCCGCTCGCGCGCTTCTTCCGCTTTGTACTGGTAGTAGCGGTCGAGCACCATCTTCAAGTACTGCCGCGTGTACGCGTACGGCGGCACGGTGTAGCCGTACTTCGCGAGCGAGCCGAGCCCGGCGTGATAGCCGGCGATCGTGAGCACGAGATCGCCGTCGACGCGGTTCGCGAGCCAGCGCAACAGGCGCGTGCCGGTCATGATGTTCTCGCGCGGATCGAAGATGTCGCCCTGCGCGCCCATGTCCTTCTCGACATCGGGATGGACCTGCATGAGGCCCTTGCAGTCCATCGACGACACGACGTGCGGATCGTAGTCGCTCTCGACCTTGATCACGGCGCGGATGAGCGGCACGGGAATCTTGTACAGCTGCGACGCCTCGTAGATGTACTGGTCGTAGCGGTGAAAGCGATCGGGCGACGTGTCGGTCGCCGGCACCTTGTCGCAGCGATCGCAGCTCCCGCGCTGCGCCGCCGCCTTCGAGCCATGCATCGGCTCGCTGTCGAGCACCTTGTGCCAGTTGCCGCCCGACGGCTTCATGTTCGTGAAGTGCATGACGCCGTCCTTGTCGGTCCACGTGTAGACGTCGGCGCGCGCGGCGGCCGCCCACGCGAGCACGATCGACAGCGCGAGCCACTTCACCCCGAAATCGTACCGTGCGCGTGTCCAGCCGGCAAAACTTATCCGAGCCGCGGCCCCATCGCCTTCGTGAACGCGTCCTTGTCGAGCGCCTTGTCGAGCGCGTCGCGCGCCTTCACCGCGCCGGCGACGACGAGCTTCTCGAGCGCGACGTCCATCGCCTGCATGCCTTCGCCGACGCCGGCCTGGATGTAGCCGGCGATCATCTGCGTCTTGCCTTCGCGCACGAGCGACGCGAGCGCGAGGCTGCCGATCAGGACCTCGTGCGCGGCGGCGCGGCCCTTGCCGTCGGCCTTCGGCAGCAGCTGCTGCGCGATCACGCCGGCGAGCGAGTCGGCGAGCAGGCCGCGGATCTGCGGCTGCTGATCGGCCGGGAACGCGTTGATGTAGCGGTCGATCGTCGCGGCGGCCGAGTTCGTGTGCACGGTCGCGAAGATCAGGATGCCGAAGCTCGCGAGCTGGAGCGCGGCCTTCATCGTCTCGGCGCCGCGCAGCTCGCCGACGAGGATCACGTCGGCGTTCTCGCGGCCGGCGCTGCGGATCGCGTCGAGGAAGCTCGCGACGTGCTCGCCGACCTCCTTGTGCGTGATCGCGCACTGCCGCGGCTGGTGCACGAACTCGATCGGATCTTCGATCGTCAAGATGTGGCCGGAGCGCGTGCGGTTGATGTGATCGATCATCGCGGCGAGCGTCGTCGACTTGCCGCTGCCGGTCGGCCCGGTCACGAGCACGAGGCCCGCGCGCAGCTCGGCGAGCTTGCGCACGCCGGCCGGTACGCCGAGCTCGTCGAGCGTCTTGATCGTCGTCGGGATCGCGCGGAACACCGCGCCGGTGCCGGTCAGCTTGCGCAGGTAGTTCGCGCGAAACCGGGCGCGCGTGCCGTGCGCGTGCGCGAAGTCGAGGTCGCCGGTCGCCTCGAACGTGCCGCGCTGATCGGCCGAGAGCAGCGGCAGCAGCATCGCCTCGATCTGCGCCGACGCGAGCGGGCTCGCGCCGCCGGCGACGAGCTCGCCGCGCACGCGAAACATCGGCGGATAGCCGGGCGTGAGGTGCAAGTCCGAGCCACCGCGCTCGAGCAGCTGGTCGAACAGGCGATCGATCTCGGCGCTCACCGGCGCACCTGCAAGAGCTGCTGTGCGGTCGCGTCGCTGATCTTGCCGGCGCGCTGGAGCTCGGCGAGCGAGTCCTCGAAGCGCACCATGCCGAACGCCTTGCCGCGCTGCATGAGGTTCGGCAGCTGGTACAGCTTGTCCTCGCGGATCAGCACCGCGAGCGGCAAGACGCCGGTGACGAGCTCGCACGCCGCAACCACGCCGCCGCCGATCGCAGGCACGAGCCGCTGCGCGACGATCGCGCGCAGCGCGCCGGCGATCGACGCGCGCACCTGCGTGTGCTCCTCGGCCGGGAACATGTCGACGAGTCGATCGATGGTCTTGGCGGCCGACGGCGTCGACATCGTCGACACCACGAGGTGGCCGGTCTCGGCCGCGGTCAGCGCGATCTCGACGCTCTCGCGATCGCGCAGCTCGCCGATCACGATCACGTCCGGATCCTCGCGCAGCGACGCCTTGAGGCCGGTCGCGAAGCTCTTCGTGTGCACGCCGGCCTCGCGCTGCGACACCACCGCCGCCTTGCGCGGATACACGATCTCGATCGGATCCTCGATCGTCAGGATGTGACACGGCTTGCTCGCGTTGAGCGTGTCGACGAGCGCGGCGAGCGTCGTCGTCTTGCCGTGCCCGCTCGGGCCCGCGATCACGACCAGGCCCTGGTGATGCGAGACGACCTTGCCGAGTCCGGCCGGCAGCCCGAGCTCGTCGAGCGTGGGCGGCGCCGCGCGCGCGATCCGGAACGCACCCTTCAGGCCGCCTTGATGGCGCGCGATGTTCGCGCGCAGCCGGCCGCCGCCCGGCAGATCGATCGCGAGATCGGCGTAGCCCACCGACGCGAGCTGCGCCTGATGCGGCGGCGACAGCAGCGCGAGCAACATCGCCTCGGCCGCGCTCGTCGCGAGCGCGGCCGCCGCCGGATCGAGCGGCACGAGCTCGCCGCCGACGCGAATCGCGACCTGGCGGCCGGCCGCGACGTGGAGATCGCTGGCGCCGCGCGCGCGGGCCTTCGCGACGAGATCGTGCAGCGGCGCCGCCGCGCGCGGGTCGACCGCGACCGCCGGCTTCGGCGCGACCGCCGGCTTCGGCGCGGCCGCGGCTGCGACCACCGCCGCGACCGCCGCCGCCGGCTTGGGCGGATTCGTGGCCATGTCGATGTCGAACTCGCCGATCGCCGGCACCTGCGGCGTCGCACGCGCCGCCTGCGCGATCGCGGCGGCCACCGGCAGGGTCGCGGGCACGAGCGGCGGCGGCGACGGCGACGCGAGGTCGAGCTCGAGATCGGCGTCGTCGATCTCGAACGTCATGCTCTGGCGCTTGCTGCGCGCGCCGGTCGTCGTCCGCGCCGCGCTTGTCGCCGGCTGCTTCGTCGTGCGCGGCGCGCGCGAGCTCCGCCCGGCGCGCGTCGCCGGCTGCTTCGTGATGCGCGGCGACCGCGTCGTCGTGCGCGCGGGCTTGACCGTGCCGCGCTCGATCCGCACGACGATCTCGGCGCCGCGCCGCCCGACCTGCACGCGCACCGGCCGGCGCGCGATCGCGAGCTCCTCGGCGGGCCGCATGCCCTCGCTCGCCGGCAGCTCGATCGCCGTGCCGTCGAGCAGCGAGCCGAGCTGCTCGCGCGTCAGCGGCTTCGCGGTCAGCGTCACGTAGGCACCGCCTTGCCTCACCGCGATCGGCCGCCCGGTCGCGATCACGATCTCGCTCACGTCTTCGCGATCGAAGTACGCGAGCAACTGATCGATGGCGGCCACCGCGCGCCATCTTACCTGGCGCGATTCGATAAGCGATAGGCGCGCATCGAGAAGTCGCGGCGGCCGTTCGCATCTACAACGCCGGCCATGCCGAAGTCAGTCCATCGCGCACTCGTGATCCTGACCGTCCTGGCTCGCCCCGTCGCCGCGGATACCACGCAGCAGGACCTCGCGAAGTACTTGCGCCTGCGCGACCGGCTCGTCGGCGAGTTCGTCACCGTCGGCACCGGCCAGGGTCAGAGCGAGCCCGCGGTCGAGCGCACCGACAGCGTCGCGTTGCTCAAGTGGGCCGACGCCACGATCGCGCTCGGCTGGTACATCGGCGTGCTCGCGACCGAGCACTACATGCTCGCCAATCCCGCGGTGTTTCCAGGCGCCGACGGCGGGGACTCGACCCGGCTCGACACGACGCGCACCGAGCTGTACGACGCGCTGCTCGCGGCCGAGCGCCTCGACAACGTGGCCAATGCCGCGTTCCCCGCGCCGTGCACGACGACGCCGGCCCTCGACGGCTTCTTCATTCGCGACGACGTCCCGGCGAGCTTCTCCACGAGCTTCCCCGGCATCACGACGATCCAGTCCGACTTCATCGATCCGACGCTGACGAACAAGGAGGAGAGCCAGGATCAGGTCTATCACCTCCAGCACGGGCTCGCGCTCGTGGTCGCGCTCGTGCCGCCCGATGTCGTCGTCAACGGCAAGGCGCTGCGGGCGTGGGCGATCGAGCAAGCGCAGCGCATCATCGAGCACTTCGCGAGTGGCCTCTGGGTGATCACCAATCCCGCGTGCGGGAACCGCGCGGTCGCGCGCGGGTCGGATGCGATCGGCTACTCCTACGGCGAGACGCTGGCCGCGACCTACGTCACCGACGGTGCGCTCGTGCCGACGACCGACTCGACGTGGTCGACGATCTGGGACACGCTCGAGCAGCCGACCAATCCCGCGTACAGCGACGTCGACAACCTGCACATGGCGCTCGCGATCATGGCGGTCGGCGACGGTTACGGCTCGGACACGCCGCAGGTGATCGCGACGCTCGCGCAGACTCAGGACTGGCCGCTCTACCCGCTGCTCCACCGCGTGCTCCACCCGACGAGCGCCGGCTTCTGCGCGACCGCGCCGATGGTCAACACGCGCGCGCGCGCGATGCTCGACGAGCTGCCCGCCGACGGCGAGCCCGAGTGTCCCGGCTCGAGCGGACCGGCGCCGCACGGGTTCACGACCTCGAACCGCTTCATCCGCCCCGCGAGCCAGGCATATGTCGGCCCGCCCGGCTGCGTCGGCGTCCGCTACGACGGTCTCGACTACATGCTGCTGCACAACCTGTACGCGATCGCGACGCCCGGTACGTGGAACGGCAGCCCCGACGCGAATCCGTGCGCTGCGGCGGGCGACGGCGCGACCGCGGCGGGCGACGCCGGATTCGGCGCGAGCGCGGGCGACGCCGGCGCGGGATCGACGGCGCGCACCGGCGGCGGCTGTGGCTGTCATGCCACGAGCGGCGGCGGCGCGGCGTGGCTCGCGAGCGTGGTCGTCGCGGCTGCTGGGCTCCGCCGCAGGCGTGTATCCTCGAGCCGTGCGGATCGTCGCGCTGGTCTGGCTCGCCGCGTGCGGTGACAACACGCACTACGCGTACGACAGCCTCGTCGATGTCTCGGGCTACAGCCCGTATCACTACGGCTGCGGCGATACGGCCGTGCCGCCGAGCAACGTGCCGTTTCCCGGGCTCGAGGTCGAGCCGTCGCTCGCCGCCGATCCGACGAATGACGCGCACCTCGTCGGCGCGTGGCAGCAGAACCGGTGGTCGAGCGGCGGCTCCGACGGCACCGAGACCGCGGTCTCGTTCGACGCCGGCAAGACCTGGACGCGTGCGCTGCCGAAGCTGTCGACGTGCGCGGGCGGCGACTACTCGCGCACGAGCGACCCGTGGGTCACGATCGGCGGCGACGGTACGACGTACGTGTCGTCGATCGGGTTCGACTCCACGACCTCGCGCAGCGCGGTGCTCGCCGCGAGCTCGAGCGATGGCGGCAAGACTTGGAGCGAGCCCGCCGCGCTGATCGCCGACGACGATCCCGACGTGTTCAACGACAAGGACTCGATCACCGCCGATCCGTTCCAGCCCGGCGTCGTGTACGCGACGTGGGACCGGCTCACCGGCCAGACGAAGGCCGCCGGCCTGCAGAGCGGCCCGGCGATGTTCGCGCGGCTGATCGACGGCACGTGGGAGGCCGCGCGCTCGATCTACGACCCCGGCACCAACGCGCAGACGCTCGGCAACATCATCGTCGTGCCGCGCGACGGAACGCTGGTCGACGTGTTCATCGCGTTCCACGGCGGCCTGAGCCAGGACGTCATCGCCGACATGCCGACCACCGACATCCAGGTGATCCGATCGAGCGATGGCGGCACGACGTGGTCGGCGCCGATCGAGGTCGCGTCCCAGTCGTCGGTCGGCGTGCCCGACGAGCGCACGGGCGATGGCCTGCCGGAGATCGCGGTCGACCGCACCAGCGGCGCGATCTACGTCGCGTGGGAGGACTCGAGCTTCTCGAACAACGATCACGACGGCATCGTCGTCGCGCGTTCCACCGACGGCGGCCTGACGTGGTCCGCACTCGTCCAGGCCAACGGCGCCCCCGACGTGCCCGCGTTCACGCCGCAGATCGCGGTCGCCTCCGACGGCACGGTCGGCGTGTTCTATTACGACCTGCGCGACGACGGCCACGCGACCGCCTGGCTCGCGACGTCGCGCGACGGCGGCGCGACGTGGAGCGACGAGCAGCTGTCGGGCCCGTTCGACCAGACGATCGCGAACGTCGGCGCCGACGGCGCGTTCCTCGGTGACTACGAGGGCCTCGCCGCGCGCGGGACCGACCTCGTACCGCTGTTCGCGATCGCGTTCATCCCGGAAGACCCGACCGATATCTTCGTCCGCCCGTGAATGCGGTATGGTCCGCGCTCGATGTCCGAGCCGCTCGACACCGACTACCTCGTCATCGGATCGGGCATCGCCGGGCTGAACTTCGCGCTGCTCGCCGCCGAGCACGGCCGCGTCGCGATCGTGACGAAGAAGCGCGCGAACGATACGAACACGAACTGGGCGCAGGGCGGCGTCGCGGCGGTGCTCGCACCCGACGACAGCTTCGAGCAGCACATCGAGGACACGCTGGTCGCGGGCGACGGCCTGTGCGACCGCGACGTCGTCGAGCTGTGCGTGCGCGAAGGCCCGGCACAGGTCCAGCGCCTGCTCGACGTCGGCGTGCGACTCGCACGCGATCCGGCCGGCACGCTCGATCTCGGGCGCGAGGGCGGCCACATGCGCCATCGCGTCGTGCACTGGGAGGACATCACCGGGCGCGAGATCCAGCGCGCCCTGCTCGCGGCGATCGAGAAGCACCCGAACATCACGGTGCTCGACCGCCACATCGCGATCGACCTCCTGTCGCTCGCGAAGTACGGCGGCGATCCGGCGTGCTTCGGCGCGTACATCCTCGACACCCGCTCGGGCGAGGTCCAGACCGTGTGCGCGCGCGCGACCGTGCTCGCGACCGGCGGCACCGGCAAGGTCTACATCTACACGTCGAACCCCGACGTCGCGACCGGCGACGGCATCGCGATGGCGTACCGGCTCGGCGCCGCGTGCTGCGATCTCGAGTTCGTACAGTTCCACCCCACCGTGCTCTATCACCCGCACGCCGGCAGCTTCCTGATCTCGGAGGCGCTGCGCGGCGAAGGCGGCAAGCTGCGGCTCGCCAGCGGCGAGACGTTCATGGAGCACTACCACCCGCTGAAGGAGCTCGCGCCGCGCGATGTCGTCGCGCGCGCGATCGACAAGGAGCTCAAGAAGTCGGGCGCCGACGCCGTGTTCCTCGACATGACCGGCCTCGATCCGGCGGCCGTGCGCGCACGCTTCCCCAACATCTACGAGCGCTGCCTGTCGCTCGGCATCGACATCACGAAGCAAGGCATCCCGGTCGTGCCCGCCGCGCATTACATGTGCGGCGGCGTCAAGACCGACGAGCACGCGCAGTCCACGATCCGCGGCCTCTACGCGATCGGCGAGTGCGCGTTCACCGGGCTGCACGGCGCGAACCGGCTCGCGTCGAACTCGCTGCTCGAGGCGATGGTGTACTCGACGCGCGCCGCCAGCGCCGTGCGCGAGGCTCCGCGCATCCGGCCCGAGCGCGTCGCACCGTGGTCGTCCGGCAACGCGACCGATTCGAACGATGCGATCGTGGTCTCGCTCAACTGGGAGGAGATCCGCCGGTTCATGTGGTCCTACGTCGGCATCACGCGCTCCGACAAACGCCTCGAGCGCGCCCGCCGCCGCATCGAGATCTTGCGCGACGAGATCCGCGAGTACTATATCGACTTCAAGGTGACGAGCGATCTCGTCGAGCTGCGCAACCTGGCGCTGGTCGCACATCTCGTGATCGAAAGCGCACGCCGCCGCAAGGAATCGCGTGGCCTGCACTACACGCTCGACTATCCCGACAAGCTGCCCGAGGCGAGACATTCGGAGATCCAGCTGACCGATGGCCCACGCGGGTAGTACAATTTCCGCGCGGATGACCCATTCGTTACGTGCGGCTGTGGCGTTCTGCATCGTGCTGGTTCCGGCGATCGCCGCCGCCGACGCGAAGGTCGGCGTCGTCGTGACCGGCGACGATGACGTGCATGCGGTGGCAGAACACGCCGCCAACGACTGGCTCGGGCGGCGCAACTTCGGCATCGAGTCCAAGCCGCTCGATCCGGACGGCGTGATCACGCTCGCGAACTGCCTGGCGATGGCCGACATGGCATGCGCGCGCGGCGTCGTCGAGAAGCGCTCGAAGGCCGAGAGCGTGGTCGTGATCGTCGCCCAGGCGTCGAGCACGAAGGCGCAGCGCGAGCTCCAGCTCTCGGCGTACTGGATCAGCAAGAACCACGACGTCGTCTCGCTGCAGCGGATGTGCAACCAGTGCAAGGATGACGTGCTGCCGAAGACCGTCGGCGACTTGATGTCGGATCTGTCGCGGCTCGTCCCGGCGCTGACCGGCAAGATCGAGATCGCGTCGACACCGCCCGGCCTGCTCGCGTCGATCGACGGCGAGGCGGTCGGTATCACGCCGCTCGTTCATGACGAGACCTCGGGCCCGCACGACGTCGCGGTCAGCCGCGACGGCAAGGTCATCGAGCAGAAGAAGGTGACCGTCACGGCCGGCGAGACCGTGCGCGTCGCGGTCGTCGCGCCGGTCGAGAAGCCCAAGCCCACGACGATGGTCATCCATCGCTCGCGCTTGGTGCCCGCGATCGTGCTCGTCACCGGCATCGCGGCGACCGCCGCCGGCGTGGTGATGATCGTGAAGGGTGGCCCGACCGGGGCGCACAAGAGCTACACGGACTACCGCACGCCCGGCGAATACGCCGTGACCCCCGCCGGCGCGGCGCTGACGATTCTCGGCGTCTTCTTGATGGCGCGCGCGGGGACCTACGAGGTGCCGGTCGTGGCCGCCACCCCGGGCGGCGCCATGGTGGGCTGGATGGGCCGTTTCTAGCGATTCTGTAGTCCCCGTCACGTCCGGAAATCGCGACGCCCCCGGGAAGTTTGTTACGATGGCGAACGGGGGCTTTCGTGAGCACGCTTCGACCGACCGCTCGCCTTGGCTTGGTGCTCGTCGCGCTGGCGGCGAGCTGTTCCAAGAAGGATCCCGACTTCAAGCCGCAGGACGCGGGCATCCTCGCCGATGCTCCGCCCGATGCACCGCCGGGCAACGTGACGGTCGGCGGCATGGTCACCGGCCTGAACGGCGCCGGCCTCGTGCTCGAGAACAGCGGCGCGGACGACCTCATGGTCACGAGCAACGGCCCGTTCCAGTTCACTGGCTCGATCGTGATGGGCACCAGCTACGCCGTGACCGCGAGCCAGCAGCCGACGTTGCCGAGTCAGACCTGCACGGTCGCGAACTCGTCCGGCACGGCGAACGACAACGTCACCGACGTGACCGTGATCTGCACGACCAACAAGTACAACATCTCGGGGAACGTCTACAGCCTCGCGAGCGGTGCCAACGTGAAGCTCCAGCTCAACGGCGGAACCGGCGGCAACGAGACGACGGTCCCGGGCGACGGTTCGACATCGAACGCGTTCCAGTTCACGACGCAGCTGCAGAGCGGCGACGCCTACACGGTCGGCGTCGAGACCGAGACCGGGGCGCTGTGCACGCCTTCGGGCAACAGCGGCACGGTCGGCGCAGGCGACGTGACGGGCATCTCGATCAACTGCGGGAGCAACACGTACGTCATCTCGGGCACGGTCAGCGGTCTGAACGGGACGGTCACGCTGTCGGACGGCAAGGACACGGTCTCGACCTCGAACGGCACGTTCGCGTTCCCGCCGCTCCCCAATGGCATGCCCTACAACGTCACGGTGACGACCGATCCGGACTATCCCCCGGTCGCGCAGTCGTGCAGCGTCACGCCGGCGGCCGACGTCAGCGGGACGATCGGCGCGAACATCTCCGATATCGCGGCCACCTGTATGCCGAACATGTATTCGGTCGGCGGAAGCGTGTACGAGCTCGCGACCGATCAGATGGTCACGCTTAGCCTCAACGGCGGAAGCGACTATCCGGTCACCGGCACCACGACTCCACCGGTTTCGTTCACGTTCCCGACCACGGTCGCAAGCGCCACGACCTTCACCGCTTCGGTCACCAGCTCGCCGAGCGGCCAGACCTGCGTGATGATGAACAACACCGGCAAGGCCACGGTCACCAATGGCAATGTCAGCTCGATCGCCGTCGACTGCGACAGCGGAATCCAGTGCGGCGCCTCCAACGTGTGCAATCCATTGGGTGCGAACCCTGTATGCTGCGATCCCGACGGCGGAGCCACCTGCACGCCGTCATCCGGCACCAGCCGCTGTAGCGGGACCAAAGTCAGCCTGACCTGCGCGAGCGCCGCCGACTGCGCGGTCGAAGGCAAGGCGCCCAGCGTGTGCTGCTACTACAGCATCACGAAGAGCACCACCTGCCAGACGACGTGCGACCCGGGCGGCGTCGAGCTCTGCGACGTCAACGGGTACACGCAGTGCGCGGCTCCCCAGACCTGCAAGAAGTACTCGACGCTGTCGACCGCGACCATCACGTACAACGCCTGCCAGAACTGACTTTCGTTCTGATTAAGGCCGCCACTCCGCGCGAGGCTTCACACCACGGCGAGTCAACGGCCGTTCACAAGCCGCCGCGAATGCGACCGCGGTGCGGCCACTTGCGGCTGGAGCGCGCTGCCCGCGAGCTGGCATCTGCCTAGCAATACCGTCCCTCAACAACTCCTCGCTGCCGGATCTTGACGGACGGCCATGCAGCGCGGGGGGCCGCCGGAGCATTCTGCTCCGGCGGCTTTATTTTTCGGCGTGCTAATGTTCGCGCGTGGTTCGCACGCTCGCCGCCGCTGTCGTGCTCGCCGCCGCCTGCGGGGCGGCGCCCGGGCCGTCGACGCCGGCCGCGGACGGCGTCCGCGGCTACGTCAACGCGCTCCGGTCCGACGACCCGCACGCGGCGTACGCGATGCTCGCCGACGACGTCCGCAAGAAGCTCAGCTTCGAGGAGTTCTCGATCGCGTGGAAGCAGAGCGCCGCGGAGCGCCACTGGCAGGCCAACGCGCTCGAGGACAGCATCAAGAGCAATCCGTATCTGAACGTCGGCGAGCGCGCGCTCGTCAGCTATCCCGACGGCAAGCTGGTCGCGCTCGTGCGCGAGGCCAAGGACCAGTGGCATCTCGAATCGGAGCTGGTCAGCCGGTCGCGCGCGCAGCAGCCGCGCGATGCGCTCCGCATCTTCGCCGACGCGGTCGCCGCGCGCGACGTCAGCGGCGCGCTCGACGTGCTGACCGCGCGCCGCCGCGACGGGCTCATGAAACAGGTCCAGGGCTTCCTGTCGGGGCTCGGGCGCCACGTCAACGATCCGCTCGATCCGTTCGGCAAGGACCGCTACGAGCTGCGCTGGGACGAGAACGGCATCCGCTACCGCATCGTGCTCCTGCGCGAGAAGGACGAGTGGCGCGTCGACGACATCTACATCCGACCGGCGCCGAAAACCGAAGACGATCGCGACAACGATCCGCAGGGCTTCCCGGACGAGTGATGGACGCGCTCGCCATCATGCGGGGGTTCGCCCGCAACAGTGCGTGGGCGAATCACCGCCTGTACGGCGCATGCGCGCAGCTGTCGCACGAAGAGCAGCACGCGACCCGCACGAGCTTCTTCCCGACCATCATGAAGACGCTCAACCACAACCTGATCGTCGACTGGTATTACATCGACGCGCTCGCGCGCGGCGGCCGCGGCCAGGCCGTGTTCGCCAGCGACGAGCCGTTCGCCGAGCTCGCGGCGCTGCGCGCGGCCCAGCTGGCGAGCGATCGCGAGCTGGTCGCGCTGGTCGATCGCATGCAAGCAGCCGAGCTCGACGACGACATCGTGCTCGAGCGCCGCGTCGGCCCGAAGCACGACACCGCCGGTGCCGTCCTGCTGCATCTGTTCCAGCACCAGATCCATCACCGCGGCCAGGTCCACGCGATGCTCGCCGGAACGCGGGTCGCGCCGCCTCAGCTCGACGAGTACTTCCTGCGCGAAGATCAGCCGTTGCGAACGCGCGAGCTCGACGAGCTCGAAATCGGATAGGCTCCACGCGTGTTGCGCACGCTGGCCCTCGTCGCGCTCGCCGCGGCGTGCGGCGACAACGAGCCCGGCACGCCCGTCACGCTGGTCTCCGGCGACGCGACGCTGCAGCTCGCGGGCAACCGCAGCACGCTGACGTTCGCGCGCGCCGGCGCCACGCTGCTCGTGTTCGACGCCGACACGTTCCAGGCCGGCACCGTCGACGATCTCGACGCCGGCGACAGCTTCGACCCGTACGACCTGTTCGTCGATAACCCGCCCGCCGCACCGAACGGGCTCGCGTGGCATCACGGCAACGCGTTCGCGCTCGAGCAGGCGAGCGACCGCGAGCTCGTCGTCGCGGTCGACGCGCTGCGCGTGACGTTCCAGCCGTCGGCGGTGCCGGGCGGCTTCGACGCCGTGCTGACGTCGACCGCCGCGCGCACCGCGTATCTGCGGCTCGGCCCCGACGCGAGCGGAAGCGAAGGCTTCTACGGGCTCGGCGAGTGGGCCGATTCGATCGAGCACCGCGGCAAGCTGCGGCCGATGCAGATGGAGCTCGACCAGACCAGCGAGAGCATGGACGACGAGAACCACGTGCCGGTGCCGCTGCTCGTCGGCACGAACGGCTGGGGGCTGTTCGTCGCGAGCAAGCGGCCGGGCTCGTTCGGCGTCGCGACCGAGAGCGCCACGCGCGTCGACGTGACGTTCGGCACCGGCGCCGACTCGCCCGATGGCCTCGCGTTCCACCTGTTCGCCGCCGATCAGGCGCTCGACGTGTTCGCCCAGTACTACGCGATCGCGGGCGCGCCCGGCCTGCCCGCGCCGTGGGCGCTCGGCCCGCTGCTGTGGCGCGACGGCAACACGAATCAGGCCCAGGTCATCGACGACATCTCGCAGGTCCGCACGCGACACCTCGCGACCAACGGCATGTGGTTCGATCACCCGTACGCGACCGGCGTCGAGACGTTCGACTTCGATCCGGCGAAGTTTCCCGACCCGCCGACGATGCTGCAGGCGCTGCACGACGGCGGGCTGCGCTACGGCGTGTGGCAGGCGGCGTATGCCGCGCCCGCGAGCAACGGCGATCCGGCCCAGCCCGAGCTCGACTACGCGACCGCGCACGGCTACTTCCCGCCGACCACCGCGGTCTTGCTCAACCCGTGGGGCAAGCCGATCGATTTCACGAACCCCGATGCGTACGCGTGGTGGCAGAGCCAGCTCGCCACGTACACCAACAGCTTCGGCGTCGAGGGCTTCAAGCTCGACTACAACGAGGACGTGGTGGTCGGCCTGCTCGGCCGCCGCACGCCGTGGGCATTCGCCGACGGCAGCGACGAGCTCACGATGCACTACGGCTACCAGCTGCTCTATCACCAGATCCATCGCGAGCTCTTGCCCGCGGCCGGCGGCTTCTTGCTGACGCGCACCGGCCGCTGGGGCGACCAGGTGCACGGCATGATCATCTGGCCGGGCGATCTCGACGCGAGCTTCGCGCAGCAGGGCGATCCGCTGTCGGGCGGATCGACGCTCGCGGTCGGCGGCTTGCCGGCCGCGCTCGCGAAGGGCATCTCGCTGTCGGCGTCGGGGTTTCCGTTCTACGCGTCGGACACCGGCGGCTATCGCCACGCGCCCGCGAACAAGGAGTGCTGGGTGCGCTGGGTCGAGGCCAACTCGGTGTGGCCCGCGATGCAGGTCGGCGACGCGTCGAGCGAGATGCCGTGGGAGTTCACGGCCGACAACGGCCGCGACGCCGAGGCGCTCGTCGATTACGCGCAGTACGCGCTCCTGCATCTGCGCCTGTACCCGTACGTGTGGTCGTACGCGCTGGAGATCGCGACGAGCGGGCGACCGATCGTGCGGCCGCTCGGGCTCGCGCATCCCGAGCTCGGCGTACATCCCAAGGACGAGTACATGCTCGGCGACTGGATCGTCTCGGCGCCGGTCGTCGCGGCGGGCGAGACGTCGCGTCAGGTCGTGCTGCCGCCTGGCACGTGGATCGGCTGGTGGGACGGCCAGTCGTATTCGGGGACGATCACGGCGCCCGCGGATCTCGACACGCTGCCGCTGTACCTCGCGGAGGGCGGCATCGTGCCGATGCTGCGCGACACCATCGACACGCTCGCGCCGGTCGCCGCCGGCTCGCAGGCGGCGATCGACTCGTTCGCGACCGATCCGGGTGTGTTGTGGGTGCGCGTGGCGCCGGGCGCGGCGGCGACGCAGCTCGCGGTCTACGACGGCACGCAGCTCGCGCAGCAGGCCGGCACGGTCTCGTACATGCCCGGCACCGTGTACACCGAGGGCGCGTTGTTCGAGGTGATCGCGACGCCGACCGCGCCGACGCAGGTCACCGCTAACGGCACCGCGCTCGCGCAGCAAGCCTCGCTCGCCGCACTGAAGGCCGCCGGCACCGGCTGGTTCCACGATCCATCCGCGACCGGCGCCACGCTCTGGATCGAGGTCGCCGGCGCCGCGAGCGTGACGTATCAGTGAAATGTCGCGATCAGGCCGAGTGCGACGGAGGGGTTCGCGAGGAACGTGATCGTCCACGTGTCCGTGTAGGTACCGATCGATGTCGCGGGCATGTCCGCGGCCATGGCCGGCTGCTCGGCCGCGTCATCGAACACTCCGCGGGTCGTGAAGCCGGGGTTCGCGCCCCAAGTGACAAGTCCACCGGCGCCGGCGCAGGGAATGCCCAGGCTGATCGCGATCTCGCCGGCCTCTGTCGTCGCTGGGGTCGAGCCGGAGTCGAAGGTCTGCATCGGCGGTCCCATCGGACCATTCAGCTTCATCGAGACCTGGTCGAGTACGAGCAGCCCGCCGTACTCGACCGCGATCAGACCGCTCACGGTGTCTCCTGACGTGAACGTGATCGTATCGAGCGCCGTCGCACTCACGTGGGCGTAGAAGATCTCGCCGCCCACCGACTCGGAACCGCAATCGCCCGGCGTCGAGACCTGCCCGACCGCGCTCGCGAACGTGGTGCCGAGCGTGTCGGTCACCGAGCTCGCGGGCGGGACAGCGGTGACGCTGCCCCACATCGAGACGTGGATGACGATCGTGTTGCCTGCAGTGATCGGGCCTGGGAACGCCACCGAGGTCGCCGGGGCGCTGATCGAGCTCGTCGCGGTTTGCTGGACGAACTGTGGCGCCTCCACTTTGCCGTCTACGAACTGCGATGGCGCGCCATCACCGACCGCAGCGAAGTCGATTCGCCCACACCCGCCGGCCAGTGCGAACGCAGCGATCACGCAGGCCCTCACGACTCGAATCGTAACGCTGTCAGGAGCGTTTTCGACCGAAGAACGGCAGCTTGTGGCGAAGCCCGAGCATGCGGCCCATCGCGGACTGCGGTGCATCCGCGCCGCTCGCCGCCACGGCGGCGGCCGCGATCGGGATCGGCTTCGGCGTCAGCTCGATGCGCGGCGTGTCGTCGGCGCCGATGCCGGCGATCGGGGTCGCGCTCGACGGATCGCCGGTGCGCGGGCCCAGGCCCATGCCTTCGCGCGCGTCCTGCACGGTGCGCGCGAGCACGGTGTGCAGATCTTTCCGCAGCTGGACCTTCTTGAGCGTCGTGCCGATCTGCCGCGCCATCTCGCGCACCGATGGAAAGCGCTGATCGGGTTGCGCCGATAGCGCGCGCTGGATGATCGCGATGAACGGCGCGGGCACGTCGGGCCGCAGCGGCCGCAGCGGCTGCACGAGGCAGTCGCGCAGCCGCGTGTACGTGTCGTAATCGGTCGGCCCGTCGAACAGCTTGCGGCCGACCAGCGCCTCCCACAGCACGGAGCCGCACGCGAA
>DATJXL010000367.1:0-2393 GCA_035500135.1 Kofleriaceae bacterium
GTGCACGCCGACGAGTACATCGACAAGCGCACGATCCAGCTCGACGAGCTGCTCGCGAAGATCGACGCGCTGATCCAGCTCGGCGAGCCCGAGGATCCCGACGCGCTCGACATCCCGGTCGAGGACGACATTCCGATGGAGCTCGGCGACAGCGACGTCATCGACGAGACGGTCGGCGAGGACGCGAACGAGTTCGACGTCCACGGCGCGGCGACGGTCGGGCCCGGCAGCGGGATTCGCATCGATTCGGTCGTCGAGGCCGAGACCGACGCCGCGTTCGACGCGCTGCTCGGCCCCGACGACGTGCCGGCCGCGAAGAAGCGCGCGGGCAGCGAGCCCGCGATCGTCCACGAACCCGCGCTTCCGCCCGAGGACAGCGGGGTGCCGGAGCCGGTGCCGCACGCCGGCCGCGCCGATCAGCAGACGCGGCCGCCGCCGATCGCGAACGACGCCCTCGCCGTGCCGGAGCTCGTGCCGCACCCGCACCGCCCCGACAGCGGCATGTACCAGCCGGTTCCCGACGAGCAACCCGTACCGATGCCGGTGCGTGCCGCGCGCTCGTCGCCGCACGAGGAAGCGACGGTCGCGCGCGTGCCGGTGATCACCGACGCGGCGAAGAAGACCGGCTCGCACCCGGCGATCGATCTCGGCCTCGAGCAGGTCGAGACCGAGGCCCGCAACGAGCAGTCGGGCACGTTCGATCGGCGCTCGCTGCGCCAGATCGGCGAGCTCGAGCGTCAGATCGCGCAGCTCAAGCAGGAGCTCGACCGCGCGCGGGCCGCCACCGAGACCGCGACGAAGGGCGCCGGCCGCGAAGCACAGTTCCTGAGCCTGCGCGAGCAGGTGGCGACGCGCGACAAGGAGCTCAAGCAGGCCAAGGCCGACGCGCAGGCGCGCGACGCCGAGCTCGCGGCGCTGCGCGCCCAGCTCGACGAGGCGCATCAGGCGAACGCGCAGCTGCACGCACAGCACGCCGAGCTCTCGCAGCTGATCGCGGCGGGCGAGGCCGCGGCCGCGCGGGTCGCCGCGCTCGAGCACGAGCTCGCGCAGAGCCAGCGCGTGCTCACCGACGCGCACGCCGCGCACGCCGCCGCGCTCGTGCAGCAGCGCGACGAGCTCGACAACGCGCACGCCGGCGCGCGCGAAGAGGCGATCGAGGAGCTGCGCCGCGCGAACGTGCAGGAGCACGAGGCGGCGATCGCCGAGCTCGAGAAGAAGCACGCGAAGGAGCTGGTCTCGCTCAAGGCCGACCACGCCGGCGAGCTCGCGCGCGTGACCAAGGAGCTCGCGGCCGCGCGCTCGGGGTCCGAGACCTCGCTCGCCGAGGCCGGCGAGGCGCACGCCGCCGAGCTCGCTCAGCTCAAGGCGAAGGCCGAGGCCGATCTGGCCGCGCTCGAGGACGAGCTCAACGAGGCACGCGAGCGTGATGCCGAGTCGCACGGCCAGGCGCTCGCGCAGCTCAAGCAGGAGCTCGATCGCTCGATCGCGGCGCACGAGGTCAAGCTCGCGACCGCGCGCCGCGAGATGGAGCAGCTGATCGCGCAGCACGAGGATCACAAGGGCCAGCTCCACGAGCAGCATCGCGCCGAGCTCGCGCGCCTCGAGGCGGTGCACGAGCAGGAGCGCGTCACGGCAGCTGGCGAGCGCGCGCAGCTCGTCGAGGCGGCGAAGCGTGCAGCCGAGGTTCATCAGGCAGAGCTCGCCGAGGCGCACGCGCAGGCCGAGCGCGAAGCCACCGAGCAGCGCGCCGCGCTCGCGGCGGCCCAGCGCGCGGCTGGCGAGATCGAGGAGCGCGCCGCGAGCGAGCGCCAGCAGCTGCAGGACGCGCACGAGCAAGCGCTCGCCGAGCAGCAGGCGAAGCACGAGCGCGCGATCGCGGTCGCGAACGGCGAGGCGCTCAAGCAGAAGTCGGTCGCCGACGCCGAGCACGCGAAGGCGGTCGCGGCGGCGAAAGCCGAGCTCGAGAAGCGCATCGGCGAGCTCGAGGCCGAGAAGGACGAGCTGCGCCGCGGGCTATCGAGCGCGCGCGACACGCTCAAGCGGTCCGAAGGCGAGCTCGCGTCGGCGGTCCAGACGATCGCGGAGCGCAACGCGGATCTGCGCTCGCACGTGTCGGCGATCGCCGAGCGCGATCAGCGCATCGCCGAGCTGCGCGGCGAGATCGAGGCGCTCGAGACCGAGAATCAGAGCTACCAGGACCAGGTCCTGCGCGCGTACCAGAAGATCAAGTCCGACGAGGCCATGGTCGCGCGCGCGCGCAAGGCGATGGCGATCGCGCTGACCGTGCTCGACGACGAGCCGCCGCAGTCGTCGTAGGCAAGAATTACCGCCAAGGCGCCAGGGACGCCAAGGCGCCAGAAGAGCAGAACCTTGTTTCTGCTCTTCTGGCGCCT
>DATJXL010000368.1:0-35510 GCA_035500135.1 Kofleriaceae bacterium
GAGCTCCATCACGATGTAGTCGCGATCGCCGGCGCTGCCGACCTCGTGCACGACCAGCACGTTGGGATGCTTGAGCTTCGCCATCGCCTGCGCCTCGCGCAGGAGGCGCGTGCGCTGCTCGCGGCCGTCGTGACGGAGGAGCTTGATCGCGACCTCGCGATCGAGATCGGGATCGCGCGCGGCCCACACGATGCCCATCCCGCCGGAGCCGAGCGGCCGCTGCAGCACGTACTTGCCGAGGTGCTCGCCGGCGGCGATCTGCGCCGCGTGCTGGCGAGGCTCGGACACCGCAGTCTCGTCGAGCTCGATCATTGCCTCGGCTTCGTGAACGAGTCGTGCGTGAGCGGGATGATCGAGTCGTGGCTGTCGTCGGGCGGCTGCTGCGGCCGCGGCGGCGGCTGTGCGGGAGCTGGCCGGGAGTGAAGCTTCGCGATCGGTTTCGGTGCGGCGGCGGCAGCGGGTGCGGCAGCGGCAGCGGGTGCGGCGGCGGCAGCGGGTGCGGCGGCGGCGGGTGCGGCAGCGGGTGCGGCAGCGGCGGCGGGTGCGGCAGCGGCAGCGGGTGCGGCGGCGGCGCCGGGTGCGGCGGCGGCGGGTGCGGCCACCGGTGCGGGCGCTGGAGCGGGCTCGCGCTGCACGAGCCACCACGTCAGCACGCCGCCCGCTGCGAGCGCGAGGCCGAGCGCGGCGAACAGCGGCACGCGGGAACGGCGCGCGACGACGGGAGCCGCCGTCGGCGGGCGCGGGCGCTGCGACCCGCTGATGATCGCGTGCGGATCGAGCGCGGCCACGGCTCGGGCGAGCGTCGGCGGACGCTCCGCCGGATCCTTCTTCATCATCCACGCGATCGCGGTGTCGACGGACGCGGGCAGCGCGGGCACGTGGCGAGACGGCGGCTCGGGCTCCTCGCTCGTGTGCTTCATCATCAGGTCCATGAAGTCGCCGACGAACGGATACTCGCCGGTGAGAATGCGATACGTCATCACGCCGAACGAGTAGATGTCGGTGCGATGATCGATCTCGCGGCCGCGACACTGCTCCGGTGACATGTACATCGGCGTGCCGAGCGGCACGCCGGTGCCGGTGTGATGCCGCACCTCGTCTGCGGGCACGGGCGCGAGCAGCTTCGCGATCCCGAAATCGAGGAGCTTGGGATAACGCGCACCATCGGCGTCGCGCGCGAGGAACACGTTCTCGGGCTTGAGATCGCGGTGCGCGATGCCCTTGGTGTGCGCGGCGTCGAGCGCGCGGGCGAGCCCGCGCAGGATCGGCAGCGCCTTCGCGAGCGGTAGCGGGCCCTTCGCGAGGATGCGATCGAGCGGCTCGCCGTCGAGCAGCTCCATCACGTAGTAGCTGCGGCCGTCGGGGAGCTGGCCGAACGAGAAGATGTCGATGATGTTGCGATGGCTGATCTGGTTGACCGCCTTCGCCTCGGCCTGGAAGCGCGACAGGATCGCGGGATCCGCCGAAAACCGCAGCGCGAGCACCTTGATCGCGACCTGCTTGCCGATCACCGGATGCGTCGCGCGATACACCGTGCCGAACCCGCCCTTGCCGATCGACGCGTCGATCACGTACTCGCCGACCTCGGTGCCGACCGCGAGGCTGGCATCGGCCGCCGACGACGCCACCGGCTCCGTGCTCGCCGTGCTGGTCACCTCCTCTATCTTACAGTCGATAGTGGAACTGCAACAGCGCGAAGCCCGACGTCGCGCCGCCCGTGCCGAGCGCGATCGTCTGCACGCGGTTGGTCTCGAGCAGCTCCCAGTGCGACGTGAGGAACCAGTGCACGTTCGCGTCGAGGCACTCGAGGTCGACCTTCGCGACGTGAAGATCCTCGTCGAATTGCCCCACGCCGATGTCGACCATCCAGCCGTCGTGCACGAACCACGACCCGACCAGGTAGCTCGCGAGCTGGTCGCGCGCGCTGCCGGCATCGAACGACTGGCGGATCGCGATCACCTCGGCCTCGAACAGCACGGGCGCGATCCAGTACTTCGCGGTCGCGCCGCCGTACCAGCGCGCGTCGACATCGCTCGTCGCGTAGAACCCTTCGAGGCCGAGCGACAGCGCCTTCGTCATCCGCGCCTCGCCGTAGAGCGCGCCGCCGTCGCCTTTTTGCACCGAGTCCTGGATCGGATCGTGGACGAAGCCGGTCGCGTGCACTTCCCAGCCCGGTTCGATGTACTCGACCGCGGCGCCGTACGCCTCGCCGTACAGCGGCGTCGGGCCGTACTGGCGGGTGTACACGTCGTGCTCGGCCAGGCGCAATCCGAACACCGGCAGGAAGCGACCGACGCGGATGTACAGGCCGTCGGTCGACGACGCGTCGGGTTGCCACATCAGCCAGTGCTCGCGGCTCGCGATGATGTCCGACGCGCTGCTCGCCATCTGCGGTCCGAACGTGCCCATGAGCGTGAAGCCGTGGCCGTGCAGCGCGACCTCGCCGTCGGCCTGCATCGGATAGGCGCCACCGCCCGGCCCGCGACCGCTGTCGACGAAGCCGGCACCCGCGCGCAGCTCGGCGCCGGCCTCGAGCCAGCTCGGCCCGACGAGCGCGCCGTGCGCGGCCTCGGGGGGCACGTCGTACGTCGCGATGCTCTGCGCGGTCGACAGGCCGTTCTCGTTCAACAACAGGCCGCCTGCGGGATCGATGTGGCACGCGGTGCACGTCTGATCCTTGCTGAGCTGGAACTGCGGGTACGCCCGCGCCGCCCGCGTCGCGACGACGAGCGCGGCCGCGATGACGACCGCCCTCACGGGCCCGTGTACCCGGCCGCGCCGTCGTCGATCCAGCTCTGGATCAAGTAGATGTCGGCGTGCGGGAGCGGCGAGACCGGCGGCATCGCGTTGCGCGCGCCGGTGAGCACGAGGTA
Organism: Kofleriaceae bacterium; assembly: GCA_035500135.1. Classification (GTDB taxonomy): domain Bacteria; phylum Myxococcota_A; class Polyangia; order Haliangiales; family Haliangiaceae; genus JABFXX01. The sequence goes on from DATJXL010000368.1 coordinate 2,874, forward strand.
GAGGTCGGATTGCTCGGAATCGCCCCGAACGATCATCGGACACATCATCATTCCGCAGTTCTGGGGCGAGGCGAATGCCGCCTGCGCGTCCTCGACGGTGTCGAACGCGAGCCTGTGCGCCTTCGCGACCGCGGTGTGGCAGCTTGCCTGTGCGCACTGCGGCGCGAGGATCGCGTTGACGATGTAGTCGATCGTCTCGGGTCGATCATCGGGCGTGGTGCCACACGCCAACAACAACAGCGCGCAAGATGCGCGCACGAGCTTGGACATCGCTGGCAACCGCGTGCACGTGGCATTCCTCACGCCGACCGCGCGCGCACTGCGATCGGCGGTACGCGCGCGTACGAATCATGCACACGTGTGCAGATCGAGTTATCGAATCAGTGCGCGTTGACCTTCTGGTACGCCGGCCGCGCAGCGCACTTCGCGGCCCACGCGTTCAGGTGGGAGAACTTCGAGAAGTCCATCTTCTGGTAGCGCAGCCAATCGAGGAACGAATTGACATGCGCATCGGCGAGCGTGTAGTCGGCGCCGGTCAGAAACGCCTTGTTCGCGAGCTCGTGATCGAGGATGCCGAGCAGCTCCTGGATCTCCTTGGCGGCCGCTTCGCACGCCTTCGCGTTCTGCTGGTCGGCCGGTACCCAGGTGCCGGAGTTGCGACCGACCCGGTAGACGGCGTCGCCGAGCGTGACGTTCGCCCACACCACCCACTTCATCGCGTCTCCGCGCCTGGCGCCGGTCGGCCACAGCTTCTTTTCGATCCCGAACGTCTCGCCGAGATAGATCGTGATCGCCGCCGACTCGAAGATCACGGTGCCGTCGTGGACGACGACCGGAACCTTGCCGTTCGGGTTGAGCTTGATGAACTCGGGCTTGGTGGTGTCCTTCGCGCGGATGTCGAGCACGACGCGCTCGTGAGGAATGCCGAGCTCGGCAAACACGACTTCGGTGATCGTCGCGGTCGACTGTGGTGCGGTGTAGAACGTGAGGCTCATCGCGGTCTCCTTGGTGGAGCCGCGACTCTAGGTCGAATCCGGGCGGATCACGCGCGCCGCTGCGTGGTCTCGCCGGCGAGCTTCTCGGTGACCTTGCCCACGAGCTCGATCGCGACCGCGAGGATCTGCTTGTCGTCGAAGCCTTGCGCGACGAGGTCGCGGTACAGCGAGCGGACCAGGATCCGCACCGCGCGCGCCCGCTGAGCCTCGTCGTCCACGCCCGGACTGTCGCGTGCGCGGTGAGCGCCATACAGCGATACCCGCTGGCAGGCGCTGACGTGCTCCGTGCGCGATCCGTGCACGGGCCCCGAGTCGTCGCGATGTTGCACGCGACCTCCGGTCTTGCCTTGACACGGCGCGGAATCGGTATGCGCCGTCACGGTGATGTCGGGCGCGCCCGACAGCATGTCGGTGGCTCGCCACAGCACGCGACGGTAACCGCGCGAGCCGCCGCAGCGATCGCGTGGCCTCGCGCTTGCTGTAGGTGCGTTCATCATGGCGAAGACCTGCTTGCTTGGCCTGTCCCTGCTCGCCGCGTGCGGCTCCGATCACGCGGCGTCGTCGCAGCCCGATGCCGCTGCACCAGAGGGTCCCGATGCGGCCATCGATGCCGCTGCGAGCGGCGACCAGACCGTGACGTTCACGTACACGCCGAGCTGGAGCGGGGTGACTTCGGTCGACGTGCTCGGCGGCTTCGGCATGTCGAGCGACTGGTCGTCTCCGCTGGTCTCGCTGACCGCCAGCGGCGACACGTGGACCGGCACCGTCCAGCTGCCGCCCGGCCAGTACCTGTACATCCTCCACGTCGTCGGCGATGCCGACGCGAAGAACCCGACGACGCTCGAGCGCTACGCGGTCGATCCCGCGCAGTCGGCGTTCGCGCTCTGCCCCAGCGCGTCGCCGACGTACTCGAGCAAGGATCCGAACCCGTGCTCGCAGCTCACCGTCCCGACGAACGGTGCGCCGACGCTGTTTCACGTGACCGGCAAGGTCACGGTCGGCGGCACGGCGACCGCCGGATTCCTCGTCGTCCTCGAGCGCGACGAGCCGCAGTCCCATCACTACTTCGTCGATCGCGCGACGACCGCCGCCGACGGCACGTACGACCTGCAAGCGGCTCCCGGAAACTACCGCCTGCAGATCCAGAACCCGCAGTACGAGCTGAAGAGCGATTCGCAGATCGATCCGAGCAAGGCGAAGGTGCTGCGCCGCATGCTCACCGCCAGCTACGCGCTCAGCGCGGACGTCAGCGCGCCGGCGGTCGAGATGGCGTTCGACTACAGCGCGTTCGCGCCGACCACCGGCAGCGGCGGCGCGCTGCCCACGACGTTCACGTTCGGCAAAGGCACGTCGACCAAGCTCGAGGTCTACGGTTCGGGCAACGAGATCGGCGATCCCTGGTACAGCTCGGATGCGACGACGAGCGGCTCCGCGCAGTTCCAGGGCACGTTCAACACGCCGCAAAAGGGCAGCGACGCGGTCGTCGACGGCACGCAGTACTCGTGGGGCGTCGAGATCGCCGAGCCCGGCGCATCCGAGACGTTCAAGCTGACCGGCCAGAGCCTGGTCTATCCCGTCACGTGGACCGCGACCGGAAGCTGAACTTTGCTAATTTGCTCGCGCTCGCACGCGAAGCGACGCCCCTTGTACGCGGCGCTCGATCGCCTCGAGGTCAAGCTGCGCATCGCGTTCGCGCGATTGACGACGAGCGACTACTGGCCCTTGAACGTGGCCATCAGCATCTCCCAGCCACCCGCGCCCGTGACCGCAGTCGCCGCGTACGTACCCGTCGCGTACACCTCGCGATCCTCGACGATGTTGCCCGACTGCATCGCGCGCATCGTGAAGCCGGTGCCCATGGTCGCGCTCGGCGCCTCGGCATAACCCACGATCAGCTCGTGCGCGAACGTCGTCGTCGCGGTGCCGCTCGAGATCGTCGTCATGGCCGTGGAGGTGGTCCCCGAGGCATACGCGTCGACGTCGTACGCGTTCGTGCTCGCGATCCCGGAGTACTCGACGACCAGCATGTCGGCCCCGCTCACCGTCGCGCTGAGCGCGAGCGACAGCGTGTCGGCGCCGCCCGCCACGTCGTACGCGACCGCGATGTAGTGCTGCTCGCTGTTGCCGACCACGTTGTTGACGACGACGTTGTACGTGTTGCCGAGCGAGTCGGTGAGCGAGGTCAGCGAGGCGCCCGCCGACGTCGGGAAGTTGAAGCACACGATGATCGTGTCGTGCGCGGTCACCATGCTGGGCAACGTGAGCGTCGTCGGCGAGGTCGTCGGCTTGACGGTGTCGTGTTGCACGTACGCGATCGGCACGACGAACGCGTCGGGCTGGCGGGCATCGGGAAGCACCGTCGACTTGCCGTCGGGCGGTGCGTCGATGATGCTGATGTTCGCGTCGGAGCCTCGAGACGTGCCGCCATCACCGGAGGTGCAGGTCGGCGGCGTCTGCGTGAAGTCGCAGCTCTGGCCGTTCGGACATGCGCCGCCGGTGCCGCACGGCACGTCGGATGCCACCGTCGGGTGGTAACACCCGCACACGGCTAGCACGAGCGCCGCAAACGCCCTCACCGGACCACGATAACATCGCTAGCCGGCGACGTGCCTAGTTTCCGCTCGAGTTCTGCGGCAGCGAGCACCAGGGTGTCAACCCCGCGACCGGCAACACGACATCGTCGCTGGCGCCGGCCTGATCGCACTCCTCGTCCGCGCTCCACGGCAGCCAGCTCGACGATTGGCCGGACGACTGCGCGTAGCTCGCGAACGCGTCGTAGCCGCCGTTCGTCATCGCGAACACGGTCGGATCGACGCAGCCGTTCGTGGCCAGGCTCTGCTCGTAGGCCTCGATGATCGAGTACATCGCGGCGTTCGTGTTGTCCCAGCAGCACGTGCGCGAGTGCGCGTAATCGAGCGGCGCGAACACGTAGTCGTCGAGCACGCGGTACTGGGCGTCGACCGCGGTCTGATCCATGCCGAAGCTCTGCGACATGAGCTGGTACAGCGACGCGAACGCGGTCTCGCGATCGGTGCGCGCGGCGCACGACGACGGGTGCTCCATCAGGTACGCGCGCTTCTGCTGGATCACGGACAGCAGCTGGTCGCGCTGGGCGGACGGATCGGCCGTGCCCATGAGCTCCGCGAACGTCGCGACGCGCGCGGCGATCGCGTCGTAGTCGGTGTCGTCGATCCAGCTCGCCTTGTCGGCGTCCATGTACGTGTTCATCCACTGCCCGCCGATGTTCTTCGCGACGCGGAACCGCTTGAGCCCGCCGTTCAGGTGCGAGTACGGCGTGTTGCCGCCGTACGCGGTGTTGAGATCGGGCCCGCCCGCTTCGGGATCGGTGAACAGCGCGTAGGTCTCCTGAGGGTCCTGCCACTCGGGCTGCGCCGGCGGATCGTTGCCGTAGATCGCCTCGGCCTGGATGTGGCCGGGCGACGGCGCGGTGACGCGCGTGACGATCGTGGTGTGACCGTCGACGGTCGGCGCGCGCGCGAACATCAGCACGTCGCCGGTACGCAGCGCCTCGGGCACGAGGTTGTACGTGTTGCGGCTGTCGACCATGTTGTGCGAGCCGAGGTACGCCTGCGCGAACATCACGAGACGTGCGGCGCGCTTGTTCAGATGGATCTCGTCGAGGAACGCGCCGAGCCGCGCGTTCGGGCCGAGGAACGGCAGCTGATCGCCCGGCGAGATGCCGCTCGTGCGCAGGGAGGCATCCTGCGGCCACGACGCGCCGTACTGCGCGGGCGACTCGGTCTCGTAATCCTTGTACTGCGAGAACAGCGGCGCGTGCGACCACACGCCGGCCGCGGTCCGCACGCCGAAGTGGCCGAAGAACACCGGCGTCGAGCCGTCGAAGCCGACCAAGTAGATCGGCAGGTGGTACCAGGCGGCGAACGAGAACCGGAGCAGGATCGCGAGATCGGCGCAGTCGAGCTTGGGGCCCGGCACGGATTTTCCGAACGGAGTCGACAGCGTGATCGTCGTGAACGAGTTGTCGATGTTCGGGATCTGCTGCAGCGAGCCGACCCACGCGGCGAACTTCTGATCCCAGTCGAGCCCGCTGTTCGCGGACCACGCGATGCCCGCGGCCTGCGCGTCGGGCGTGTCGGTGTCTTCCCACTGGTTCGTCACGACCCACGCCTGCGACGCGGTGTAGTCGCCCGCGACGGGCAGGCCCGGCATGTCGGCGGAGTCGTTCTTGCCCATCGGCGGGCCGGGATCGAGCTCGGTGACCGAATCGTCGCCGGCGGTGGCGCAAGCGGCGAGAACGACGAGGACGAGGGCTGACGCGCGCATCGCGGGCAGCTGAAGCACGCTGCACGCCAAGCCGAGCGACCAGATTTGCCCCACTTAGCGCGCGCGACTCGAGTAGCCAGGCCATGCCGGCTTCCGCGTGCGACGTGTCGGCCGACCCCAGCTACCCGGCGCGGCCTTCGATCACGCTGAACGGGCCGCGCGTCGGCACGACGCGCGTCATGACCAGCCCGGCGCCGCGCAGGAGCTCGGCGTACTCCGGCTCGGTGCGCTCGCGGCCGCCGGGCGTCACGGCGAGCATCTCGAGATCGAGCAGCTTCACGAACGCCGATTGCGGTGCATCGGTGACGATGCTCTCGACGATCAGCACGCGGCCGCCCGGCTTCATCGCGGTGCGGCATTGCGTGAGGATCTTCACGCAGCTCGCGTCGTCCCAGTCGTGGATGATGCTCTTCATGATGTACGCGTCCGCCTTCGGCAGCGGCTCGAAGAAGCTGCCGGCGACCGTCGCGATCCGGCCTGCGTGCGGGTGCGGCGCCAGCCGCGGCTTGGCTTCCTCGATCACGTGCGGGAGATCGAACAAGGTCGCGCGCGGCTGCGGGTAGCGCGCGACGATCGCGGACGCGAGGATGCCGTGGCTACCACCGACGTCGACGACGTGCTCGATCGACGAGAAGTCGTAGGCCTCGACCACCGCGGCCGAGACGCCGAGCGTGAGCGAGGTCATCGCCTCGCCGAAGATCCGCGATTCTTCGGGATGCTTCGCGAAGTAATCGAACCCGCGCTCGTGGAACACGTGCTGGAACGCGCTCTCGCCGGTGCGCACCGAGTGCTCGAACGCACCCCACGCCGACCAGTTCCAGTGATCGTTCAGCATGCGGCACATCGCGCGCATCGAGTGCGGATGGTCGGTGCGCAGCACCTCGCCGACCGGTGTCAGCGCGAATTTCTTCCCCGCGGTCTCGGCGAACAAGCCGACCGCGGCGAGCGCGCGCAGCACGCGATACAGCGCGTCGGCGTTCGCGCCGGTCGCCGACGCGAGCTGGCCGACCGCGGTCGGGCCGGCGACGTGATCGGCGACGCCGAGCGTCGCGATCACCGAGATCGCCTTCGAGACGAACTTCCCCATCGTCATCTGCATCAACACGGCTTCCGGCGGCGGTACGTGCATGTCGGTCTTGTCCACCTGATCCTCCTCGAAAGGCGCAAACGCTAGCACGGTGCTGCGCTACGATGTGGCCATGGCTCGCCTCGCGTGCGCGTTGATGTTGTCGTCGGTCGCATGCAGCCATCACGGCAGCGGCGGCGGCGCGGACGCGTCGTACGGGGCGATCGAAGTCGACCCGCCGCAGGCAACGCTCACGGTCGCGCTCGGCGGCAGCGCGATGCAGGACTACCAGGTGTTCGGCACCGTCGATGGCCGACGCACCGACATCACGTCCGATTGCGGCCTCGCGATCGATCCCGCGTTCGGCAGCACGCTCGGCGCGACCGTCACGGTCGGTCCGCACGGCGGCAAGACCGCGGTGACCGCGACCTGCGGCGGCCAGACCGGCACGGCCGAGCTCATCGTGAACCTGACCGGCTCGGTCACGACCGGGTCGGGCACGCCGTCGAACGCCGCGATGCTGTTCGGCGCCGCGACCGCCGGCACCGATCCGACCCACACCCCGACGCTGCAGTATCCGCTCGACGGCGCGATCTCGCCGCTGAACCTGCCGCCGATCGAGATCCAGTGGGCCGCGAACAACGACGATCTGTTCCACCTCGCGCTGACGTCGACGTTCGCGACGATCGACGTCTACACGAGCGACGTGCAATCGACGCTCGCGAGCGCCGACTGGGCCGCGATCGCCGGCACCGCGGCCGGCGATCACCTGCAGATCACGCTCGAAGGTCTCGTTCAGGCCGCGCCGGCGACGAAGTATGCCGCGCCGCCGATCACGCTCGGCATCTCGCACGACACGATCGATCAATCCGCGATCTACTGGTGGGCATCGTCGCAGGGCAGCATCATGAGCCAGGTGTTCGGCGCGACCGGGGCGCCGACGCAGGTCGAGGGCAACTGTACGGCGTGTCACTCGCTGTCGCGTGCCGGCACGCGCCTGGGCTACTCGCGCTGCGTCAACAACAACTGCGGTGCGGAGTACGTCGGGTTCCTGAAATACGACCCGGTCGCGATGCAGTGGAACGAGATCGTCAACGCCGACAACGAGGCGATCGCCGGCACGTACACGACGTTCTCGCCGGTCGGCAACCCGTTCCCCGACGACAGCGCGTCGGTCGCGATCGTGACGATCGGCGGCGGCAACCTCGAGCTGTTCGATCCCGACACCGGCGCGCCGATCGTGTCGAACATCGGGACGGTCGCGCTCCACGGGCCGGGCTCGCCGGCACGCTCCGCGCTGATGCCCGACTGGTCCGCAGATGGCAGCACGGTCGTGTTCGCGTCGACGCCGCACACCGGCCAGACCGTCGACATCACGGACAGCACGATCGCGACGATGACCTACCAGTACTCGGGCGGCATGCACGTGTTCGGCGAGCCGAGTTTCATCGTCGCGAATCCGATCACGCTGCCGGGCGGGAGCTACGAGAACTTTTTCTTCCCGTCGTTCTCGCCCGACGGCAAGTTCGTCGTGTTCGATGCCGCGCGCGCGGGCTGGCGCGACCTGACCGCCCACCAGGCGCCGACACCCGGCCAGCGCCTGATGCTCACGAACCCGACCGGCGCGTGGGCGATCGATCTGACGAGCCTGAACGGCGGCACGAGTGACTCCGACATCACGTGGCCGCACTGGGCGCCCGGCAACACGAGCGATTACTACTGGATCGTGTTCTCGAGCGAACGCAACTACGGGCACGAGGTCACGGCCGCGAACACGAACGCGACGTGCGTCGCGAACGGCGTGAACCAGTGCAAGCAGATCTGGATCTCGGCGCTCAGCAAGGCGGCGCTGTCGGGATCGGGCACGCCGACCGATCCGAGCGCGCCGCCGATGTGGGTGCCGGGTCAAGACACCCAGGCCGACAACATCAGTCCGTACTGGACGGTTCCGGCCTCGATCCAGTAATGCGCGCGCTGGTGTGCCTGTGGCTCGTCGCGTGCTGGCGCGACGCGCCGGCGCCGCACGACCCGCAGCAGGAAGCGAGCGAGCCGGAGCCGGCACCGACGTCGCGGATCGCGCTCACCGCGCCGCCGCCGAAGGCTGATCCGTTCGGCGAGCTCCTGGCCGGCTTCGAGGACTACGTCGATCAGATGTGCCGATGCTCCGACTACAGCTGCGCGATGACGGTCACCAACGACCTCCAACAGTGGAACGCGTCGATATCGCCGGAGCTGAGGAACCTCAATCTGACGCCCGAACAACGGAAGCAGCTGTCCGACTTCACGACGCGGTTGAGCGACTGCTTGATGAAAGCGATGCAAGCTGGGTCCGGCGGCGCATCGCCGACGCCGTGATCGGGTATCGTGCGCTGCCGTAGGGAATGACGGCGGTCACGCGCGCGTTGAGCGGCAGATAGAGGACCAACATGATGACTCGGTGGCTGGCGGCGGGCGCGCTGATCGCGCTCGCGGCATGTAGCGGCAACAAGTCCAAGCTCGACGACGATGGCTCGGGCGCGGCGGCGAAGACCGGGGGCGGCGGTGGCTCGGCGAAGGGCGGCGACGAAGCGCCGAAGCGCGAGGCGGTGACGCCGAACAAGGTCGCGCCGGTGATCCACGAGCTCGGCGCCGACCGCACGGTGCCGACGTCGGTCGTGATCGAGCTGGCGGCGCCGATCGTCGACCGCGAGCATGTCGGCGAGGTCAGCGCGGCCTCGCAGGTGAAGATCACGCCCGAGACGGCCGGCACGCTGACGTACAGCGCCGAGTCCGAGCTGACGTTCACGCCGGCGCGGCCGTTCGACTTCGACACCGACTACAAGATCGAGCTCGCGAAGCTCGAGACGCGCGACGGCATCCTGCAGCCGGCGTCGGGCGAGGCCTGGACGTACACGTTCCACACGCCCAAGTTCGAGGTGCTCGGCTGGGCGCCGACCGACATCGATCCGATCAAGCACACGGTCACGATGGAGATCGCGTTCTCGGGCGCGGTGTTGCCGGCGACGGCGGCGGGCGCGTTCGCGTTCACGATCGACGGCACCGCGACGCGGTCGATCATGGTCCTGCCGCGCCGGCCGCAGAACGTGCTCGCGGTGCAGTTCACCGACGCCAAGACGAAGGTCGGCGCGAAGCTCGCGGCGACGGCGAAGTCCGTCGGCTCGCTGCTCGGCGCGCACTCGCCCGCGACGCGGCTCGAGTACGTCGTCGCCGACGACAAGACGATCTCGATCAAGACCGCGAAGCTCGTCGAAGGCGGCAACGGCTTCTACCTCGAGGTCGTGTGCAACGACGAGGCCGCGCCGCCCGGCCACCGCAGCTATTACGAGGACGAGGGCTTCTACGATCTGTCGCAGCGCTGCCAGCTCGACGACGACGCGATCGCGAAGATCCACTTCACGCCCGCCGTGCGCAAGACGTACATCACGGGCGGGCGCGCCGGGTTTCGCATCTTCGGCGACTTCAAGCGCGGCACGTACAAGGTGCGGATCGATCCGGGCGTGGTCTCGATCGACGGCGGCGTGCTGCTCGCGCCGTTCGCGACGTCGGTCGCGGTGCCGGCGCGCCGCGCGCAGCTGTCGTTCGCCTCGAGCGGCCGCTATCTGCCGCGCAGCGCGTGGGACAACCTCGGCATCAAGCACGTCAACGTCGACGCCGTGAACCTCGTGGTGCGTCAGGTGCCGCCCGAGAACCTGATCTACTGGATGGGCAACGACGCGACCGACGCCGCCGACGAGCGCACGAGCGACGTGATCTTGAAGAAGACGATCCCGCTGCACGGCGATCCCGACGCGCAAGCGCAGACGTGGATCGACGTCGCGTCGCTGCTGCCGGCGACCACGAAGGGCGTGCTCGAGCTCAAGCTGGTCGCGACCGGCGCGCAGACGACGTCGCGCCTGCTGCTCACGAACATGTCGCTCGTCGCGAAGAAGAGCGCGCCGCCGGGCAAGCCGTGGGACCAGACCGTGCACGTGTGGGCGCTCGGCATGGAATCCGCGGAGCTGCTCGACGGCGTCGACGTCAGCCTCGTTCGCAAGAGCGGCAAGGTCGTCGCCCGCTGCACGACCACGGGCTCGGCCGGCTGCACGCTCGCCGCGAACGCCGACGCCGATCCGGATCAGGCCGAGCCGTTCGCGCTGATCGCGCGCAAGGGCGACGACCTCACGTACATCCGCTACGCCGATCTGCGCGCCGACGTGACCGAGTCGAGCACGTCGGGCCTGCCGTACACGACCGAGACCCCGTATCGCGCCGCGATCTACAGCGATCGCGGCGTGTATCGCCCGGGCGATACCGCGCACGTCGTCGCGGTCGTGCGCGACGCGAAGGATCGCGCGCCCGACACGGCGTTGCCGATCGACGTCAAGGTGATCGATCCGCGCGCGAAGGTCGTGCGCAAGGTGACGCTCAAGCCGAACGCGGCCGGCGTGCTCGCGCTCGACGAAGCGTTCCCCGCGTTCGCCGATACCGGCCACTGGCGCGTCGAGCTCCTGGTCGCGGACAAGCCGCTCGCGTCGTACGACCTCGCCGTCGAGGAGTTCGTGCCCGAGCGCATGAAGGTGACGGCGACGCCGAAGCACGCCGAGGCGCTCGTCGACTCGAAGGTGGCGATCGACGTCAGCGCGCAGTATCTGTTCGGCGGCAGCGCGCTCGACAGCGGCGTCGAGCTCGATTGCTCGATCGAGCCGGCGCGGTTCGTGCCGAAGGAGAACGCCGACCTCGTCTATGGCGTCGCGCCGAAGGGCAAGAAGGTGGCGCTCGCCGAGGCGAAGGATCAGCTCGACATCAAGGGCCAGGCCACGCTCGAGTGCGGCGAGGGCAAGGAAGGCACCGGCTTCACGCAGACCGGCATGCTCACCGCGAGCGCGGCGGTGCTCGAGGCCGGCAGCGGCCGCGCGACCGTGAAGTCGACGACCGTGATGCTGCACCCCGAGAAGTTCTATCTGGGCTTGAAGACGAAGGCGACGCACGCGACGCCGGGCGAGACGTTCGGGGTCGACGGCATGGTCGTCGACTGGACCGGCAAGCCGATGCCGGCCGCGATCGAGCGCGTGCAGGTCGAGCTGCTCCACCTCGAAGGCGAGTACAGCTACGGCTACGACGACGACACCGGCGAATCGCGCTGGGATCGCTGGGTGCGGCCGGTGCCGGAGGGCAAGCAGATCGCGACCGTCACCGGCGGCAAGTTCCACTTCGATGTCACGCCGAACGAGACCGACGCCGGCTACGTCGTGCGCGTCAAGGCGGGCAAGGCGAAGACCGAGCTCGAGCTCGAGCCGACGTATCCCTACTACTATTACGAATGGGGCGAAGAAGGTTATCGCTACGGCTATCGCACGGACGCGACGCCGCGCCCCGCGAAGCCGACACAGCTCGCGCTCGATCTGCCGAAGGACATCGAGCTCGGCAAGCCGGTCGCGGTCAAGGCGAAGACGCCGTATCGCGGCAAGGTGCTGTGGACGGTCGAGACCGATCACGTCGTCACCAGCGAATGGAAGGACGTCGACAGCGGCGAGCTGTCGTGGAGCTTCACGCTCGACCAGTTCGCGCCGAACGTCTACGTCAGCGCGTTCGTCGTCAAAGATCCGCACCTCGAGAGCAAGGACGCGTTCCTGCCCGACCGCGCGTTCGGGATCGCGAACGCGCGCGTCGTGCCGACGCAGTTCACGCAGAACGTGAAGCTCGAGGCGCCGAGGGAGGTGCGGTCGTCGTCCACGCTGTCGGTCACGCTCGACGTCGGCAAGCCGGACAGTGCCGCCGGCCCGACGTTCGCGATGGTCGCGGTCGTCGACGAAGGCATCTTGCAGCTCACCGACTTCAAGTCGCCGGATCCGCTCGCGGAGATCTACAGCAAGCGCGCGCTCGGCGTGGAGACGTACGAGACGATCGGCTGGACGATGCTGCACCAGCCGGCGGGCGTGTCGTCGCGCACCGGTGGCGGCGACGAAGGCGCAGAAGGCGAGGCCGGCGGGCCGGGCGGCGCGGGCCGCGTGCAACCGGTGCATCCGGTCGCGCTGTTCTCGGGCGTGGTGCCGGTCGGCGCCGACGGCCGCGTCACGATCCCGTTCCAGCTTCCAAGTTACCGGGGCCAGGTTCGCGTGATGGCGGTGACCGCGAGCGCGACGCGCATCGGCCGCGCCGAGGCCGACGTCTACGTCCGCGATCCGCTCGTCGTCGAGGTCACGTTCCCGCGGTTCCTCACGCAGAACGACGAGCTCGAGATCCCGGTGTTCCTGACGAACATGTCGGGCGGCGGGCTCGACGTCAACGTCAAGCTCGAAGCCGACAACTTGCCGGTGCCCGGCCTCGCGATGCCGAGGTCTTCACCCGCGCCGCTCGCATTGCTCGGCAAGGATACGGGCGCGGTGCACATCGACAACGGCCACAGCGAGACGCTCGTGTTCCGCGCGAAGGCGGTGATGCCGGTCGGCGCGGCGAAGCTGCGCGTGACCGCGAAGGCCGGCGCGCTCGTCGCGAAGGACGAAGTCGACGTGCCGTTCGAACCGAACGGTCCGCGCGAGCGCGTGATCGAGAAGATCAAGCTCGAACCGGGCGCGTCGTTCGATCTCGCCGCGAAGTCGACCGCGCTCAAGGGCTGGGCTCCGACCAGCGAGCAGACGACGTTCTGGCTGACGTCGAACCCGTACGGCGAATCGTTCCAGCACCTTTCGTACCTCATCCAGTATCCGTACGGCTGCATCGAGCAGACGACGTCGTCGACGCGTCCGCTCCTGTACGTCGCGAACATCGTCGAGCAGGTCGATCCCGGCATCGCCGAGGCGAAGATCGAAGACATGGTGCTCTCGGGCATCCAGCGCGTGTTCACGATGCAGACCCCGGCCGGCGGCTTCGCGTACTGGCCCGGCGGCACCGAGCCGTACGACTGGGCGACCGCGTACGCGACGCACATGCTGCTCGACGCCAAGAAGCTCGGCTACGCGGTGCCCGACGATCGCCTGAACGAGGTGCTCGCGTGGATCGAGCTGCGCGTCGGCCAGTTCGAGAGCGGCGCCGGCGTGACGCCGGATCCGTATCACGGCGAGTACAACGCGCAGTCCGAGGCTTACTTGCAGTACGTGCTCGCGCTCGCCGGCCGCGGCAAGAAGGCGCGCATCCTGAAGCTGATCGAGACCACCGGAGGCGTGAGAGGCGGCGAGCGCGACGAGGAGCTGTACATGCTGAAGGCGGCGCTCTACATCGCCGGCGATCGCCGCTACGCGAAAGACTTGAAGGCGGTCGACACGTCGCCGCTCGTCAAGGAGCGCGTCAACAGCTGGAGCTTCTACTCGGATCTGCGGCGGCGGGGCATGATGCTGAGCACGTTCTTCGATCTGTTCGGCAACGATCCGGCGGGCGAGCTGCTCGCACAGCGCGTCGCCGAGGGGCTCGCCGACCAGCCGTCGTACTGGTACACGACGCAGGAGCTGGTGTGGGGCGTGACCGGCCTCGGCAAGTGGGTCGGCGGCAGCACCAAGGGCGTCTCGGCCGGCAAGCTCGTCGCCGACGGAGTCGAGCTCGCGCCGCGCAAGGTGCACGCGAAGTCGAACGACCGCACGTGGTCGCTCGCGCGCGCGAGCGAGTACAAGTCGCTCGTGATGCAGTCGACGGCGTCGACGCCGGCGTGGCTCGTCGTCAGCTCGGTCGGCGTGCGCACGGGCGGCACCTACAAGACCGGCGGCAACGGGCTCGAGATCACGCGCACCTACAACGACCTCGAAGGCCACGTGATCGATCCGAGCACCGGCTCGCTCAAGCTCGGCGACCTCGTGTTCGTCTCGCTCGCGATCAAGAACACGAGCGGCCAGCGCATCCAGAACATCGCGCTCGTCGATCGGTTGCCGGCCGGCTTCGAGATCGAGAACCCGCGGCTCGGCCGCACGACCAAGCCCGACTGGGTCAAGGACGAGGACCAGTGGGCGGTCGACTTCATGAACATCCGCGATGATCGGATCGAGGCGTTCGGCGAGCTGAATCCGGGCGAGCAGCGCCAGCTGATCTACACCGTGCGCGCCGTGACGTCGGGCAAGTTTACGATCCCGCCCATCGAGACCGAGGCGATGTACGACCCGACGCTGTGGGCGCGCGATGCCGGCGGCACGGCCGTCGTGTCGGGGCCGTGGACCGGCAAGACGTTGTGAAGTGGCGGGCGCGAGCCTGGCGCTGGTCGCTGCGCGCGATCACGGCGTGCAATGCCGTGATGCTCGCGGTGGTCGCGCTCGCGTTCGCCGTGCCGCTGCCGGATCGCGACGCCGGCTGGTCGGTCATCGTCGAGTATCGCGACGGCCGGCCGGCGTACGTGTTCCTGTCGCCCGACGACAAGTGGCGGCTGAAGACGTCGCTCGATCGAGTGGACCCGAAGCTCGTCGCAGCGCTCGTCGCGCTCGAGGACAAGCGGTTCTACGATCATCACGGCATCGATCCGATCGCGATCGCGCGCGCGATGTGGATCGACGTGATCCACGCGCGCCGCGTGTCGGGAGGCTCGACGCTGTCGATGCAGCTCGCGCGCTTGCTCGAGCCGCGGCCGCGCACGATCCCGAGCAAGCTCGCCGACATGTTCCGCGCGCTGCAGCTCGACCTGCGACTCTCCAAGCCGGAGATCCTCGAGGAATATCTGTCGCGGACGCCGTACGGCGAGAACGTCGAGGGCATCGAAGCGGCCTCGTGGTCGTACTTCGGTCATGGCCCGCAGCAGTTGACACCGCTCGAGATCGCGACGTTGCTCGCGGTGCCGCAGGGCCCCGCGCGCTACGCGCCGAGCCGCGCGAACGCCGACCGGCTGCGCGCGCGCCGCGACCAGATCCTCGGCAAGCTGATCGATGCGGGCGTGTTCGAGCGGATCGACGCGATCGCGGCCGAGACCGACGCGCAGATGACGGCGCCGCCCGATCACCTGCGCGCGATGCCGCGCCAGGCCGCGCACGCCGCGAACTGGCTGCACGCGCACCATCCCGACGAGCTGCGCATCCGCTCGACGCTCGACGCCGGCGCGCAGGCGCTCGTCGAGCGCCAGGTCGCGCTGCGCGCGCCCGAGCTGCACCGGCGCGGCATCTTCGGCGGCGCGGTCGTCGTCGTCGATCACCACACGCGCGACGTCGTCGCGCTCGCCGGCAGCCTCGACTTCACCGACGCCGCGCACGGCGGCCAGATCGCGATGTTCGACCGCGCGCGCTCGCCGGGCTCGACGCTCAAGCCGTTCCTCTACGCGTACGCGATCGATCGCGGGCTCGCGCTGCCCGATTACCTCGTCGCCGACGTGCCGAGCCAGTACGGCACGTATCGCCCGCGCAACTTCGACGGCAACTGGGCCGGGCTCGTCACGCTCCGCGATGCGCTCGCGCGCTCGCTGAACCAGCCGTTCGTGGATTTGCTCCAGCAGGTCGGCGTCGAGAATTTCTCCGGCGAGCTCGCGCGCGGCGGGATCGCGGCCGCACGCGCGGCGGCGGGCCAGCTCGGACTGTCGATGATCGTCGGCGGCATCGAGCTCACGCCGCTCGAGCTCGCGGGCCTGTACAGCGCGCTCGCCGAGGACGGCGCGTACGTGCCGCTGCGCACGACCACGCTCGATCCGCCGCGCACGCCGGCGCCGCTGTTCGGGCGCGGCGCCGCGTGGCTCACGAAGCAAGCGCTCGCGCTGAAGGATCGACCCGATTTCCCGCGCCGGCGCGAGGTCGACGGCATGCCCGCCGAGATCCACTGGAAGACCGGCACGAGCTTCGGCTTTCGCGACGCGTGGGCGGCCGGCTCGGGACCCGACTTCACCGCAGTCGTGTGGACCGGCAACGTCGATCGCACGCCGAGCGCCGAGCTCGTCGGCTCCGAAGCCGCCGGCCCGCTCCTGTTCGACGTGCTCGAGGGCCTCGCCGATCGCGCGCGCAAGCCGCATCCCGAGCCGCCGCCCGATGACCTGGTCGAGGTCGACGTGTGCGCATACTCCGGCCACATCGCGGGCGAGGCGTGCGAGCACCGCGTGAAGGCGCTCGCGCCGGTGCACTCCGTGCCGACCGCGCCGTGCCCGTATCACCGCGAGTACGACGTCGATCACGACACCGGCCGCGCCGTCACGCCCGCGTGCAAGCGCACCGATCGCGACTACGATCGCAAGAGCTTCACCGTGCTGCCGAGCGCGGTCGTCGCGTGGCTGACCGCGCACGATCGCGCGATCCCCGACGCGCCCGAGCTTGCCGAAGGCTGCGCACCCGAGAGCGACGCACCGCCGGTGATGACGTCGCCGGGCGAGGGCGAGATCGTCACGCTCGTGCGCGGCATGCCGCTCGAACACCAGGCGGTGCAGCTCGTCGCGTCGGCGCACACGCCGCACGTCGCGTGGTTCGTCGACGGCGAGCTCGTCGGCACCGCCGAGGCCGCCGATCGCGTGTACTGGACGCCGTCGCCCGGCAAGCACGAGATCGTCGTCGCCGACGACAGCGGGCGCAAGGCGCACCGCACGCTGCAGGTGACGGTCCGCTAGCCTCGGGATTCTGAGGCGACGCGAGAAAGATTGAGGCTCGGCTGCAGCGATCGTCGACTGCCTCGCCGATCTAGCGGTGACAGCGCTGGTACATGGTTTGCTCGAGCGGTCGGCGGCATGCGTTGGGGGCTCGCAGCGGCGATGTCGATCGCGTTCGCGATCGCTTGCGGTTCGGGTCGCGATGCCACGCCGCCGCCCGCGCCGGTGCCGGCTTCGCAACCCGCTCCCGCGCCCGCGCGAGCGGTCCAGGCCGCCCCGATCGAGGTCGCGCCGCCGCTACCAAGCCTGGTGATGACCGAGCGGCGTCGAGCCCGCGCGCCGGCCCCGCTCGCCGCGCCGATCGAGATCCGCGACACGCAGGAAGCGATCGAAGCGCCGATCGAGATCGTGCATCCGATCGAGCCGCCGCTCGAGCAGCCGCCGCTCGAGCAGCCGCCGCTCGAGCAGTCCGCGAGCGACACGCCGGCGATCGCAGCGACGTTCGTCCCTGCCTGGCATCGACCGCGCGACTGGGGCGTCGCGTTCGACGTCGGCGTGCCCGACGGCGCGACGACCGCGCTCGTCTTGCGCCCGCGCCCCGCGGTCGAGCTGGCCGCCGGAGTCTCGTACAACGGCATCGGCCCGGGCGTTCGCGCCGGCATCACGTGGATCCCGATGCGGCGCTGGATCTCGCCCACGATCTCGCTCGACGTCGGTGACTACCGCGACGGTGACGCCAACCCGCTCGTGCGGCTCGTGACCGGCAATCACGGCTTCTCGTCGCAGCTGCTCGATCGCGTCGGGTACGACTACGTCGACGCGCACGCCGGTGTCGAGCTCGGGCGGCATGCGCTTCGCGTGTTCGTGCGCGCGGGTGTCAGCCGCGTCGCGGGGACGATCCACGCGGTCGGCACGCTGACGACCGGCAGCATGCCGGGCGTGATCGGCGGCACCGATCCCACCGTGACGGTAACCGGCATCTCGGCGCGCATCGGCATGATCCTGCATTTCTCGAGGTGATGAACATGCGAACGAATCGCGGTCTCGTGGTTTCGCTTTCAGTCGCTGCGAGCGCCTGCACGGTGGCCAGCGCCAAGGTCGACGTCACCGATCTGTGCGTGCCGTACAACGGTGTGCAGATCAAGAGCGTCGCACCGGGCACGACGACTCTCGATCACCAGTTCACGTACGACAAGCTCGGGGCGCTGCAGAGCCTCGCCGCCTCGATCGAGGATCTCACGTTCGTGAGCATCGACGGACACGCCGCGAGCGGCGTGCCGGACCTCAGCTTCATCCAGGCCGCGCACGTCACGGTCGGGACCGGGAATCCGAATTCGAGCCTCCCGACCGTCGATGCCTACGACTGCGACGGCGACTGCGTGCCCGATGGCAGCTCGTTGAGCGTGCCGGCTGCGCTGCAGCAGAGCGCGATCGCGTACATCGAGTCGGGATCCGTGCTCGTCGACCTGGAGCTCGACGGCGATCTGCCGACACAGGACTGGACGGTCGATATCGACCTGTGTTTTCGCGGCGAGGCCGGCTACTCGCTCTGACTACGGCGGCAGCCACACGCCGCCGGTCTCGCAGTCGACGTGCGCGAGCTTCACCGCGCCGCTCGCCGCGACGTCGATCGTGCCGAGGACGATCGGCAGGTGAAACCGGCGCGGGCCGCACGAGCCCGGGTTGAACACGGTCAGGCTCCGCGAGCCGCCCCGAGAGAGCGAGGTCGGCGCTTCGCCCCGGGAGATCGACGTCGGCGCTTCGCCCCGGGAGATCGACGTCGGCGCTTCGCCGATGAATGGTACGTGCGAGTGCCCGCACACGACGAGCTGCGCGCGCGCCGCCCGCGCGAGCTTCGCGGCGTCGCCTCGCAGCTTCGGCCCGGCCAGGCCGATGTGCAGCATCAAGATGCGCAGCGCGCCGGCCTCGAGCACGAGCACGTCGGGCAAGCCACGCGCATCGATGTTGCCGCGGATCGCGAACACCGGCGCGATCGCCGCGAGATCCTCGAGCACCGCGAGATCGCCGATGTCGCCGGCGTGCAGGATCGCGTCGGGCGCGAGCGCGCGCAGGATCCGCTCGGTCGCCGCGTGTGGCTGCGAGTGGGTGTCGGCGACGACGGCGTAGCGAGCTGTCCCATCGCTGCGGAGCGGCAACTGTGCTGTTTGCCGCACGAGCTGGGGCATCGCCATGCCGCTACAGATTACCTCCTTGCGGGCGCCGGCGAGCTTTGCGAGTCTCCCCGAGATGCGCGCGCTGTGTCTTGCCGCCCTCGCCGCCTGCGGGTTCTCGCACGGCGGCGCGAGCAGCGCAGACGCGCCCGCAAATGCCGGCGATGCGGTCACCGCCGATGCCGCGAACGGTCCGTGCGGCGTGCGCACCGGCATGCGCGGCATGACCTCGCGCACGCTGCAGGTCGCCGGCCTCACGCGTACGTACATCGTGTACCTGCCGCCGAACGACGATCCGACGCGCCGCGTGCCGTTCGTCTACGTGCACCATGGCTACACGATGTCGGGAGCCGACATGTACAGCGTGACCGGCTACCCGGATCTCGCCGACAGCCAGCACATCGCGCTCGTGTTTCCCGACGGACAAACCGGTCCCGATTCGCTCGGCGCGCCGTGGAACGTCGGCTCGAACGTGTGCCCGAGCTACGCCGGCGCGCCGCCGAGCGCGACCGGCGACGACTTCGCGTTCCTCGACGCGATGAAGGCCGACGTCTCGCAGGACCAGTGCCTCGACGACGATCACGTGTTTCTCACCGGCTTCTCGATGGGCGGTTACTTCTCGCATCACGTCGGGTGCATGCGGCCCGACATCCGCGCGGTCGCGCCGCACTCGGGCGGCACGCACGAGCTCGACGACTGCCCGACGCATCACAAGCCGATCATCATCTTCCACGGCCTGTCGGATCCGGTGATCCCGGACGGCTGCGACGATCCGACCGCGACCGCGGTCACCGGTTACCCGCCGTCGGCGACAGCGTGGGCGGTCAAGAACGGTTGCGCGATGACGTCGCAGTCGGTCTCGGTGGAAGGCGGCACGTGCGCGGTGTACGACGGCTGCCCGGCCGACGGCCAGGTCGAGCTGTGCACGTTCACGAACATGGGCCACTGCTGGGCCGGTGGCGCGTCGGGCCTGTACGGCTGCCCGAGCTACGCGAGCGCGACGATGCTGGAGTGGAGCTTCTTCCAGCAGTACGCGTGGTGACCTGGACGGCGCCGGCGGGCCATCAATTTCCCTCGCATCCTGCCTTGCTCCGATAGAACCGCAGCGCGCCGGCGGCATCGTACGTCGTCACGAACGGACGATCGCGCAAGATCGCAGCGAGGCGAGGGATCAGCTCCTGGTTGTGATCGGTCGGGCAGGGTTCGCAGCTTTGCGAGACCACAGGGGGCGGGTCAGGGGCAAAGCCCCCGAAGCTGCCGCCACCGCGCGGGAGCATGCCACTCAGTTGGACCTGGATCTCGCAGCTCCGGCACTGTCCAGTGCTACACGTCGGTCGTTCGACGGTGTGCCACCGGCAGACCGGCGTCGCACCGATCGAGATCGAATCGTAGACGAGTCCATCCGCATCGGCCTTCGACAGCAACTGGCCGACACCGATCACATCCCCACCACCCGAGGACGACCTGCTTCCGTCGCGGCCGATGCATTCGCCGTCGAGTCGGATGGCGGTTGCACCCAGCTCGATCTCGTCACGGCAGCCGTACTTGGGCGGCGGCCCACCGTCGAGGCTGACGATTCCATGGAGCATGTCCTGCTCCATCTTGAAGTCGATCCCGATGCACGTCTTCGCATGCGAATCGAACACCGTCCAGTCTCGTCGTGCGAACAGCGTGATGTGACCGCCATCCTTGTACCAGGGCGCGCTTGTCGGACGGAGGTGTGGATCGGGGACGAGGTGACCTAGCTCGGGCGCCACCGCCGTCGCCCAGCTCCATGCGAGTGTGCCGTCGAAGAGCCGGCAGCTCTGCGCTTCGCAGACTCCGATCTGATCGAGCGCCGTCTCGACTGATTGGCAGCCATCGGCAACGAGTGCGTTGACGACGGCTCTTCGCTCGGACACCGGAACTGCTCTGACCTCGACCGGCTTGGCACAGCCCGGCGTGATCCGCAACGCGATGCAATCCGTGTCGAGGGAGCACTGGGGGTGTCGCGCCGGAACCGATTTCGCCGGCGGGCCGGCTTGTCGTGGTCGCTCGCGCTCGCAGCCGAGCAAGGCCAGCATCGCGACAACTCCAGTTCCGCGCCTGATCGTTGCAGCGTGCTCGACCATGTCGAGTCAGACACCGACCGGCCAGATCCGTTGCGGTCACGTTCGTCGCGCCCGCGATCACAGCTTGCTAGTCGGCCTCGGTCGTGATCGGATCGGTGAGCGGCGCGGGGTCGCCGACGAGCAAGCCCGCCGTGCTCGTCCACACCGGCGCGCCGCTGTCGTCGACGATCGCGAGGCCCTGCGCGTCGAGCTGAGCCTGGCCGTCGGGGAAGCCGTCACTCGCCGAGTCGAACACCGCGTTGCCGGCGTCGTCGAACACGACGAGCGCGCCGGTGTCGGAGAGCACGGTGACCGCGCCCGCGCCAGACGTGCCGGCGGTCCACTGCGTGTGGCCGGCGATCGCGAGCGACAGCTCGCCGGCATCGTCCATCGCGAGCACCGCGCTGCCATCGCACGACGCGAGCGACTCGCCCGGCAGGAGGCCCTCGCCGATCTGCAGCGCACCGCACGCCGCCGGCACCGCGCGGCGCACGGTGGCCGGGCGATTCGTGCCGCCCGGCCGAGGCGCGAGCAAGAGGTTCGACGTATCGGCGTCGACATCGCCCGCGCCCGACACGTGGAAGTCGCCGGCGTACTGCCACGCGCGATTGTGGTGGTCGCGATAGCGACTGCCCATCTGATCGAGATCGCCCGGCGTGACGTTCTCGAACCGCGAATAGAAGTAGCTCGCTGCCCATGCCGCATCGATGCGCGCGTGCGCGTCGTGGTAGGCGTTCAGCGCGAACGGCGAGCTGTAGATGTAGCCGCGATAACCCTCGTGGTGCACGGCCGCGAGCCAGCCACGCACGTACGCGAGCGACGCGGTCGGATGCGCGTAATACGTGCCGGCCTCGACGTCGAGCGCCACCGGAATGTCGCGCTTGGGCTCCCAGCCGAACGCGCGCATGCGCTTGGTCGCGCCGATGCCGTCGGAGTGGCCCTGATCGTACGTGAGCTGGTCGGCGCCGCAGATCGCGGCTTCCTGGCGGCCGACGTAGATCGGCATGAACTTCCAATCTGTCGCGTTCGCGATGTCGACCACGCGTTGCTTCGTCCAGCCCGAACCGCCATCGCACGGGCCCCCGATGTACACGCCGCTCCAGCGCACGGCGTGATCGTTTCTCAGCGTCTTCGCTTCGCCGACGGAGAACGCCGACGCGCGATCCACGCCACGCAGTACGTGGATCGTCTCCGCCACATCGGGCGTGATGGACGTGGGATCTGAAGTGGAGTCGGATCCGGACGAATCGATCGTCCCGGTACAGCCAGCAAGACACACCAGTACGAAGATGGAACGCATGGCGCCGGCACATCAGCAACGGTCGTGCCGCGCAGCTCCCGCGCGTTTCGAGGGAGTTACGCGGTCACGACGTGGGTGAGTGCACGAATGTGGTTGCAACCTGTCGTGCTCGGTTGCGCCTCGATCCGACAGGCGCCGTGCGAGCGCGTACGCGCGATGTCGCGCCCACGCTCAGCGGGAGCTGTCTTCGTCGCCGTGGTCGACATCGTGCGCGAACGGATCGCGAACGGGAGCGTCGTGCTCGACCTCGTGCTGCGCGTTGTCGGGCCGGGCCTCCTCGTGCGAATCAGCGGCCGGTTTCGGCTTGCGAGTGGGTTTGAAACGTTGCTTTCGCGGCATGACTCCGTGAAGCTGCAACGCACGTGCGCGAGCAAACGAGATTGTCTGGCTCGAGCGGCACGAATCCTGCTCGGCGATCGCGACGAGGGCCATGGCGTCGAAGACGGGTTATCGCGTCGCGATCGTCGGCGAAGCGCCGCAAGACGACGACGAGCTCGCGAGCCTGCTCGAGATGATCATCGGCGTCGAACGCGAGGTACGCTCGCGCGCATGGCGACCGTCCTCTTCCCGCTCCCGGATCACGACTTCGACGTCACCGAAGTCGCGGTTCCGTGGCAGCTCTTGCGCGAAGCCGGGCACGATCCGATCTTCGCGACCGAAGCGGGCGCGACCCCGGCGTGCGATCCGCTGCTCTTGACCGGCGTCGTGTTCGGCAAGCTCGGCGCGCGTCCCGAGCCGATCGCGTTCTATCGCGAGCTCGAGCGCGCACCCGAATTCGTCTCGCCTCGCAAGTGGAGCGACTGCCGCGCCGCCGACTTCGACGCGCTCGTCCTCGCGGGCGGTCACGCGCCCGGGATGCGGCAGTATCTCGGCAGCGAGACGGTGCAGCGCCTGGTCGCCGACTTCTTCGCGACGCCGAAGCCGATCGCCGCGATCTGTCACGGCGTGCTGGTCGCGGCGCGTGCGAAGCGCGCCGACGGCCAGTCGGTCTTGCACGGCGTGAAGACGACCTGCCTGCCGAAATACATGGAGCGCTCGGCGTTTTTCGCGACGTTCTGGCGGCGTGGTCGCTACTACCGCACGTACCCGGCGTACGTCGAAGACGAGGTGCGCGCCGCGCTCGCCTCGCCCGACGACTTCTCGCGCGGCCCGCGCGAGCTGTCCAAGCGCGGCACTCGCGACGACGACTCGCCGGCGTTTGTCGTCGAGGACGGCCGCTACGTCTCCGCACGCTGGCCGGGCGATGCGTATCTGTTCGCGAAGAAGCTGCTCGAGCGCCTTCCGTCCGCGGCTGCCAAGGCGGTCTGACTCGGGGTCGCGGCAGGCTCGCTCCGTACAACACAAAATACAAACTCCCTAGAACCGGAGCCTGTGAAATCTGGGAAGCCTGGTGACAGGTCTCGGCGCCGCGCCGGCAAGACTAAGAGGCGTCGATGACCAAAGCTGAGCAGCTCCGACTCGTGGCGTTCCGTTCCAAGTTCCTCGAACACGCAAAGCGCATTGATAACGTCAGTGCGACCTGCCGCTTCTTCGGGATTTCCCGCCAGAAGTTCTACAAGTGGAAGAGACGCTTCGACGAGCTCGGCGCCGCCGGGCTTGGAGACCGTCCGACAAGGCCGCATCACTCGCCGAACGCCACCCCGAAGGCCGTGGTCTCGAAGGTTCTGTACCTGCGGCAGAACTATCATTTCGGCGCGGGACGGATTCGCGACTACCTGAAGCGCTTCCACAGCATCCGCATCGCGGGGCAGACCGTGCAGAACATCCTCCGCAAGCATGGCCTGGGTCGGTTGCCGGCGAACCAGAAGCACAAGCCGCATGGGAAGCGGTGGCAGCGCTACGAAAAGCCGCAGCCGGGCCACCGGTTGCAGATGGATGTGAAGTTCCTCGAGCGCATTCCCGGGACGAAGAAACGGCTCTACCAGTTCACGGCCATCGACGACTGCACTCGCATCCGCGTCTTGAAGATTTACGACACGTGCAACCAGAGCACGGCGGTCGCGTTCGCGAATGAGGTCATCCGCCGGTTGCCGTTCCGCATCCACGTCGTGCAGACCGACAACGGCGCCGAGTTCCAGTCGCACTTCCACTGGCACCTCGAACGGCTCGACATCCGGCACGTCTATATCAAGCCGTGGACGCCGCGCTTGAACGGCAAGGTCGAGCGCTCGCATCGCGTCGACAACGAGGAGTTCTATCAGCTGCTCGACAAAGGCGGCGTCAGCGACGACATCCACCTGTTCAACAAGAAGCTGCGCGAGTGGGAGAACTACTACAACCACCATCGTCCGCACGGCGCACTCGGCGGGAAGACGCCCTTCGAACGCTTTCTCGAGCGCGCGAAGGTGAAAGTGTCACGCGGGTCTCTCTTGCCTACACACCGCACCCGGATGCCGGCCGCTGTCTCCTTGACAACATCGGCGATTTCAAGATACGTTGCAACGATGGCTCGCCAGCAATCGCTCCACCTGTCCACCACATGGGGCGGCAAACGCGCCGGCGCGGGACGGCCGGCGAAGGGACCCCGCCCATCCGAGCCGCACAAGACGCGCGCGTTCCTCGACCGCCGGCACCCCGTGCACGTCACCGCGCGCGTCGCGCCGGACCTCCAGCTCCGCACGCGCGCCATGTATCACGCGGTCCGCTACGCGACGTACGCGGCCGCTGTCTTCGGTCGCTTTCGCATCGTGCACCTCAGCATCCAGCGCGATCACATTCACCTGGTCGTGGAGGCGTCCGACCGGATGTCGCTCGCGCGCGGCATGCAGTCGTTCGAGATCTCGGCGGCCAAGCACATCAACAGCTCGGTCTCGAAGCAGCGCGGCCGCAGGCGCCGCGGCACCGTGTTCCCGGACCGATATCACGCACGTATCTTGAAATCGCCGAAGTTCGTGCGCAACGCGCTCCGCTACGTCCTCAACAACTGGCGGCACCACCGCCTCGACCGCTCCGATCGCGCGCGCCGCTGGCTCGTCGACCCGTACTCGAGCGGCGTCGCGTTCACCGGCTGGCGCGAGCTCTCCCACCGCGACACGATGTGGAAGCCTCCGCCCGGCTACGACCCACTCTGGGTGTGGCTGCCGAAGACGTGGCTCCTGTCGCGCGGCTGGAAACGCACCGGCGAGATCAGCGCGCGCGATGTTCCCGGGCCCGTCTAGCTCGTCTGGCTTGACTACCGCCGCGACAAGTCGGTGACCGCGACCGAGTCGCCGTGCACGCACACGAGCTCGTGCGCGCCCCGAAAGAGGCAGCTCGCCAAGCTCGTGGTCGGTGCGAACGTGCGGCTCTTGCCATCGACGACATCGAGCGCGACGTCGAACCGATCGATGACGACATGCCCGCTGTCGGAGAGCGTGACGAATCCCGGCGTGATCACGTCGAGCTCGATCGCGCCGGTCGCGAAGTCCATGACGCGAATCCGTTGCCGCGCCTTGCCGGGCGGGCCGATCGTCGAATCGGCATCGGAATCGAGCGGCGTCGTCCAGGCGATCTTGTCGCCGTGCGGCGACAGCGTCGGATGAGCGCCGGCGGCCACGCAGCGCCGCCGCGCCACGCGGAGCTGCGCGAGCGGCACCTCGACCACGCACGACTCCTTGTTCGGCGGTACGTCGATCGCGATGCGAAGCGCCGCGTCACCGCTGTCGAGAACCCACACACCCATGTCTTCGGTCCCCGCGATCTCGACCGGCTTCGTGCCATCGAGCGGCATCGCGAACAAGCCGTACTTGCCGGTGCCGGGACCGTCGATCTCGCCCGCGTAACCGCGCATCAGCAGCGTCTTGCCATCCGGCAGCACCATCGGCGCGTATGCCGCCGGCAGCTTCGCGCGCGGTCCGAGCTTGTCGCCGACCATCGTGTGAAGGTAATCGCCTTCGTTGAAGGCGCCGCGCGTGCCGTCGGGGCTCGCCGCGATGATCTCGCCGGCGCCGAGCGGAAAGCCTGCCAGCAGCGCGCGCGCCCGCGTCAGATCGGCCAGCTTGCGCGCGGGGTCCGGCGGCTGCGCGGGTTCGTCGTCGCGAGGAACGCGAAAGGACGCGAGCTCGACCTGGGCTTCGACCGCGCCGGTGTCGACGGCGACCGCGCGGAGCTGGGGCGTGTCGCCGATGCTTCCGAGCTCGATCAGGAGCGCGTGCTTGCCATCGCTCGACAGCCGGACCAGCGTGAAATTGGAATCGGGAACCGGTGTGTGGAGCTCGGGCGCGTTCTCGATCGCGGCGTCGGCCGCGACCGGCGGCGGCTCGACAGCCGCGTCGAGCCGGCGCGCATCGGCCGCCGGCGGTGCCGGTGCCTTGCTGGGAGCAGCGGGCTCGTCGTGCTTGCTGCGCTGCCAGCGCCAAACCAGCGCCGCCGCGAACGCGAGCACGATCACGATCCGCCACCGTCGGCCCGACCGCGAACGGCTGTGCGAGAAGCGAGGCGCCACATCACGAGTTTGACACGCCACAGCGAACCCTCGCGCCCCGAGCTATGCTCTTAACCCGCTGGTGATGCCGCGGGTCCAGATCACGGTGCGTCGATCCATCGCGGCTCTGTGCTTGCTCGCGCTCGCGGCGGTCGCGCGCGATGGCGCGGCCGATCGCGAGCTCGCCGACTATCGCTACTTCCGCGCGCTGTCGGTCGACCTGCTCGGCCGACCGCCGACCGCCGGCGAGCTGGCGGCGCTCGACAAACCCGACTTCGACCTGAACGCGTGGATCGATACCCACCTCGCGGGCCCCGCGTACGCCAGCCGGCTCGCGAGCATCTACCTCGACGCGCTTCGCCTCGAGGTCGGTCCGAGCTTCCAGTTCGTGCCGAACCCGCTCGTGCTGCGGCGCGAGACCGTGCTCGGCCCCGACGGCGCGCCGATCTACGTCTACTTCCGGCGCGGCCAGCGCCGCGTCGATCCCGCCACCGACGGCGACTTCTGCCTCACGCACGACGAGACCGGCCTGTCGTTTCCGCCGAACGCGCCGTCGCTCGGCTTCCCGATCGCGGTGTCGCAAGAAGTCCTCGACGCGAAGACCACGCTCGTCAAGCCGTGGTGGCTGTACGGCGATTACCGCGCGGCGCTGCCGAGCGATCGCATCTCCAAGGATTGGTCGACGCGGTTTCCGAGCTTCGTCCCCGTGCCGCAGCTGCTCGTCGAGCCCGACGGCAAGACGCCGACGACCGCGGTTCGCGTGTGCAAGGAAGAAGCGCAGACCGCCGACACCGGAAACGTCTACGTATCGGGCCGGCCCGCGCCGAAGAAGGGCGAGCCGCCACCGGCCGGCCGGCTGACGCAACCTCCCGGTGACTCGGGCTTCGCGAAGGCGACGAAGGGTCGCGCGGTGTCGTGCCTGTCGGGCACCGGATTCCAGAGCTCGGTGCAATGCGGCTGCGGCATCGGGCTCGAGCGCTGCATGCCGGCCTCGGGCCCGCAGTTCGAGTCGGCCGCGTTCCAGCTGCCGACCCACACGCCGCTCGGCCTCGCGTTCGACGCGTCGCCGCAGCCGGCGTCGACGTGGGAGAAGCTGTGGTGGAGCGAAGAAGCGAAACGCTTCTTGCTGAAGATCATCGTCGACGATCGCGACTTTCGCGAGGTCCTCACGTCGCGCGCGACCGAGGTCAACGGCCCGCTCGCGCAGTTCTATCGGTTCCTCGCCGGCGCGACGTGCTGCGGGCCCGCGGCCGATGCCGGCTACGCGCAGCCCGAGGGCGTCGTCGATCCCGGTGCGGTGCCCGCCGCGCTCGTGCCCGAGGACACCGCGACGTGGCTGCCGATCGCCGATCGCGGCCCGCACGCCGCCGGCATCCTCACGATGCCGATCTTCCTCGTCAAGTACGGCTCGCGGCGCGCGCGCGCCCACGTGCTCTACAACGCGTTCCTGTGCAAGGACTTCGTCGCCGACTCGGTCAAGCTCGCGCCGAGCGACGAGCCCGATCTGACCAAGCGCGCCGGTTGCTCGGCGTGTCACCAGACGCTCGAACCGATGGCCGCGTTCTTCACGCGCGTCGCCGAGAGCGACTGGACGTGGCTGCCGTCGCAGCTGTTCCCGGCGAGCGGCTGCGCGAAGGCTCCGAGCTCGGGCCTGTGCAAGCAGGTCTACGATCCGGCGTTCCACATGCTGCGCGGCGCGTACGCGTCGCCGGCGCACGTCGAAGAGGGTCCGCCCGGGCTCGCGAAGGACATCGTCGACGCGCCCGAGTTCGCGCCGTGCGTCGTGGAAAACGTCGCGCAGTCGCTGCTCGGCCGTCAGCTCGAGCCCGAGGACGACGCGTGGAAGACGCAGCTCGTGAAGACGTTCGTCGACGGCGGTTATCGCATGCGCACGCTCGTGCGCGCGATCGTCACCTCGCCGCGCTATCGCGCGGGAAACGACGTGCGCCGATGAAGAGGGAGAATTACCGCCAAGGCGCCAGCGACGCCAAGACGCCAGCAGAGAGTGGATCGGGCCCGATCCTGTTCTTCTGGCGCCTTGGCGTCCCTGGCGCCTTGGCGGTAACTCTTGTGTTCGGCTGCGCCGCGCCCGCCGCGCTCGCGCCGAGCGCGCCCGCGCCGCTGCCGCCCCCGATGGTCGCCGCGATCGACACGACGCCGAAGGAGCGCCGCCGCATGATGCCGCCCGAGGTGTACCTGCGCGCGTACCTCGGCTGGTTCGGCGGGCTCGCGCCGCTCGACGTGCAGGCGAAGGCGCGCGGCAAGAACATGTTCGACAGCTGGGACGACTACCTCGCCGCGCTCGGCCTCCCCGACTACAAGGTCGATCTGCCGCGCCAGTCGCAGTCGAACACGCTGATGATCGCGACGCTCGGCCGCCTCGGCGAGGCGCTGTGCGTGCGCGCGGCCGAGCACGATCTGCACGGCAAGACGCCGGCGGCCGCGCGCGTCGTGTTCGCGTTCCAGCCGGTGGCCGCGCCCGACGACGCGCAGTTCGCCGAGCGCTTCGACGTGCTGCACCGGCTGTTCCTCGGTTATCCGGTGCGGCTCGCGCCGAGCGACCGTGCCGCGCACTTCTTCGCGCTGTATCGCGCGGTCGCGGCGCAGCACGCCGGCAAGAAAGGCCCGCTCACGCCCGACGAGACGGCGTGGGCCGCGGTGTGCACCGCGCTCGTCCAGCATCCCGAAGCGGAGCTCTATTGATGAAGCGTCGCACGTTCCTGCACGTCCTCGGCGGCAGCGCCGCCGCGGTCGCGTTGCGCAAGCCGCTGTGGGCCGCCGCGAATTCGCCGGCCGCGAGCGACGACTTCTTCATCTTCATCCACGCGGCCGGCGGCTGGGACGTGACGCTGTGGTCCGATCCGCGCAACGAGCGCAGGGGCCTGGTCGAGCCGGCGTCGAGCGAGAACACCGATACCGCGCCGCTCACGCACTGGAAGGGTACGAAGCTCGACGGCGATGTCGACACGTTCGAGATCCTCGCGCCGCGCGACGTGCCGATGCGGTTCGGCCCCGGGATCGGCGCGCTGTACGACCTGCGCAGCCGGCTCACGGTCGTCAACGGGCTCGCGATGGCGACGGTCAGCCATCCCGACGGCACCGCGTTCTCGGCGACCGGGCGCCACCTGCAGGGCGGGCGCGCGCCGGCGTCGAGCGTCGACGTCGCGATCGCGAACGAGCTCGGCACGTCGCAGCTCCTGCCCGATGTCGCGGTGCAATTCCCGTCGAGCTACGTCGGCGATCACCTCGATCGTCGCGCGGTGCCGCTGCGCGTCGCGAACGCCGCGACCGTCGCGAAGTCGCTGGCGCGCGGCGAGGCGTACTTCGATCCGAGCGATCGCACCGCGATCACCGCGCTCGTCACCGCCGAGGCGCACGCGCTCGCGAAGCGGTCGACGTTCCCCGAGACCTACGAGCGGATCGCGTCGCAGACCGGCGCCGTGCAGCAGCTGCTCGACGACAAGCTCGAGGCCGCGTTCACGCAGAAGGCGCTGCAGGAGCGCTACCCGCAGTTCGACTACAAGGCGAAGAACTTCGGCGGCGCCGCGCTCGGCGCCGCGTTCACGGTCGAGGCGATGCAGCGCAACCTCGTGCGCTGCGTCGGCTTCGCGATCGGCGGCTTCGACACGCACAACCAGAACTACAAGCAGCAGGCGCACACCCAGCAGGAGCTGTTCGGCGTCGTCGCGACGCTCGTCGACTTGCTCGATCGCACGCCGCACCCGACGCGCCAGGGCAAGAAGCTCGCCGACCACGCGCACATCCTCGTGTTCTCCGATTTCTGCCGCACGCCGCAGATCAACCTGTCGGGCGGCCGCGATCACTATCCGAACAACTCCGCGCTCGTGATCTCGCCGCGCTTCGTCGCCGGCCGCACGTTCGGCAAGACCGACGTCGAGCAGGTGCTGCCCGCCGACGCCGGCGTCGCGTTCGCCGGCGGCGCGCGGCCGCTCGCGCCGCCCGATCTGCTCGCGACGTTCTTGCACGCCTTCGACATCGATCCCGCGCGCTACCTGCGCGACGGCGAGGTCGTGCAGGAGATGCTCGCGTGAAGCGAGTGCTCGTCGCACTCGTCGCGTGCGGCGGCACCGCCAGGCCGGTCGCGCCGCTCGTGCTGCAGCCGTCTGCACCGGTCGCGCTCGACGGCGTCGGGATGGCCACGCCGGTGATCGAGCAAGGCGACGCGGTCTACGTGCTCGCGCCGCACGTCGCGACGATCCTGCGCGGCGGCGTCGTCGCCGCGCGCATCGACACCACGAGCACGTGGCTGGCCGGCGCGTCGATCGCCGCCCCCGACGGCGATGGCCGCTGGGTCGTTGCGGTCGACGACGACGGCGCGCTGTGGCGGCTGACCACGTCGGGCGAGCGCCAGAACGTGACCGATCGCTTCGGCCTCGCCGGCGCGAAGGTGCGCGCGCTCGGCGGCGCCGGCACCACGACCGCGTTCGATCTCGGCGACTCGGTCGCGTACTCGACCGACGGCGTGCACCTCGCGCGCGTGCCTGCGGCCGAGTCGTATCGGTTCGTGGTCGCGCGCGGCGTGCTCGCGCGCGCGGTCAAGGGCGGCGGCGGCCACGGCCCGTACGTCGAGAAATGGGATCTCGTGCACGCGACGCGCGTGACGTACCCGTTCGTGCCCGACCAGCTCGCGTTCCTCGACGCCGACGGCGATCGGCCGCGGCTGGTCGCGGTGACCGACGATCGCGTGTGGATCGAGAAGGCCGGCGAGCTTCACGCGCTCGCCGCGCCCGCCGTCGTCCACGAGGTCGCGGCCGAACGCGACGCGCTGTGGATCGAGGCCAGCGGCAAGCTGTTCGCCGTCGACGGCGACCGCATCGTGCCGACCCAGCTCGCCGATCGCCGCGTCGATCTGCTCGGCGCGTCGCAGACCGGCGACGCCTGGCTCTCGACCGAACGCGGGCTCGTGCGCTACGCGCGCGGCGGGCCGCACGACGATCCGGCGTGGACCGCGCAGGTCGCGCCGGTGTTCCAGCGCGTGTGCGCGCACTGCCACTTGCCCGGCGGCGAGGCCGGGATCGATCTGTCGACCGCGGCGTCGTGGCAAGCCGAGCGCGGAGAGCTCGTGCGCCGCGTGCTCGTGACGCGGACGATGCCGCCCGCCGGCACCGACCTCAGCGATGCCGACCGCGGCGCGCTGGCCGGCTGGCTGAACGCTTCACGTTGAACGCCCGGCGCAGCTCGTCCTTCGCGCGCTCGAGCCGCGTGCGGTCGGCCGCGCTCAGGTTCTTGCCTGCGCGATTCTCGTAGAACACCAGCATCGACATCGCCGAGCGAAACGGCGACGACTTGCGCCGATGCGACGCCTCGGCGGACCGCTTGAGCGACGCCGCGATCGCCCGCGGGCTCAGCTTGAACACGTCGGGCTCGAGGTCGAGCGCGTTGCTCGTGCGAGTAACTCGGGCCGACCAGTAACGTGGATTCGCGCGCGCCATGATCGAGCATGGCCACGGCGAGCGCGAACGTCCAGCCGCTACGGGTTCGTGGTCGGCTGGGCTTCCTTCAGATCCTTGTTGAGATCCTTCTCCATCTGCTGGCGGTTCTCCTTCTCCATCCGCCGGAGCTCCTTGTCGACGTCCTTTGCCGCCGAAAAGAACAGGAAGATCACGGCGACGCTGATGAGGACGCCGAGCAGGCCGCAAGCGAGCCCGGCGATCGCCATGCCCTTGCCCTTGCCGACCTTGTTCGCCTTCCCGATGCCGATCGCTCCGAAGATGATCGCGAGCACTGCCAGGATCCAGCACAGAGGTCCCAGCCAGAAGAACACGATCGCGAGGATGCCGAGCACCATGCTCGCGACGGCCAGACCGTTGCCTTGTTGCGGCGCCGCAGGCGCACCAGGA
>DATJXL010000369.1:0-5170 GCA_035500135.1 Kofleriaceae bacterium
GGCACGCTCCTGCCCTACTTCCTGCGCCACTGGGAGCGCCACAGCGCGGCGCTCGACGACGCCGACGATCCGCTGCGCCCCGGCGACGTCATCCTCATGGACACGTTCCCGAGCCGGCCCGGCCCCGACCACATCGGCATCCTCTCCGACGCCGTCGACGATCGCGGCTTGCCGCTCGTGATCAACAACTGGACCGACGGCACGCAGGTCGCCGAGATGGATCTACTGACATTCGTGCCCGTGCTGTATCGGTTCCGGCTGCCGTAGTAACGTCGGTGCGTGATGCGCGCTGCCTTGCTCGTCGCGCTGCTCGCGATCGCGAGCGTGGCGCGCGCGGACGGTCCGCCGAGCTACCGCGCGGTCGTCGATCGCGTCGAGCTCGAGCCGGCATCGATCACGGGCCAGCGGCTGCGCGTGTTCCTGTCGGCGCTGTCGATCGAAGGCCAGCCGCTCGATCTGACCGATCCGAAGGCGATCCGGCTGTTCGTCGGCGGCAGCGAGAAGCACGTCCCGTACGCGCTCGGCACGTTCGACGCGACCGGCGGCGATCTCGCGCTCGTCGTGCTCGTGCAGATCACGGTCGACTTCGGCGACACGCTCCCGACGATCACCGAGACGCTCGACCGCGAGCTCGTCGCCAAGCTCGGCGAGCACGCGCAGGTCGCGATCATCCCGTACGGCGAGACCGTCGGCACCGCGAAGCTCGACAAGCCGAAGGCCGCGCGTGGCAAGCTCGGCGGCATCGCGAGCGACGGCTCGGCCGGCGACCCCGGCCTCACCGACGCGCTCGACAAGGCGCTGCAGCTGCTCCGCCGCGCGAAGGCCGCGAGCGAGGACAAGCCGCTGCGCAAGCTCGTCGTCATCATCGGCGACGGCCGCGACCGCGCCGGCGATCGCGATCGCGTCACCGCGGCCGGCAAGAAGGCCGCGAAGGAAGCCGTGCGCATCCACGCGGTCGCGTACTCGCCCGCCGACGTGCGCCGCCCGCTGCTCGCGCTCGGCGAGCTGTCGAAGCAGTCGTCGGGCACGTTTCGCTGGCCCGGCCGCGGCCGCAAGCCGACCGCCGATTCGTGGACCGAGGCGTTCAAGCAGCTGCACGACGAGATCTTGAAGCAGTACGTCATCACGTACTTCGTCAACGGCGACGACGACGTCGCGGGCAAGAAGCTGCACGTCGTCACGTCGGGGCGCACCGAGGCGACGTCGAACGACGTCAAGGTCCCCGACGCGCCGACCTGCGGCGGGTCGGCGTGCGAGGTCGACTACTGCGCGAGCGGGCGCTGCATCGCGTACGGCGGATCGAACGGCCGCGGCGTGCTGGGCTGGGTGCTCCTCGTCGGCGGCACCGCGGTCGGTGCGATCCTCGCGCTCGGGCTCGTCGGGTTCGCGATGTCGAAGCGGCAGCAAAGACCGATGCCGATGCCGATGCCGATGCCCGGGCAGGTGCCCGCGCAGATGCCCGCCGCGATGCACATGCCCGCCGCGATGCCGATGCCGGCTGCCCCCGGCATGCTGCCGAACGGCCGCCTCGTCCCGATGCTGCTCGTCGTCAACGGCCCGCACGCGGGCCAGCGCTTTCCGCTGCGCAACGGCTTCGTGATCGGCAAGCAGCCCGGCTGCGACCTCGTGATCGACGACGGTTTCACGTCGAGCCAGCACGCGATGATCGGCATGGACGCGGTCGGCAACTGCCGGCTCTACGACCGCGGCTCGACGAACGGCACGTTCATCAACGGCGTGCCGGTGCGCGACACCCAGCTCGACCACGGCGTCGCGATCAAGATCGGGTCGACCGAGCTGCGTTTTTTGGCACAATGAGGTGACGCGATGGGGAAATGGAAACCCTCAGGAGACATCTACATCGCGGGCCAGAAGTTCCACACGAGCGCCCCGGTGGTGAACTTCACCGAGGGACCGCGCTGGGACGCGACCTCGAAGGACTGCAAGTCGACCGAGACCGAGGGCGCGCCGTCGTGCCCGGGCGGCTTCCCGCACGGGCCGCCGCCGATCACGTACAACCAGCGCTACTCGACGCGGCCGGCGCTGCGCAGCTACGGCGAGCACCCGCCGATCGACGCCGTGAAGTCGGTCATCAAGCAGTTCGTCGTGCACCACGACGGCTGCAGCTCGGCCGACATGTGCTTCACCGTGCTGCAGAACGAGCGCGGCTTGTCGGTGCACTTCCTGCTCGATAACGACGGCACGATCTTCCAGACGATCGATCTCGGCCTCATGGCCTATCACGCGGCCGACTGGAACATCGCGTCGATCGGCGTCGAGCTGTGCAACCGCGGCGACGCGCTCAAGGAGCCGCACTACTACGACAGCGGGCACGCGGGCCCCAAGCGCGACATCAAGCTGTGCAAGATCAACGGCCACACGATCAAGGCGTTCGACTACACGCCCGAGCAGAAGAAGAGCTTCGTGCAGCTGTGCCGCGAGCTGCGCCGCCTCCTGCCGAACCTGCCCACCGAGTTTCCGCAGAAGTCGCCGGGCGTGCAGTCGTGGGAGACCTTGCCGCGCTCGGCGTCGTTCTCGTTCTCGGGCTACATCGGCCACTACCACCTGACCGAGCAGAAGTGGGATCCCGGCCCGTTCGACTTCAAGGATTTCTGCGGCCAGCTCCGCGGCGCGCTGTGCTTCCCGGTATTCGCGAAGGAAGATCCGAAGCGCAAGCCCGACGACCGCCCCGAGGTGCCGAGCAAGGTCGACGATCTCAAGGCCGCGACCGACGACCTCTACAAGGCGAACGAGCAACGCGCCGACGGCGGCTACTTCCCGGTCGGGCCGTGGGGCGAGTCGAGGCTGTGGCACGGCGGCGTCCACCTCGTCGGCGCGGCCGGCGACCCGGTCGTCGCGCCGTTTCCGGGCCGGCTCGTCGCGGCGCGCATGGGCAAGTCGACCGCGATCGGCTCGGTCAACTTCGTGCTGCTCCGCCACGACATGACGCTCGGCACCGCGCACGTGCAGTTCTTCTCGCTCTACATGCACCTCGCCGACGAGTCGACCGAGGCGCATCCGGTCGAGTGGATGACCAAGGACGCGTGGAAGAAGTCGACCGCGCCGCCCGGCGACGTCGTCTTGCTCGACGAGCCGATCGAGGCCGGCGCGATCATCGGCCACGTCGGCACCGCGGGCCCGGCCGAGCTGTCCAAGCCGCAGACCCACGTCGAGATCTTCTCGGCCAGCGAGCTGTTCACGAGCCTGCCGGCGTCGCCGTGGCAGCTGATCGACGGCACGGCCGGCGGCCGGTTCTGCGATTCGCCCGAGGTCGACGAGGCGATCGACACCAACCACGACGGCCTGCTCGACAAGCAGGAGCTGTCGCAGTTCTACGCGGGCGGCGGCGGCTCGGCGATGCACTTCCTGGTCACGCTGCACGTGTCGGAGTGGACGGCGGAGCCGAGCTGGGCGGATGCGCTGCGCGTCCCGAAGGACTTCAAGAAGTGGAAGCCGGCCGACATCGACCAGCTGGTCGCGGACCAGCTCGCCCCCGGCCTGTGGTGGGACGCCGCGGTCGCGCAGCACTGCAAGCTGCCGCCGGACGGCATCGTCTACCACTATCACCCGATCACGTTCGTCAGCTGGTTCAACCAGCAGCTGCTCGACGCGGCGGCGGCCGCGCCGGCCGAAAAGATCGACGAGACCGCCGCGAAAGAAGCGCTGTCGCTCGGCCTGTCCGACGACAACAAGGGCGAGACCGGCGCGACGATGCGCTCGGCCGCCGACGTCTCGGAGGATCCGTGCAACCAGAAGCTGACGCTGAACGAGCTCGTGCAGGGCTTCGACGCGCCGGAGTGCACGCCGTGAAGAAGGCGGAAGGCGGAAGGCGGAAGGCGGAAGGCCGAAACGGTTGGCGGCCGCCGACGAGGCGGGCGTTCGTGCAGATGATCGCCGCGGCGGCCGCGGCGCTGGCCTTGAAGCAGAAAACCCCCGAGACCCGGCCCAAGCAGATCTGGATCGGCCATTTCTGATCTTCAGCCTGAAGCCTGAAGCCTGAAGCCTGAGGCCTTCTGTTGTATCGTCCGCGCCATGAGCCTTCGCCGCTGGATCGTCGTCCTGAGCGTGTGCGCTGGATCCGCAAGCGTCGTTCTTGCCGGGCCGGGACCGGCGGCGCCGCCCAAAGGCGGCGCGAAGGCGGGATCGGGATCCGGGTCGGGGTCGGGCTCCGGTTCCGGCTCGGGCTCGGATGCCGGCAGCGCGGTGCAGATGCAGGAAGACGAGCCGCCGCCCAAGGACATGAACGGCACCGACGAGAATCCCGACGCGCCGCGCGCGGTCGGCGACGAGCAGCAGCAAGTGAAGGCGGTCATGACCGCCCCGAAGAAGAAGACCGGCTACCCGATCGAAGAGGTGCTGCGGCCGATCACGCTGCCGCAGAACCTGTCCGAGGTCGCGATCGATCCGCACGCCGACGTGTCGCCGTACGCCGGCTCGACCGCGCTCTATGCCCGCTACGGCATCACCGACCAGATCCAGATCCGGCTGACGTACCTGTGGGCCGGCATCTACGCCGATCCGTCGACGATCGGCGCCGGCACCGCGTTTCACCCCGGCAAGGCGGTCGGCCTCGACGCGACGTACATGGTGCTGCCGTGGCTGGGCGTGAAGCTCGGCGTGCCCGTCTATCTCGATCCGGTCGCGGTGTCGCTCGCGATCGGCGCGCCGATGAAGTTCACGTTCGGCGACAAGTTCGCGCTCGGCGGGCTCGACGACCTGCTCAACATCAAGCTCGACAACTTCGCGCCGAGCTTCACGGACGAGCTCATGAACGCGCAGGGCGTCGCGAACTACCACACGGGCACCGCCCAGGATCGCGGCCACCTGCGGTTCTCGTTATACGGCGTCATGCAGTACCAGCCGAACCTCGCGATCATCGGCCGCGTCGGCGTCGACGACGACCTCGGTGCCGGCGGCGGCGGCAGCTCGGCAGGCGCGATGAACCTCGCCGGCACGACGATGTTCGTCCGCGCCGGCCTGCAGCTGTCGCCGCGCCCGTTCATCGATCTCGGCGCGTCGGTCGGCTTCGACGACCTCGGCCACGGTGGCACGTTCGATCCCGAGCTGTACCTGGCGCTGCGGATCTGAGGAGAAGAATTACCGCCAAGGCGCCAAATGGAGAAGAGGCGCCAGAAGAACTGGATCGGGCCCGATCCTGTTCTTCTGGCGC
>DATJXL010000370.1:0-34653 GCA_035500135.1 Kofleriaceae bacterium
CAGCGTGCTGCCGAAGTCGGCGTCGCGCGACGAGCTCGCGCTGCCGCCCGGCCGCGTGGTCGCGATCGACAGCGAGGCGCTCGGCATCGCCGCGCTCGTGCTCGGCGCGGGCCGGCGCACGAAGGAGGACGCGATCGATCCGGCGGCCGGCATCGTCGTCGACGCGTACCTCGGCGAGCTGATCGAGCCGGGCGCGCCGCCACAGCTCGTGCTGCATCACTCGCTGCCGGCCGGCGACGCGCGCCTCGCCGAAGCGCGCGCGATGATCGAGCGCGCGTTCGTGATCCACCCGCCCGATCGCACGGCCGAGCCGCCGCGCGCGTCCCGGATCCTCGAGGTACTGCGATGACGAAGCTGTACGAACAGGTGCAAGAAGCAGCCGCGGCGGTGCGCGCGCGGGCGCCCGGTGCCGCACCGACCGTGGGGCTCGTGCTCGGCTCCGGCCTCGGCGCGTATGCCGACGGCTTCGCGCACGCGGCGCGCGTCGAGTACGCCGACCTCCCGCACTTCCCGCGCTCGAGCGTGCCCGGCCACCACGGCCGGCTCGTCGTCGGCGAGCGCGCCGGCGTGCGCTGCATCGCGATGCAGGGCCGCGTCCACCTGTACGAGGGCCACAGCGCGGCGACGGTCGCGTTCCCGGCCCGCGTGCTGATCGCGCTCGGCGCGAAGGTCTTGCTCGTGACGAACGCGGCCGGCGGGCTGCAGCCGGGCTGGCCACCCGGCACGCTGATGCTGATCCGCGATCACATCGACATGCTGCGCGACCATGCGCTGCGCGGCGAGAACGACGAGCGGCTCGGCCCGCGCTTCCCCGACATGACGCACGCGTACGCACCCGAGCTGCGCGCGCTCGCGAAGCAGGCGGCCGCCGCGACCGGCATCCGGCTCGAAGAAGGCGTGTACGTCGCGATGCCCGGCCCGACGTACGAGACGCCGGCCGAGGTCCGCATGCTGCGCACGCTCGGCGCCGACGCGACCGGCATGTCGACCGTGCCCGAGGTCGTCGTCGCGCGTCACATGGGCGCGCGCGTGCTCGGCATCTCGTGCATCACGAACCACGCGGCCGGCACCAGCGACGCGCCGCTCACGCACGACGAGGTCACCGAGACCGCCGCGCGCGTACGCACGACGTTCGAGGCGCTGCTCGACGCGATCCTCGCGCGGCTGGCTCACCCGCTGCCGGCGTGAGGTATGCTGCGCGGCCCGTGTCGACCCCTGATCTCGCCGAGCTCGAGGAGCGCGCCCGCGACGCGCGCACGCACGCGTACGCGCCGTATTCGAAGTTTCGCGTCGGCGCGGCCGTGCTCGTCGACGGCCGCGTGTTCACGGGTGTCAACGTCGAGAACGCGTCGTATCCGGTGAGCGTGTGCGCGGAGCGCAACGCGATCGCGGCCGCGGTCGCGGCCGGCGCGCGCTCGCTCGAAGCCGTCGCGGTCTGCACCGACGCGTCGCCGCCGTCGTCGCCGTGCGGCGCGTGCCGGCAGGTGCTCGCCGAGTTCGCGACGCAGCTCGAGCAGGTTGCGGTCGTCGCGATCAACCCGGCCGGCGAGCGCCGCAGCTGGACGCTCGCCGAGCTATTGCCCGACGCGTTTCGAGCCGGCGAGCTGCCGCCGTGAGCGAGACCGTCTTCCGCGGCGGCACGATCCTCACGATCGATCCGCAGCACCGCGTGCTCGCCGGCGACGTCGCCACGCGCGACGGCGCGATCGTGCAAGTCGGAGGCACGTACAACCCGCAGACCGCCGACTACACGATCCTGGATTGTGCGGGTTGTGTCGTGATGCCCGGGCTGGTGCAGGCCCACGTGCACACGTGCCAGACGCTCGCGCGCGGCCGCGCCGACGACCTCGAGCTGCTCGGCTGGCTGCGCGACGTGATCTGGCCCTACGAGGCCGCGCTCGACGACGCCGCGGCCGGCACCGCCGCCGAGCTCGCGTGCGCCGAGCTGCTGCTCGGCGGCACGACCGCGATCCTCGACATGGCGACCGTGCACCACACCGACGCGATCTTCGCGGCCGCCGAGCGCAGCGGCATCCGCGCGACGATCGGCAAGGCGATGATGGACGGAGGCGACTCGCACATCCCGCCCGGGCTGCGCGAGTCGACGTCGGCGTCGCTCGACGAATCGGCCCGCCTCGCCAGGACCTGGCACGGCGCCGCGAACGGCCGCCTGCGCTACGCGTACGCGCCGCGGTTCGTGCTGTCGTGCACCGACGAGCTGCTCCGCGAGGTCGGCGCGGCCGCCAAGCAGCGCGGGCTCGGCGTCCACACCCACGCGAGCGAGAACACGGGCGAGGTCGCGCTCGTGCGCGAGCGCTTCGGCAAGTCGAACATCGCCGTGCTCGACGACTTCGGCCTGCTCGGCCCGCACGCGTGCATCGCGCACGCGATCCACCTCGACGATGCCGACCGCGCGCTGCTCGCCGCGCGCGGCGCCCACGTGTGCACGTGCCCGTCGTCGAACTTGAAGCTCGCGTCCGGAATCTGCGCGCTGCCCGAGCTGATCGCCGCGGGTGTGTCGTGCGCGGTCGGCGCCGACGGCGCGCCGTGCAACAACAACCTCGACGGCTTTCACGAGCTCCGGCTGGTCGCGCTGCTCCACAAGCCGCGCTTCGGGCCGCGCGCGATCCCGGCGCCCGAGGCGGTGCGGCTCGCGACCGCCGGCGGCGCCGCCGCACTCGGCCTGGGCGACCGCATCGGCTCGCTCGAGATCGGCAAGCGCGGCGACGTGATCGCGGTCGACGTCACCGCGCTCCACGTCTTGCCGGCCGCCAGCGCGTGGTCGCAGATCGCGTACGCGGCGCAGGCCTGCGACGTCCGCCACGTCGCCGTCGACGGCGCGGTCGCGGTGCGCGACCGCACGCTCCTGACCCTCGACGTCGCGCGCGTGCGCGAGGCCGCGAAAAAAGCCGCGGCTCGCCTGTTCAAGTGAGCTATTCTGCGAGGAGACCGATGCTGCTCACGCGCGAGGAGATGACGTTCGATTTCGGCGGCGCGAAGCTCGATCCGACGCGCGATCGCGACCTGCTCGAGTGGATGTTCAACCAGTTCCTGTACGGCGAGGTCACCGGCATCCAGTGCGGGCACTGGCTGTACGACGCGCCCGACCTCGAGGCCGCGAAGTTCCTCGCGCGGCAATCGCTCGAGGAGATGCAGCACGTCGACAACTTCCTGCGCATCATGGCGATGCTCGGGCTCGACCCCAAGCCGGCGCATCCGGCGGTGCGGTTCCTCGCGACCGGCATGATGGGCGGCTCGTGGGCCGAGCACGTCGCGCTCGAGATGGCGCAAGGCGAAGGCTTCGTGCTGCAGGCGTTCTACGCCGTGATCGACACGCTCGATCACGAGCCGACGGTCGCGATCCTGCGCCGTGCCGTCAAGCAGGAGGAGCGCCACGTCGAGTTCGGCGAGCAGCAGACGCACAAGGCGATCGAAGGCCGG
The DNA here is from genome assembly GCA_035500135.1 of Kofleriaceae bacterium. Lineage (GTDB taxonomy): Bacteria > Myxococcota_A > Polyangia > Haliangiales > Haliangiaceae > JABFXX01. The sequence goes on from DATJXL010000370.1 coordinate 3,442, forward strand.
CCGTGGCTGCGGCGCCGCCTGCTCGGGCTGTCGCTGGTGTCGATGTGGGGCGTGCGCCGGCTGACCGCGTACATGAAGAAGCGGCTGCCTCCGGATCACGTCGTGCTGCGCCACCTGCCCGCGTTTCTCGAGCACGCGAACCGCTGCGCCGAGCTCCGGCTGCGCCGCATCGGCGTGCTCGATCGCCCGCTCGGCGAGCTCTCGGGCGCGACGCGCGCGCGGCTCGTCGCCGAAGCGTACGGCGGCAAGCTGCTCGGCGGGCTCGGCTCGCTGCTCGCACTGCCGCTCCGCCTGTTGCCGTGGTTCCGCCGCAAGCGCGTGACCGACACCTACCTGCGCGATCCGCACGTCACCGGGACCCTGTCGGGGTCGCTGGCGACGCCGTTGGAGCTCCCGGCGCCGGATTCGCAGGCGCAGACGCAGGCGCAGGAACCGTAGCCGCGCTGCGGCGGCCGTCGTCGCAGCTGACCGCGAGCGGGCGCTTGCGCAGGAAGTCCTGGTCCGACATCTCGAGCGAGCTGCCGAACACGTCGCTCGCGAGATCGAGGTCGTCGATCGGCTCGGACAGATGGCCCTGCACGATGATCCAGTTGCCGCCGCGCTTCTCGAACACGAACGTGCCGCGCAGCAGGACCTTCGTGCCGGCCTCGACACCCGGGCGCATCGCGAGATCGGCCACGAAGTTGCCGACCCAGTACGCGATCGTCGCGGTCGCGGGGCTGGTCCCGACCGTGCCGATGCGGCGATCCTCGGGGCGCAGCGTGCCGTCGACGAGCTGGACATGGGTGATCTGCTGATCGCCGTGCCACTCGCCATCGGGATCGGGCGCGAGCAAGAGCGTGGGCGCGGGCAGCGACGGGTCGTCCTCGGCACGGCGATCGGGATCGAGCGACAGCACGCCGGCGAGGCGCTGCGGCTCGCGAGAAAACAGATCGAAGATGCGGCGCGACAGCTCGTCGGCGAGCTTGCGATCGACCACCGACGGCGCGAACCGGATGCCGCGCAGCTGGTTCTGCGGCTTGCCGTCGGGGCCGGGCGCGAAGTACGGGATCGGCACGCGCCCCCACGACAGGTGCTCGAACACCTCGACCCAGCGGTCGCCGTCGTGCGCGTACAGCGCGGTGATGCGCAGCGGGATGACCGCGATGCGCCCGCACAGCCGGATCCGCCACGACACCTCGTCGCTCATCCACGCCGCCGAGACCTGCTTGTCGGCCGACAGATGGATGTCGAGGTGCTTCGAGCGCACCTCGGTCTGCACGTCGTTGCCGAGGTAGAGCGGCCACCGGCTCGACGCCCGCTGCCCCACGTCGTCGCCGTAGAGCACGTCGCCCGGGCCGACGCCGATGCGAGCCGGCCCGACGATCGCCGGGATGCGCGACGTCTCGATGTCGGGGAGGTCGTCGCGATCGTACGACGACAGGATCTCGTCCTGGAGCTCGGCGACGAGGCGCTTGCGGCGCACCTGGTCGGGCTCGGCCGCGCCCGCGCCGAGATCGACGCGCGACGGCGTCGTGCGCGGCGGGCTCGAGCATGCGACGACGAGCGCGAACAGCAAGCGCTTCATCGCGTCGCCTCGAGATCCGCGCGGGTGTCGACGTCGCGGATACAGCCGGGGTCGGCGACCGCGACGTCGATCACGTCGGCCGCGCCGAGCACCGCACGCGCGCCACCGGAGAGCTCGGCGCACCCGGCGAGGCGCGGCCACAGCGCGCGTGCGACGAGCGGCGGATGACCGCCGCGCGCGGCGACGACCGGCCGCGCGGCGTCGTGCGCGCCGAGCGCGGCGACGAGCGCGCGCAACGTGGCCGGCGCGACATCGGGATGATCGACCGGCCACAGCCACGCCGCATCGCTCGCACCCAGCGCTGCAAATCCGATCGCGATCGAGCTCGCCATCCCGCGCTCGGGCGCCGGGTTCACCACGACCTGCGCGCCGAGCTCGTGCGCGTGCCCCGCGACCGCGTCGCCATACGGCGGCGCGACGACGACGACGATCTCTTCGGTCCCGACCTCCCTCGCGGTCGCCACGATCGCGTGCAGAAAGGTTCGTCCTGAAGCCGTCTTCAACATCGCCTTCGCGACGCCGCCCATCCGCGTCCCCGCGCCGGCCGCGAGCACGACCGCGCCGAGCGTCATGTCCAGTCCCCCGCCGCGGCCACGCCGCGCCGCCGGCGCGCGACCAGCTCGGCCGCGATCGCGATCGCGATCTCCTCGGGCGTCTCGGCACCGAGATCGAGCCCGATCGGCGCGCGCAGCCGCGCCCACCGCGCCGCGCCGGCGTCGCCATCGAGCAGCCCCTTGGCCTCGAGCCGCTTGCGAAACCGGCCGATCTTGCCCCGGCTGCCGATCATTCCGAGGTAACCGAGCGCGTCGTGCGCGATCAGATACTCGAGCAGCTGCTGATCGATCGCGTGATCGCGCGTCACGATCAGGACGTAGTCGTGCGCGCCGAAGCCGCCGAGCCGCGCCTCGACCTCGCGCGCGTCGAACGACTCGATCGCGTCGCTCGCCCACGGCGGCGGCGGCGCGAGCGCGCCGGTCTCGCCGTCGTCGCACGCGATCACCGCGAACCCGAGCCGCGCGAGGAGCGGGCCGAGCTCGCGCGCGACGTGGCCGACGCCGAACAGCACGGCGCGCTCGATCGCGCCGACGCGCTCGATCAGCGCGTCGCCGGCGATCGCCGGGCGATGCGCCGGTGGATCGCCGTCCTCGGGCGGGCGCACCGCGAGCGGTCCACCGTCGAGCGGCGTCACCAGCGTGTGCGCGGTGCGCGCGCTGGCCAGCCGCGCGATCGCCTCCCGCGACGGCGCAGCGGGCGTGATCGCGACCTCCATCGTGCCGCCGCAGCACATCGCGAGGTCGCGTACCAGGTGCTGGCGCACGACGCGCGCCGGCGCGCCCGCGGCCACCTCCCGCGCGGCCGCGACGACGAGCGCCTCGATGCGTCCGCCGCCGATCGTCCCCCATTGCTCGCCATCGGCGGCGACCGCCATGCGCGCGCCGAGGTGGCGCGGCGTCGACCCGGTCGCGCCGACCACCGCGGCGATCGCGACGCCGCGCCCGCCGTCGAGCGCGCGCAGCGCGGCATCGAACACGTCGAGCGGTGGCATCCGCCTAGGAAGCTAGCACGGGCTCACCTGCAGGCCGCGAGCTGCTGCGACGTAGTCGCGGCCACGAGGCAGCTCCGCACCGCCTCCGGCCACGCGCTGGTCGTGCACGTGTCCTCGATCGAGCGCGCGGCTGCCTTCAGGCCGGCCACCATCACGTCGACGTCGGGAACGTCCTCGCGCGCCGCGAGCTCGGCCGCGGGGATCGCGGTCATCTGGTGCGCGGCCGCCGCGCAGCTGATGTCGGTGCCGGGCGGCAGCGGCGCGAGCACGGCCGGGCGCGGGTGCGGCGGGCCCTCGGCGCCGCACATCGACGCGTCCCACGGGCTCTCGGCCGCCATCATGCAGCGCAGCTTCGCCTGCGTCGGGTTCTGCTCCGTACAGAACTTCACGAGCAGCGGGGTGGCATGGCGCGCCATCGCGTCGCGATCGAATCCGGCCGGCGCGGGTTGCGCGAACGCGATCGTCACGAGGTGCTGCGCGACGATCGTGCAATCGAGCACGCCGTCGGCGCGCGGCACGTTACCGCGCGCGCGCGGCGCGCTGCGAGGATCGACCACGTGCTCCGCCGCCGGTAGCGCGGGCGCCGGCTCGGCGCGCATCGCGCCGCGGTCTGGTCGCGCCGGCGCCGGCGCGGTCGCGCTCGGCCTGCGTTCACGCGTTCGCGCGCTGTCGTCGGGCGCGGCCAGCGCCCTCCGCGTCACGTCGACACCGAACACGAGCGCCGCGGTCGCGACCGCGGCCAGGACTGCCATCTTCCACATGCTGGTTCCTTTCGTCGTCGAGGCCCTTGCATGGGAGATCTTCGGCACGAGCGCGACCGGCAGGGCGGCGAGCACCGCGGCGGCGAGCGCCTTGCGCGTGCGCGGCCGCTCGAGCGTGTGCGCGACGGCGCGCTCGACGCCCGCCGCGAGGTGCTCGCGCCCGCGCGACAGCCGCTTGTGCACCGCGGCTTCGGCGATGCCGAGCGCGGCCGCGACATCGCGCGCCGACTGCTGCTCGTAATAGAACAGCACGAGCACCTCGCGATACGCGTCGGGCACGCCGCCGAGCGCGTCGGCGACGAGCGCCTCGACCTCGGCGTCGCCGAGCGCCTCGAACGGCGTCGCGGCGACATCGGGTAGCGCGTCGGAAAGCGCGGTCGACTTCGCGTTCCGCCGCGCCGCCTGGCGCGCCAGGTTGCGTGCGATTCCGCACAACCACGCACCGACGCGCGCCGGATCGCGCGGGCCATCGGACGGCCCGGAGCCGTGATCGAGCTGGCTCCACGCCGCGACGAACGCATCCTGCGCGATGTCGTCGGCGAGGGCCCGCTCGCGCACGTGCGCGTACGCGATCGCGCCGACCGCGCGCTGGTGGCGCTCGATCAGCTCGCCGAACGCAGCCCGATCGCCGCGGCGGCACGCCGCCACCAGCTCGGTATCGCTCGCCCCGACTTTCTCCATGCGGGGGGTAGTCGCACGAGCCGGCCGGATCCTGACCGAAAAAGATCGTGTCACCCGCGCGTCGCGCGCTAACTGCTAGGATTTGCGGGTGCGCGGGAGCATCTTCGCCATCGTCATGGCGTGCAGCACGATCGCGCGCGCCGACGACCACTGCGGCGATCCCCCCCAGCTCGATCCCGCGCTCGCGCCGCGGCTGAAGTTCGAGCCGGGCCGCACGCGGCTCGAAGACGAAGCCAAGCCGGCGCTGCAGCCACTCGTCGACGTCCTGCACGCGCATCCCAGGACGCACCTCGCGATCACCGGCCACCTCGCCGCCGAGGCCGGCGCGAACACCGACGTCGCCGCCAAGCGCCGCGCCGAGGTCATCAAGTGGTACCTCGTCGATCACGGCGTCGAGGCCGCGCGCATCGTCACGCGCGTCAGCACGATCACGCTCCACGATCGCGTGATCGAGCTCGAGCTCGAGGCCGACCCGACGTGCCCACCCGACGACCCCGCCGCGATCGCCGACGTGATCGCGACCAAGCTGCACTTCGAGCCCGGCTTCGTGCGGCTCGATCTCGCCGCGCGCACCGCGCTGCAGCCGGTCGTCGACACGCTGCAATCGCATCCCAGGCTGCGCATCGTCGTGGTCGGCCACCTCGCGGCCGATGCCCGGTCGAAGACCGAGGCGACGGCGAAGCGCCGCGCCGAGGCGGTCAAGTGGTACCTGGTCGACCAGGGCGTCGAGACCGAGCGCATCGCGACGCGGGTCAGCGCGGTCGTGAAGGATCCGGCGGTCGAGCTCGAGATCGCGACCGGCGCGCCGCCGCGCGCCGCGCCGAAGGGCCGCGGCGCCGATCTCGACGCGATGATCGCGAAGGAGCGGAAGCAACCCGCGCCGAAGATCGGCAGCGGCAACGACCAATTGCCGCGGGTCGCGACGCCCAAGCGCGACGAGCTGACGGTGCAACAGCCGACGACCGTGCGGCCACCGGCGCCGCGCGAGGATCCGGTCACGCACCGCACGACCTACAAGCCGATGTTCGACGATCGCCCGGTCCCGGTCTCCGACGCGATCGGCCGCCGCATCCAGACCCTGTACATGCAGCAGCTGTCGCGCTGCTATCGCAACGCGCTGCGCGACAACCCCGGGCTGTCGGGCAAGGTCTCGCTCACGTTCACGGTCGACGAGAGCGGCAGCGTGCTCGACGCGAAGGCCGACGGCGTCGACGACGATCTCGACAGCTGCCTCACCGGCAGGATGGGCTACTGGCACTTCATGATGTCGGACGACGCGCACCGCTACACGATGAGCCTCGTGCTCGCGCAGTAGCTGGCTCAGCGGATCGCGATCAGGTGCTCGACCAGCTCGCGCAGGCCCGCGCCTTCCGCGCGCTCGGTCAGAAACGACGGCCGGAACGCCAGCTCGTCCCACCATGCCTTGATGTTCGCGACGCCGACCGAGGTCGGGAAGCCGCCGAACATCGGCGCGTCGTTGAGCGCGTCGCCGACGTACACGTACGGCGAAAGATCGTTGGCGTCGCCGTGCAGCACCTGGCGCACGACGTTCATGCACGCGCTGAGCTTGTCGAAGTGCGGCGGCCCGAAGTTGACGTGCACGCTCGAGCGCACCGCCGACAGCCCGGCCTTGCGGATCAGCTCGACGCAGGTCTCGGCGTCGTCGCGCGTGAGCGACACCTCCTCGTTCCAGTCGATCGCGAGATCGACCTCGCGGTAACGCGAGTCGCTCGACAGCCGCGCGCCCGGCACCTTCTGCATGACGTCGACCGCGACGTCGTTCATGCGCCGCCGCCACTCGGGCAGGCTCGCCGGCGGCACGCCGTACTGCTTGTGGAGCTTGCGGCCGTCGCGCACGAACGTCACGCCGCCGTTCTCGGCGACGCACGCGAGCACCGGCGTCATCTTCATGAACGCGTGCCCGAACCCGGCCGGGCGCCCCGTCACCATGATGACCGGCACGCCGGCCTCGCCGAGCCGCTCGAGCGCGGCGTACGTGCCGGCCTCGATGCGCTCGCCCGTCGTCATCGTCCCGTCGACGTCGGAGAACAGCGCGCGGATCGGTCCGCGCAGCTCGGAAACAGGGCGCGTCATGTGCGCGCGCTCTATATCACATCACGGGCAGCCCGCCTGCGCGCCGTACAGGGTCGCGACCTCCTCCGCCGTGAGTGCGGTGTTCCACGCCGCGACCTCGTCGAGGTCGCCGGCGTAGTACGACGGATAGCCCGGGTAGGCTGCGACCGTCACCGGATTCGACACCGCCGAGGTCGACGGCGACCCGACCAGCATGGCGAGCGATTGCGGCTGGCCGTTCAGGTAGAGCACCGAGTCGGTCTGCGTCGAGTTCGCGAACTCCGCGACCACGTGTACCCACGTGTTGGCGAGCCCGTTCGCGTCGAGACCCCACAGATCGCCGTTGCCAGTGTTGAAGCCGAACGATGGCGAGACCTCGTAGTCGGTGAACGCGAGCGTGTACTCGGGCGCGGGGAAATAGAGAACCTTCGTCCAGTTGCCGGTGTTGCCGGCGTAGAGGACGCCGTTCCAGCGCATCCAGAGCGCGATCGTGATCGCGTCTCCGCTGGTGGTATCGACGTTCGGCAGCGGCAGCGTGACGAAGTCGTCGACGCCATCGAACTCGATCGCCTGCCCCACCTTGCCGGGCACGTACGACATCCCGGCGTCGTCCGCGTTGCCTACGAATGCGTTCATACCGACCGCCGCCGGGACCGTTGCGAAGTTCGGGATCCCCCCCGTACCGTCGAACGGCGCGTACTCGATCAGCTTCGACCACTCGGGCGTCCACGTCGAATCGAGGCCGCGGCACGACGACCCATCGCCGCCACCGCCACCGCCACCGCCACCGCCGCCAGCACCGTCGCCGGCGGCGGCCTGCGAAAAGCCAAGTCGGCCGCACGCCGCGACCAACACGAGCGCCCCTCGCCGCATACGCCAGCTTAACATGTTAGGTTGTGCGCCCCATGGTTGCCGCCGCTGCTGCCTACCCCGACGCGATGTCGCCGCATCGCATCCTGATCATCACGACGTTCATGCCGCCGCCGGGTCAGGAAGTCGAGGCGATCCTGGGCCCGGTGTGGGGCATCACGGTGCGCTCGCGCTCGGTCGTCGGCCAGGCGTGTGCGGGCTGCCAGATGTTCGCCGGCGGCGAGATCACGGCGCTGACCAAGCTCGCGACCGAATCGCGCAACGAGGCGATGAACCGGCTCGAGCAGCACGCGATGCAGCTCGGTGCGAACGCGGTGTTCGGCCTCGCGTTCGATTCGGGCGAGCTGATGCAGAACACGAACGAGATCGTCGCGTACGGCACGGCGGTCCGCTTGCGCCAGACGCGGTGATGTCGCGGTGAAGTCGCGCGTCCCACGCCCGCTCGCGCGCCGCATCGATCACCTGGCCGCGCGCGCTCATCGCTTCCATCGCTACGCGCACCATCCGCTGTGCGGACGCTACGCGAACGAGGTGATCCGAATCGGCAAGCTCCGCTTGTGCCGCGGCTGCAGCTACGCGGTGCTCGGCGGGCTCGCCGGCGGCATCCTCGGGGTCGCGGTCGGCTCGGCCGGGCTCGCCGCCGCAGCGCTCGTCGCGTCGACCACGTTGCTCGCGCTGTCGCTGCGTCTGCGTCCTCCGAAGATCGTCACGCGCCTGCTGCCTGCCGCCGGCGCCGCGTTCGCGTTGATCTCGGGTACGCTTTCGATCCGCCTCGCCGCGATCGCCGTCGTCGTAGCGCTGCGCGTGCTGTATGGCCGCCGCGGCCCCGACCGCAGCCCGTGTACGTCGTGCCCGGAGCGCCACCTCGCGCCGTGCAGCGGCTACTACCCGATCGTGATGCGCGAGCGCGCGTTCCAGCGCGTGACCGCCCGCTGGCTATCCGACGCCACGCGATCGTAGCGCGCGGTCACGGGCACGCCGCCTGGCCGGCATAGAGCGTCGCGACATCCTCCGCGCCGAGCGCGACGTTCCACACCGCGAGCTCGTCCAGCGCCCCGGCGTAGAACGACGGATAGCTCGCATAGCCGGCGACGATCATCGTCGACGTCGCGTTCGCGAGATGCGGCGTCCCGAGGGTCTGCGCCATCGTCTGCGCCTGGCCGTCGATGTAGAGCAGCGAGCCATCCGACGGACCGTTGCCGAACACCGCGACGACGTGCACCCATCCGCTCGCGAGCCCGCCGGGCCCGATGCCCCACAGGTCGCCGTTGCCCGTGTTGAAGCCGAACGACGTCGTCGGCACGTCGTACGCGACAAAGGCCAGATCGTAGGTCGCCTGGAACACGATCACGCACGTCCAGCTGCCCGAGTTGCCAGGGTAGTAGATGCCATTCCACCGCATCCAGAACGCCACCGACGTCGCCTGCCCGGGGGAACTATCGACCGCGGGCACCGAGAGCACGAGGTAATCGTCGTTGCCGTCGAACGAGATCGCCTGAGCGACCTTGCCCTGAACGTAGCGCATCCCGCTTTGGTCGAGGTTCGACGCGGAGCCGGCCTCTCCGATCGCGGCGGGCAGCGATGCGCCGTCGGCGATCGCACCCGCGCCGTCGAACGGCTCGTACTCGATGATGTTCGACCAACGTGGCGTCCAAGTCGCGGCGAGCGCCTGGCATGCCGTCGATCCATCCCCGCCCGGCCGGCCGCCATCACCGTTAACCGGCTCGAAGCCGATCCGCCCGCACGCAAACGACGCCAGCAGCGGGACGATTCCACGCCACATGGCCCACCGTAACACGTAACGGGCGACCACCAGCTGGTGCGCTCGGCTCGCCCGAGCTCGCTGCTCAGGCGATCAGGCGAAGCGCCATGTCATCCGCGACCACCGGCGTGCGCATCGACGCCTGACGCTGGCGCGCGAGCCAATCCTCGAGATCGGGCTGGTTCAGCCGAACGATCCCGCCGACCTTGAACACGGGAAGCGGATCCGCCGCGCGCCGCGCCATGTAGCGGCACCAACGCTCCGAGCGGCCCAACGCGGTCGCAATTCCCTTCCAAGTCTCGACGAAATTCGACATGCGATCCTCCGTGACCGCCGACCAGTACAAGAGCCGTGCCGGGTCGGACCACGAAACGCTCCGCGTGCATAAGCAGGTACTTAGCTGCCCGATCACCCCCGCTGGCTGCGACCGACTTTTAACACCCGTTCAGAAAAACCGACGCAAGAGCTGACACACTTGTCGCGAAGTTTCCGCACCCGCGAGGCTTGACCCGATCGCTGGCAGATCCAAGGGCCGGCCGCTATTCTGGATGTCACATGCGACTCGCTGCCGTGGTGCTTGGGGCGGGCATGCTGTGCGCGGCGACCGCGCACGCGTCGCCCGACACCTATCCACTGTCGAAGGTGCACCGCGGCCAGACCGGCTACGGCATGACGACGATCGCCGGCACGACGCCGGAGCGCTTCACGTTCGAGGTGGTCGACGTCGTCCACGAGTTCCTGCCCAAGCAGGACATCATCCTCGTCAAGTCCGACGATCCGAAGATGCAGGTCACCGGGTTCTGGCGCGGCATGTCGGGCAGCCCGCTCTACATCGAGGACAAGCTCGTGTGCGCGTTCTCGTACGGCTTCTCGTTCAACAAGATCGCGCTCGGCGGCTGCACGCCGATCGAGTACATGAAGCACGAAGGCCTCGACACCTACCGGCGCGGCCGGGTCGCCGCGGCGAAGGTCGCGGGCGCGCCCGGCGTGGTCGTGCCCGACGCCGCGACGATGGCGGACTGGCGCCGGCTGACGCCGACGGTCGATGCGCAGGCGGCGATGGACGCGCTCGGCCCGGTGCGCGGCAACTGGTTGCTCTCCGCGCCGCTGCCGACGCCGATCGCGCGGCCGGCCGAAGGCGAGACGATGACGGCCGCGGTGCCGCTGTCGGTCGCCGGGTTCTCGGCCCCGGCGTTCGCCGAGCTCGGCAAGCTGCTCGGCGACTCGACGCTCGTGCCGATGCGCGCGGGCGGCGGCGGCACCGGCACCACGGGGACCGGCAGCGCGAGCGAGACCGGACCGACGAAGTTCGTGATGGGCGGCTCGATCGCGGTCGAGCTGATCCGCGGCGACATGTCGGCGGCGGCGATCGGCACGGTGTCGTACGTCGACGGCAACAAGGTGCTCGCGTTCGGCCATCCGATGTTCCAGACCGGCGAGACCTACGCGCCGGTCGCGACCGCGAACGTGCACGCGATCGTCCCGTCGGCGCAGAGCGCGTTCGTGATGGCGTCGCCGATGACCGAGATCGGCACGCTCACGCAGGATCGCCAGAGCGCGATCGCGGCCGACACCAGCCTGCGCACGCCGACCATCCCGGTCGACATCTCGATCACGAGCACGTCGGGCGCGCACAAGGACACCGGCACGTTCCACACCGAGATCCTCGACAGCAAGTTCCTGTCGCCCGCGATCGCCGGCGCGGCGCTGATGAACGCGATCAACTACTACCTGCCCGACCGCACCGACGTCACCGCGCGCGTCGAATCGACCGTGCGCATCGAGGGCGGCGATCCGATCCAGTTCGTCGATTACATGTACGGCAACGAGGGCGCGCTGTCGGTGATGGGCGGCGTGCGCGGGCTGCGCGTGATGGTGCCGCTCATGCTGAACCCGTTCGGGCCGGTGCGCATCCAGCGCGTCGACGTCAACGTCGATCTGTCGTTCGACTCGAACTACGGCGAGATCAAGGAGATCGAGGTGCCGACCGGCGACTTGATCCCGGGCGTGCGCAACCACGTCCATGTCGTAATGGGCACGTACGACGGCAAGGACATCGTCGACGACGTGCCGGTCGACGTGCCGGCCGAGCTCGCCGGCGGCATCGTCCAGATCGAGGTGACGTCCGGTGATGCCGCCAAGCTCGACGCCGCGCCGCCGATCGATCTGCCGTCGCTGCTGTCGGCGTTCCGCAAGCTCTTGCCCGGCAACGTGTGGGCGGTGACGCTGTATCCGGCCGACGAAGGCGTCGCGCTCGACGGCAAGCTCGTGCGCGACCTGCCCGCGAGCGCGCTCGACAAGCTGCACCCGGCAAGCCACACCCAACGCGCGCAGACCTACAAGCCGATCGCGCGCACGCTCGCGCCGGCGAAGCGCGTCGTCAACGGCCAGGCTGCGATGCTCGTGCGAGTTCGCTCGCGCTAGGAGACCTCGTGAAACGTACGCTGCTCGCTCTCCCGATCCTCGCGCTGTCAGTGCGCGCCGATGCCGTCGTCACCGCGACGTGGTCCGTCGAGACCTATCAGCAGTTCGACGCCGGCGACGCGACCGACGCGTTCATCACGTCCGCCGGCGAGGTGCGCCCGGGCTGGGATACCAAGCGCATCGCGCTCGAAGGCGATGCCGTGTGGTCGTCGCTCCGGCTGTCGGACGGCACGGTGCTGCTCGGCTCGGATGCCGGCGGCGCGATCTACAGGCTCGCCGGCGACAGGTCGCAGAAGGTCGCGACGATTCCGGGCGCGATCGCGATCGTCGCGATGACCCAGACCAGCGACGGCGCGGTGTGGGCCGGCGCGATGCCCGGGAACAAGCTATATCGCGTCGATCTCGCGAAGGGCACGGCGACCGCGGGCGCGGCCCTGAAAGATGTCGAGACGATCTGGTCGCTCGCGTCGGCGGGCGACACCGTCTACGCCGGCACCGGCCCGAAGGGCAAGGTGTTCGCGATCAAGGGCGGCAGCGCGCGGCAGATCTTCGACACCGAGGACAAGCGCGTCACCGCGATGACGGTGGCGTCCGACGGCGCGCTGTGGTTCGGCACGTCGGAGCGCGCGCTCGTGTTCCGCTACGATCCGAAGGACGGCTCACGAGGATCGACCCGCGCGATGGCCGACTTCGCCGGCAACGAAGTCAGCGCGATCGCGCCGTATCGCGACGGCGTGGTCGTCGCGGCGAACGATCTCGCCGAGACGCCGGTACCGACCGGCAAGACGCCGGCGCAGGTCGAGGCGGTCGAGAAGCCGACCGCGGCGAAGGGCCAGGTCGCGAAGCCGCCCGATGTCGGCACGAAGCCGGGCGCGGAGAAGGATCCGTCGCCGGTCACCGACCTCGGCCGCAAGGGCGCGAAGAAGGGCAAAGGCGCGCTGTTCCGGATCGGCGGCGACGGCCGGCTCGATCAATTGCACGCGCTGACCCAGACGTACTTCACGTCGATCGCGGTATCGCCAGACGGCGCGGTCTACGCCGGCGCCGCCGACAAGGGCCGGATCTACATGGTCGACGCCGACGACTCGGTCGCGACCGCGTTCGATGTCGACGAGCGCGCGGTCTCGCAGCTGTGGTGGGAGGGCAAGCTCCTGTCGTTCGCCACCGACGATGCGGCCGCGGTCTATCGCACGACCGGCCGCGCGGGCAAGGCGCGCTACACGAGCGACGTGCTCGATGCCAAGGCGGTCGCACGCTACGGCAAGCTGGCGTGGATCACGTCGGGCAAGGTCGTGATCGAGACGCGCAGCGGCAACACCGCGAAGCCGGGCGTGGGCTGGAGCGAGTGGCAGGCGCCGCTCGCGATCGGCAAGCTCGGCGGCGGCAACGAGGGCGGCAAGATCGCGTCGCCGCCCGGCCGCTACTTGCAGTTCCGCGCCGCGCTCGAGGACGACACCGCGCGCGTGCGCCGCGTGATGGCGTACTACGTGCCGCAGAACCTGGCGACGGCCGTGCAGGAAGTGACGATCGAGCCGGCGACCAAGGAGAGCCTGCCGACGCTCAAGGACTCGGCCGCCAAGCCGCGCAGCCCGGTCTTGCGCGTCAAGTGGAAGATCGACAACCCCGACGGCGACGACACCGAGTACACGCTCGAGGCGCGCCGCGACGGCGAGGCGAACTGGCGCCCGATCTCGACCGGCAAGCCGCCGCTGACCGCGACGCAGTGGGAGTGGAACACCGAGACGTATCCCGACGGCTGGTACAAGGTGCGCGTGACGTCCTCGGACGCGCTCGCCAACTCGCCGGACCGCGCGCTGACCTCGACCGCGACGTCGACGATGTTCGCGATCGACAACACGCGCCCGTCGATCGACGGCCTCGCGATCACGTACCCGCGCGCGACCGCGCGCGCGCACGACTCGATCTCGACGATCGCCGAGATGGCGTTCTCGGTCGACGACGGGCCGTGGCAGCTCGGCACGACCGCCGACGGCCTGTTCGACGATCAGACCGAGGACCTCCGCCTCGATCTACCGGCCGGCCTCACGCGCGGTACCCACACGCTCGCCGTCCGCGTCGCCGATTCGGCCGGGAATGTCGGCTCGGTGTCGTCGACCTTCGTCGTGAAGTAAGCTGTCGCGCCGGACGAAACTCGAACGCCGTCTCGGCAGCGAATGTCAGCTCACGGGCCGCCCGTGCCGCCGCCGAGGCCGCCGAGGAGCTGCAGCAGCGTCGCGATCTGCTCGCTGGTCATCGCGGCGGCGACATGGATGTCGGCGGCCTCCGCGGTGACGTCGAGCTTGTCGAAGTACTGCTTGAGCTGGCTGATCTGACCCTGCGCCGTGGCCGCGAAGCTCGACGCCTCGTCGGGCGAGCTCACGCGCACGCGCACGTCGGCGGCGAGGCCGGCCGTGACGTGGATCGATCCGAAGAACGCCTTCATGTGGAACCCGAGCTGCGTCGTCTTCTGGAACGTCGGCGAGTTGCCGTTGAACAGCATCCACACCGACTGGTGGGTGTCGATCTTGCTGTACAGCTCCTGGAAGCCGGCCGACCCGTCGAGTCCGCCGCCCTCGCCGGCGGCGATCGCCTGGACGCGAGCGAGCTGCGCGGCCTCGGGTCCGACGATGACGAGCGCGGTGGCGTCGTCGACGAACGTGAACGCGACGTGCTTGCCGTCCTTGTCGGTCACGCGTGCGACCTCGCCGTCGATCTCGATCTTCGAGCCATCCTGCGCCGCGTTGCCGACCTGCTTGTCGAAGCAGGTCATCGACCGCTTGCGGTCGTAGCCGTGCAGCACCACGCGCCCGACCGGCTCGGCCTCGCCGAGGTGGCTGAGCCCCATCGCGACCGTCTTGAGCGAGCTCAGCGGATCGAAGCCGCAGACCTCGCGGAACTTGTCGAGCACCGACACCGAGCCGATGCGCGGCACGACGTACTGCTGCCACAGCGCGCTCTGCTGCAGCTGGCCGAAATCGACGCCGATCACGGCCTCGGAATCGACCGGCAGCAGCGCGAGATCGCTGACCGCCTTCTTCGGCGGCGGCGCGGTGACCTTGTTTGCGACCGGCGGCGTGGTCGGGCCGGCCGCGTCGTGGTGGCAGGCGGCGACGATCATCGCGCCGAGCAGGAACGCGCGTGTCGCTCCGCTCACGCGCGCGCCCGCCGCTCGTGCGACACCGCGAGCTCGAGCAGGTTCGGCAGCGACAGCAGGTCGAGCTTGGCGAGGTAGTCCTTGTCCGTGCTCTTCTTCTCGGCGTTGCCGATCGCTTCGATCAGCTTCGCGCGGCTGCCGAACTTCTTGTGCACGATCTCGACGACGTGCTGGAGCCGGAGCAGCTGGGTGTTCGACGCCGTGCGCAGGCGATCCGCGATCTGCGCGCTGTCCTCGTCTTCACGCGCGAGCGACTTCGCCAGCGACTGCGCGAGCTCGGCCTTGCCGGTGTGCAGCTTCGCGAGCCGGGCCTTGGGGTGCCGCGGCAGCGCGGGCCGGGACTCGCCCGCTTCCTTCGGCGGCTTCGCCGCCTTGGGCGCGGCCTTCGCCTTCGCGGGGGCCTTGGCCTTGGCCGCGGGCTTGGCCTTCGCGGCCGTCTTTTCGGTCGTCTTCGTCGTCTTCTTCGTCGCCATGGCGAGTCCTTATTTCGGAGGCGGGGGATCCTGCTCGGCAGGGGCCTTGCCGTCAAGCGCCGAAATGACTTGATTGACCTCGTCGAGGGATAGCTCGATCGAGAACCGCACGATCGACCCGTCGGCTGCGACGTGGAACTTGTCGACGATCGGGCCGAGGCTCTTGGCCTGCGCCGCGTATCCGAGCAATCCCTTGTTCGCGTTGGCAAACGATTCCAGCGCCTTGGCATCCTGCGGGCTCGCCATCACCGCGGCCAGCGAGGCCTTCGCGCCCAAGGTCGGATCGAACGTCAACGCGAGCGCCACCGGCCCCGCCGAGATCTGACCGCTCGTCACGCGCGACAGGTGCGCGCCGACGCGGGGGTCGACCTTGCCCGCGGCCCAGATCGGCGCGCGCTGATCGGCCAGCGCGATCCAGCGCGCCAGGTCGGGGTTGTCGAGCGCCTTCTTGCCGGTGCCGATCGCGTCGTTGACGAACGCCTCGTCGGTCCCGAGCACGACGGTATCGGCGCGCGAGAACGAGAAGTAGACGATGCGGTTGCCGTCCTTGGCCTCGTACATCGTGTGGCCCGCCGACTCCTTCACGTTGAGCGAGCCCGAGCCCTGCCCGACCAGGCCGCGCACGCACTGCGCGAACTCGGTCTCGCTCAGCTTGCCGGTCGCGACCATCAGCACCGGACCGGTCCCCGGCTGTCCAGCGTGCGCGCCCCCCGGGTCCGCACCTCGCGCGGGGCCGATCGCGAGCACGACGTGCTGGATCTGGGTCGGATCGATCTTGCAGGTCGTCTGCAGCTTCTGCCAGCTCTCCGACAGCACCGGATCGCGCAGCAGCAGCTGATCGACCGCGCGCGACACCAGCGGCGAGGCCGCGACGCGCGGCACGTCGGCCGCGACCACGACCTCGGCGGTGGCGGGCACCGCCGCGAGGCCCGTGACCTCGGGCGGCGGCCCGCTCGACTTCTTGCCGCAGCTCGCGAGCAGCGCGACCACGGCGAAGACCGACGCGAGCAGGTGCCGCGTCACGACACGCCTACTACATCCCGCCGCCCGGCGGGCCACCCATGCCGCCGCCCATGCCGCCGCCCATCATGCCGCCCATCATGCCGCCGAGCATGCCGGCGAGCGTCTTGAGCTTTTCCTTGCTCATCGCGATGCCGATCAGCACGTCGGCCGCGTCGTTCGACGCGTCGAACTTGTCGAAGAACTGCTTGGCCTGCGCGGCCTGGCCCTTGATCATCGAGACCAGGTTGCCGGCCTCGTCGGGCGTGCTGAGGCGCACGTGGAGGTCGAGCGCGAGCCCGTCGGTGACGTTGACCGAGCCGAACACGGCCTTGGGCTTCACGCCGAGGCTGCCCATCTTGCTCATGAACGGCGCGTTGCCGTTGACGAGGAACCAGACCGAGTCGGCCGTCTTGATCTTGCCGTAGAGGTCGACGACCGTCTGCGACTTCGCGAGCGAGCCGCCGCCCGCCGCGATCTTCTTGATGCCGTCCTTGGTCGTCGCGTCGGCCCCGTACACGGCGATCGCGGTCGAGTCGTTCACGAACGTGAAGCCCCACGGCTTGCCCGACTTGTCGGCGACCATGACGACGTCGCCGTCGATCGTGACCTTGCTGCCGTCCTTCTGCGCCTCGTCGACGCCGTCCTTGTCGAAGCACGTCATCGACTTGCTCTTGTCGAAGCCGTGGACGACGGCCACGCCGGTCGGCTCGCTGCCGCCCCAGCCCTTCACGCCGACCGCGATCCCCTTCAACGACTCCATCGGATCGAAGCCGCAGATCGCCTTGAATTTCTGGATCCCGGCCATGTCGGTGCTCGACAGCTTCGGCGCGACGAACTCCTTCCACAGCCCGCTCTGCTGGAGCTGGCCGAAGTTGATGCCGAAGACCACTTCGCTGTCGACGGGGAGCAGCGCGAGGTCGTCGTTCGCGACCGCCGCGCCACCGCTCGCACCGCCCATCGCGCTGGTTCCGCCGCCGGCGGGCTTGCCCTCGGCCGTCTTGGTGTCGCCCGAGCCAGAGCCCTTGTCGTCGTTCTTCTTGCACGCCGAAGCGCAGAGCCCCAGAGCGGCAAGCGCGACGACCCAACCGGTGCGAATGCGGACCATGTGCGTTCTCCTTCGAGTCCGTGTGACGGACGCCGGAGGTATAACACGCCATGCCGTGGATGCGTCATCGGCTTCGCGACGCCGACGTGTGGGCAAAAGTCGACGACAACGGTGCACTTGTCACCGATCGTGACGGCCGTGTCGAGGTCGTCTACAAGGCCGTTCCCGACGCCAAGGTGTATCGCGCAGGCGCCCGAAATCTGGTCGCGCTCGGCGGAGAGTCGATCGAGCTGGCGGCAAAAGCTGCACCGGCGGAGAACGCGATCCACGTCTGGACCGACGGCGCGTGTACGGGAAATCCCGGGCCGGCCGGATTGGGCGTCGTGATCGTCGACGGCGACAAGCGGGAGGAAGTGTCGGAGTTCCTCGGCGACGGCACGAACAACATCGCCGAGCTGACCGCGATCTTGCGCGGGCTCGAGAAGGTCGCGGACCGCGCGCGCCCGGTGATCGTGTACTCGGACTCGCAATACTCGATCGGCCTGCTCACGCTCGACTGGAAGCCGAAGGCGAACAAGGAGCTGATCGCCGAGCTGCGCGAGCTGTGCGGGACGTTTCACGATCTCCGGTTCGTGAAGGTCGCCGGCCATTCGGGCGTGCCGCTCAACGAGCGTTGCGATCAGCTCGCGCGTGCCGCGATCGCGCGCCGGCGGTGACGCCAATGCACCACGCTCCGTGGTGCCCGCGCCACGGTCGCGCGCGCGGGCGGCGGGTTGGACGCGGCTCGCGACTGGCGTGTCGCTTGCTTGAACCGTGCGGATGCGTCCGATCGCCGTGGTCGTGCTCTGCGTGGCCGCCGGCGCGGGCTGCAAGGGCATGGGCGGCCTGGCGCGTGGCTTCGGTCACGTCGCGAGCGGGTTCGGCAAGGTCGCGGGGGTGGCCGCGAAGGGCATCAGCCACGCGGCGCCTGCCATCGTGCACGTCGCGCATGGTGTCGGCGTCACCGCCGCCCACGTCGCGGTGCACGCCGAGCCCGTGGTCGAGACGACGATCGAGGCCGCCGCGGTGACGCACGCGCTCGCGCCGGACCCGTGCAACGCGTGCCCGCTCGAGCTGCAGTGCGCGGAGTGCGCCGGCATCGACGGTCGCGCATGCGAGGCCGGCTTCGACGCGGCCGGCATCGCGACGTGCGTCACGCCGTACTAGCGATCTAGCAGCTGCGCTGGGCGTCGCGCGCGACCTCGCCGAGCGTCGCGAAGTCCCAGCGCTCGGCGATCGCGTCGAGCAATCGATCGAGCCGCGCGAGCTTGTCGTCGATCGGCAGCCGCAGATCGGGCTGGCGCTCGACGAGCTCGCCCGGAATGCCGTCCTGCTCGGCGTCGGCGAAGTCGATGCCGTGCAGCTCGCAGTTGAAGAACTCGCGCCGCGCCATCGCGGCGACCAGCCGCGCACGCGCCCACGCCGGCGCGACGAGCAGCGACGTGCCGATCGCCGGCAGGCGCGTCCACGGCGTCACCGCGACCGGCAGCTCGACGAGCGGCGCCTGGCCGCGCCGCCACGGCGCGGTCATCGCGGGGCGGTACGGGTCGGCCGGCGCGACGAGCGCGCGCGGGTTCGTCATCACGGCGCCGCTCGGCCGACCTTGCAGCTGGAGCGCCGCCATCACCGCCGCCTTCGCGGCGTAGTAGCCGGGCGCGGGGAAGATCGACGAGTCGTAGCGATAGCCGAGCCGCGCGAGCGTGTCGAGCATCGCCGGCGACAGGTCGTAGCCGGGGGCGCGAAAGCCGGCCGGCGGCGCGCCCGTGATCGCGCGCACGACGCGGTCGCCGCCGACGATCTCGGCGTCGGCATCGGCGGCCGACAGCTTCGCGAGCTCGTACGGATGCGAGTACGAGTGGTTGCCGAGCTCGTCGCCGGCGCGCGCGAGCGTCGCGAGGCGCTCGGCGTTCGCCGCGCGCGCCGCGCGGTCGGGCAGCGCGGCATCGGCATCGGCGTCGCGGCCGATCACGAACCAGGTGACCTGCACGCGCCGGGTCGCGAACAGCGCCGCCGCGCGCGGCAACGCGCGCTCGAGGATCACGTGCTCGAGCTCGGCCGGCGCCGGACCGAGGCCGTGGATGCGGTAGTAGCAGGCGATGCCGTCGAGATCGATCGAGATCGCGCAGCGCCGGCGCCGCTTCGATCGATCGCCGGCGGTCATGGCTTGCCGCCGAACCGGATCACATAGGTGAGCTTGGCCATGCCGCGCAGCGTGTTCGGCACGCGCGCGATCAACTTGATCGACGGCGGGCGCTTCTCGGCGAGGCGCACCGGGATCTCGAGCACGCGGACGCCGCTCCGGGCGGCGCGGATCACGAATTCACTCGCGAACAGATCGCGATCGATCACGCACGCCTCGACGATCGGCAGGAGCGTCGCGCGGTGGAACGCCTTGAGGCCATGCGTGTCGGTGCCGTGGAAGTCGAGCGCGACCCGCAGCATGCTGTTGAGCACGCGCGTGGCGGCGCGCCGCATGAGCGGACGATGATCGCTCGCGCCCTTCATCGCTTTCGATCCGACGACCATGTCGGCGTCGCCGTGGCGGAGATGCTCGAGCGCGCGTCGGTGGAAATCGAGGTCGCACAGGTCGATCTCCTCGCAGATCACCCACGTGCCGCGCGCCTCGAGGATGCCGCGCTTGAGCGCCTTGCCGTAGTTCGGTTCGCCGAGCGAGAACGTCCGGACCTCGGACCGCTCGGATGCCAGGTGTTCCGCGAGCTCGACGGTGCGGTCGCTCGAGCCGTTCTCGGCCAGGATGATCTCGAACGCGAGGTCGCGCGGAAGCCGGTCGAGGAGCTCGCTGACCGCCTCGCGCAGGATGCCCTCCTCGTTGTAGACGGGGATGACGATCGAGACGTCAGGCGTCACGGGAACTGTGTATCACCGAACCGCGCGGTCTGACCGGCCGCCATCACGCGGACGTGATCGCGCACCCCCCGCGCGCTCGCCAGGTCGAGGAGCCAGCGCGCCGGCTCGGTTAGCTTCTCGTACGACAGCGCGAACGCGCCGTGGTGGATCGGCACGAGCAGCCGCGCGCGCAGATCCTCGAACGCGAACAGCGCGTCGAGCGGCGACATGTGCCGGCTGCGAAACGACGACGGCATGAAGCCGCCGATCGGCAGCATCGCGACGTCGGGAGCGTAGCGCGCACCGACGTCGGCGAAGCCCGAGAAGTAACCGCTGTCGCCGCACAGGTACACGCTCGGCCCGCCGTTCGCGCGCACGAGATACGACAGGCCGCGCGCGAGCTCGTGATCGCCGTGCGACGCCGCGCACGCGATGATCTGTGTCCCGCGCAGCTCGAGATCGCTGCCGGGGATCAGCTCGACGACGCGCGCGAACCCGAGGTCGGACACCGCCCCGGCCGCGCCGGCGGGCACGACGACGGTCGCGGCGCGCGGCAGCTTGCGCAGCGTCGGCAGGTGCAGGTGATCGGCGTGACGGTGCGAGATCAGGACGAGGCGCGCCTCCGACAGATCCCCGGGGGCGAGCCCGGGCTCGACCGCGCGCCGCACGCCGCCGATCCAGCGGCCGAGCATCGGATCGAACGCGATCGCGAGCCGCTCGGTGCGCACGAGCACGCTCGCGTGGCCGCCGAACGTGACCGCGAGCTCGCCGGGTGCGAGCGTCGGCGCCGGCTCGTGCCGCGCCGGCCGCGGCGTGCGGAACCAGCCCGCGATCCAGTGCCCGACGAGGCTCTTGTAGCGCGACACCGGCACGTCGCGATGCAGCTCGACCAGCTGGGACGCGCGCGCGGTGACCTCGGCCGACATGGCGACCGCGATCATACCGATCGTGGCGCACGATTCGACAGCTCATGTGGTCTCGCTTCACCGCGCCGGCGCGGCGTCGCGCTGGGGCCGCGTGCCCGGCTTCGGCCACGGCGAGCTCGCCGAGCCGCATGCTGGAATCACCGAGCGCGGCGCCGGCTCGTCGATCGCCAGCGCGATCCATTGTACGTTCCGGCCGTGAAGCACGTGGCGCGCCTGCTCGACGACTGGCGGATCGAGCTCGTCGCCGTCGCCGCGGTCGCGGCCACGATCCTGTTTCTCGGGCTGGGCTCGATCGGGCTGTGGGAGCCGCAGGAGCGTCAAGTCGCGGATCGCCAGGCGCCGCGCCGGATCGGGACGATCGCCGAGCTCGACGCGATGATCCGGCCCGCCGTCGTCGCCGCGACCACGCCGAAGCCACCGCCCGCCGCGAACACGCCGCAGCGCGAGCCGCCACCGATCGTCCCGGCCGTCGACGAGAAATGTCTGCACGCCCCGCCGCACGACGCGGTCGCGCGCTCGCTGACTTCGCGCGCGGTCGCGTGGGGGCGCGACCTCGACGACTCCGACGCCGGCCGCCGGCTGCCGCTCGCGGTGCTGGGCTTCCTGTGCGTGCTCGCGACGGCGGGCATCGCGATGCGGCGCGCGAGCGCACGCGCCGGCACGCTCACCGCGCTCGTCCTGCTGTCGATGCCGCTGTGTGCGCTGCAATCGCGCCAGCTCACGTCCGAGATCGGCACGCCGGCCGGCGGCGCGCTCGTGATCTACGGCCTCGTCGCGCTCGGCTGCGCCGATCTGCGCAAGCACCTCGTCCTCGGCCTCGCCGATCTCGTCGTCGCCGTCGGCGCGCTCGCGTTCGGCATCGTCGTCGGCTTCATGGCCGGCGGCGCCCTGCTCGGCCTCGTCGTCCCGATCGGCGCGTTCGCCGCCGCCGGCGCGCTCGGCGTGCCCGCCGTCGTCACCGCGTGGCGCGCGCTCGAGCGCGGCGCGCAGCTCGCGCTCGCGAAGGCGTTCCCGCGCGCCGCGGCGGGCCGCGAGCGCGCGGCGATCGTGCGGGGCGAGACGTCGTTGCGCGAGCAGCTCGTCGCGCTCGCCGCGACGCTCGCCGCGATCGCGCTGATCGGCCTGCTCGCCTACGAGCTGTACGACCTGCGCGACCCGCAGCCCGGTCAGATCCCGCCGCAGCGCGAGGTGCTCGATCACGCGATCGTGCCGAACGGCTGCTGGTCGCCGCTGCTCGGCGCGGTGTGGCGCCCCGACGACGATCTCAAGTACATCTACGACTCGACGTTCGAGCAGATCGCGTACGGCACGTTCCCGTGGGGCCTGCTCGCGCCGATCGCGATCGGCGCCCTGGTCGCGAGCAAGGATCGCGCGCGGCGCGGCCTCGGCGCGCTCGCGCTCGCGTGGGCCGGCGCGGCGTGGATCGCGGTCGAGGCCTTCCAGCGCAAGGCCGGGTTCACGCTGTACGCCGGGTTCCCGGCGCTCGCGCTCGCGCTCGGCGTGTGGCTCGACCGCGTGTTCGCGACGCGCGATCGCCCGGAGGGCTCGGCCCGGCTCGTCGCGACCTACGCGGTGCTCGGCGTGCTCGTGCTCGGCAAGGACATGCAGTCGTTCGCCGACCGCTTGCCGTCGCTGCTCGTCGGCGGCGATGCGATCCCGTATCCGAAATCCGCGCATATCTTGCTGCTGCCGACCAAGCTGTGGGTGCTCGTGCTCGGGCTCGGCGTCGCGGTCGCGTTCGCGCTCGCGATCGCGCGGATCTCGCGCCGCGTCGCCGACGCCGCGCTCGCGTGCACGCTCGCCGGCACGACCATCCTCGCCGCGTTCTGGCCGTTCGGCTGGCAGGCGTCGCTCGGCGAGCACCTGGCGTCGAAGACGATCTTCGAGACGCTGCACGATCTGGTGCGGCCCGGCGACTCGCTCGTGATCATGGGCGACCTCGGCGACGCGCCCCACGACTACGCCCCCGACGTCAAACCCGAGCCGGCGGCGACCCGCGAGCAGATCGTGACCGCGCTCGCCCGACCGAACCGTGTGTTCGCGATCGCGCCGCAGTCCGAGCTGTGCCAGCTCCATCACGACCTGGCGCACAAGCCGTACTTCGTGCTCGACGACCGCAACACGCGGTCGCTGCTCGTCTCGAACCGCGTGGACGGCGCGACCGATCTCAACCCGCTGCGCGACAAGATCCTGCACGAGCCGCCGCAGGTGATCCCGCACCGCCCGAAGGGGCGCGTCGTGTTCGACGGCCGCATCGAGCTGCTCGGCTGGGACGTCCCCGACAAGGTCGGCCGCGGCAGCAAGTTCGAGATCAAGCTCTACTTCAAGGTGCTGCAGGCGGTCGGCGGCCAGTGGCGGATCGTCGGCCACTTCGACGGCCCGCAGGGCATGCGCTTCAACGGCGACCACGAGCCGATCGATGCGCGCTGCCAGACCTCGCAGTGGGCGGTCGGCGATTACATCGTCGATACCAACACCGTGATCGCGGGCGGCCCGACATTTCCGGACGGCAACTACGAGGTCTGGACCGGCTTCTTCACGGGCAGTAACCCGAACTTCAAGAACATGCCGGTCAGCGAGGCGCCGCCCGACATGCGCGACACGACGGACCGCGTGAAGATCGCCACGATCGCGGTGCAGTGAGTTGTGATTGACGCCGGATCGAACCCGAGGTTATGACGCCCGAAGATGGTCAAGGGCAAAGGGGTCACCGCGGAAGACAGGCCGGTCGGCAGTGCGGCCGACCGTCGTGCGGCTCCGCGCGTGCTCGTCGACCTCGAGGTCGACTACGCGAGCGAGGATAACTACCTGTTCGCGTACATCACCGACATCAGCGAGACCGGCATCTTCGTGCGCACGACATCGCCCGAGCAGCCGGGCACGCACCTGAACCTACGGTTCTCGCCCGACGACGCCGGCCCGCCGCTCGAGCTCGAAGGCGAGGTCATCTGGGTGAATCCGTTCCGACCGGGCGCACCCGACAACCTGCATCCCGGCATGGGCATCCGGTTCGTCGCGCTCGACGACGAGCTACGCGATCGCCTGCTCGAGCTCGTGCGGCGGTTCGCGTACCTGTCGTAAAGGGGGGGCGCGCGCGATGGCGATCATCTGCGGTACCGATTTCTCGGCGGCGAGCGTCGGCGCGCTCGAGGTCGCGCGCGCGCTCGCGCAGCAGCGCGGCGATCGCGAGCTCGTGCTCGTGCACGTCGTCGAGAACGAAGCCGACGCACCGGCCGCGCGCGCGTCGGTCGAGGCCCAGATCGAGAAAGGCCGCAGCGGCCCGCCGGTGCGCGCCCAGGTCGTGGTCGGTCCGGTCGACACGACGCTGATCTCGTTCGCCGAGACCGAAGGCGGCGACCTGATCGTGATCGCGGCGAGCTCGCGCGATCGCGGCAGCGCCGGCTCGCACGTCGGCCAGACCGCGGAGAAGCTGGTGTCGTCGACCCGCGTGCCGGTGCTGGTCGTGCGCGACCCGGTGCCGTGGCTCAAGTTCGTGCGCGGCGAGGCGCCGCTGCGCGTGCTGCTCGGCATCGACGACTCGGTCGCGTGCGAGCTGTGCATCCAGTGGACGCTCGCGCTGCGCACGCGCGGCCCGGTCGATGTCGTGCTCGGCGCGATCTATTACCCCGACGAGGCCGGCGAGCTGTACGGGCTGCACGCACGCACGCTGGTCGATCGCGATCCCGAGATCGAGCGACTGCTCGCGCGCGATCTCGTGCGGCGTTTCGGCGGCCCGGCGGACGACGCGACGCCGCGCCCGCGCCGCGGCCTCGGCCGGATCGGCGATCACCTCGTCGAGCTCGCGGCGGAAGAAGACGTCGACGCGATCGTCGTCGGCACCATGCAGAAGACCGGGCTCGGCCGGCTCGGCTCGGTGTCGTCGGTCGTGATCCACGACGCGCCGCAGTCGGTCGTGTGCGTGCCTCCGAACGCGGCGATCCCGACCTTGCGCGTGCCGAACGTGACGCGCGCGCTCGTCGCGACCGACCTGTCGCAGTTCGCGAACCGCGCCGTGCCGTTCGCGTTCGCGCTCACACCCGAGCCCACCGGGGAGGTCCATCTCGCGCACGTCGTGAAGCCGGATGCCGAGATCGACGAAGGCGAGCTCGCGAAGCAGCTGTTCGCGCTCGCGCCGGTCGGCATGAGGCGCGAGGTCTCCGCGCATGTGGTGCGCGGCGAAGACGCGGCGGCCGCGATCGCGCAGACCGCGGCGCGCCTGGGCGTCGACGTGATTTGCATCGCATCGCACGGCCGCAGCGGCATCTCTCGCGCGCTGGTCGGCTCGGTCGCCGACCGCCTGCTGCGGGCATCGCGGAAGCCCGTGCTGGTCCTGCGGCCGACGTGAGGACTGATAGGAGATCCGACAGTGACGGATCTCTTTCTTCGGCCCGAACCCTGAAGCCTGAAGCCTGAAGCCTATCTTCCAGGCACGAACGTTGCTTCTATCGGCCCCGGTGAAACGCGCGCTGCCCTTGCTCCTGCTCGTCGCGATCGCCGCGACGTACTTCGTCTATCAGCGCGTCTTGTTGCGGCGGCCGTTCGCGTGGTCCGGCACGGTCGAGGCGCGCGACGTCACGGTCGGCTCGCGGACCGGTGGCCGCGTCCAGCAGGTGCTCGTGCACGAGGGCGACCGGGTGGCGGACAAGGCCGTGCTGGTCGTGCTCGAGCACGGCGACCTCGACGCGCAGCGGGAGATCGCCGCGGCCGAGCTCGAGCAGGCGCAGGCCGCGCTCGAAAAGTTGCAGAAGGGCGCGCGCCCGGAAGAGATCGAGCAGGCGAAGGCGCGCGCGGCCGAGGCGAGCGCGGCGTTCGCCGAGACGCGGCACGGCAGCCGCTCCGAGGACATCGCGGCCGCCGAGGCGCGGCTCGCGCAGGCGCAAGCCGTCGTCGACAAGGCCAAGCTCGACGCCGACCGCGCGCACAGGCTGCTCGCGAGCGGCGCGATCGCGCAAGCCGAGGCCGACTCCGCCGACACCGCGCTGAAGACCGCGGTCGCCGAGCGCGACGCGTTGCAGAAGGTGGCCGAGGAGCTGCGCGCCGGCGCGCGCGCCGAGGACAAAGCGCAGGCGCAAGCACGCGCCCAGGAGGCGCAAGCCGCAGCGCAGCTCGTGCTCGCGGGCGCCCGCGTCGAGGATCTGCGCGCGGCCGCCGCCCTGGTCGCGGCCGCGAAGGCGCGCGTCCAGCAGCTCGACGTGATGATCGACGAGCTCACGATTCGCTCGCCGGCCGCCGCGCGCGTCGAGGCCCTCGATCTGCGCCCGGGCGATCTGCTCGCGCCCAACGCGACCGCCGCGACGCTGCTCGAGGACGGCCAGCTCTACGTGCGCATCTACGTACCGGAGACCGAGATCGGGTACGTGCATGTCGGTCAGACCGTCCCGATCACGGTCGACACGTTCGGCGACCGCGAGTTCACCGGCAAGGTCGAGTTCATCGCCGAGCGCGGCGAGTATTCGCCGCGCAATCTCCAGACGGCCGACGAGCGCGCCGATCAGGTGTTCGCGCTGCGGGTCGGCCTCGGCGACGCGAGCGACCTGCGCGCCGGGATGGCGGCGACCGCGCACGTGGAGAAGCCGTGACGGAAGCCGCGATCCGCGTCGACAACGTGACACGCAAGTTCGGTGACTTCGTCGCGCTCGCCGACGTCGATCTCGAAGTGCACGCCGGCATGGTCTACGGCCTGCTCGGCCCGAACGGTTCCGGCAAGTCGACGCTGATCCGCGTGCTGTGCGGCCTGCTCGCGCCCGATCGCGGCAGCGCCCGCGTGCTCGGGCTCGACGTCGCGCGCGAAGGCGACGCGATCCGCCGCCAGATCGGCTACATGAGCCAGAAGTTCGCGCTGTACGCGGACCTCACCGTCGTGGAGAACCTCGAGTTCTTCGCGCGCGTGTACGGGCTGTCGGGCGCGCGATTGCGCGCACGCCGCGATGCCGCGATGGAGCTCGTGCACGTCGAGCCATTCGCGAACCGGCGCGCGGGCCTGCTGTCGGGCGGCTGGAAGCAGCGGCTCGCGCTCGCCGCCGCGCTGATGCACGAGCCGAAGGTCGTGTTTCTCGACGAGCCGACCGCCGGCATCGACCCGGTCGCGCGCCGCGAGCTGTGGGACTTGCTGTTCGAGCTGTCGGCGCGCGGCATCACGCTGCTCGTCACGACGCACTACATGGATGAAGCCGAGCGCTGCGGCGAGGTCGGCTACCTGTACCTGTCGAAGCTGCTCGTCACCGGCACACCGGAGAAGCTCAAGCAACTGCCGGAGGTCAACGAACCCGGCACGCGCCGGCTCGAGCTCGAGACCGCGGGCCCGGAATCCCATGGATCCGGCAGAGCCGGGTCCATGGGCCCGGAATGGAATGGACCCGGCTCTGCCGGGTCCATGGGGTCAACGCGTGCGCTCGGCTGGCTGCGCGCGCAGGCGTTCTGCAAGAGCGCGACCGTGTTCGGCCAGGCCGTGCACGCGCTCGTCGACGGCTCGATCGGCGACGACGAGCTGCTCGCGCGCATGCGCGCGGCCGGCTTCGCGGCGAGCGCGCGGCCGATCGTCGCGTCGCTCGAGGACGTGTTCGTCGCGCTGACCGAGCGCGCGGTGCGCGAGCGCGGCCCGATGCGGATGGTGGACGCGTAGCGATGTGGGACTCGTTCGTCGCGGTGATGCGCAAGGAGTTCAAGCACATCTTCCGCGACCGCGGCACGCTCGTCTTGTTCTTCACGCTGCCGGTGATGCAGCTCGCGCTGTTCGGCTTCCTCGACCAGACCGTGCGCGACCTGCCGACCGTCGTCGTCGATCAAGATCAGACGCGCTACAGCCGCGAGCTGATGGACGAGCTGCGCGCGACCAAGACGTTCGCGATCGCGCGCGTCACGAACGATCCGGCGGAGGGGCGCGCGCTGATCGCGCAGGGCACGGTGCGCGTCGGCGTGATCGTGCCGCCCGATTTTCACGATCACCGCGCGCGCGGCGAGAACGCGCCGTTCCTCGTCTTGATCGATGGCTCGGACTCGAACGTCAGCGCGCAGGCGCTCGCGTCGATCAACGGCCTCGTCGCGCAGCAGAACATCGACGCGATCCAGGCGAAGCCGACGATCTCGGCGCAGCCGATCATCCTGTTCAATCCCGAGGGCCGCACCGCGAACTACATCATCCCCGGGCTGATCGCGATCCTGCTGCAGCTCGCGGCGATGATGCTGGCCGCGATCGCGATCGTGAAGGAGCGCGAGCAGGGCACGATGGAGCAGCTGCTGGTCACGCCGATCCATCCGATCGGGCTCGTGCTCGGCAAGCTCGCGCCGTACCTGGTCATCGGCATCGTCGAGATGGTGCTGATCCTCGCGCTCATGCGGTTCGGCTTCGACGTGCCGATCCACGGCAGCCTGCTGTTCCTGTTCGCGACCGCGGTCGTTTACCTGTTCGCGCTGCTCGCGCTGGGCCTCACGATCTCGATGCGCGCGCAGACCCAGATGCAGAGCGTGCAGATGGCGCAGATGCTGCTCCTGCCTTCGATCTTCCTGTCGGGCTACATCTTCCCGGTCGCCGGGCTGCCGCGCGTCCTGTACTGGATCGGCCGCCTGCTCCCCGCGACCCACATGATCGACATCATGCGCGGCGCCGTGCTGCGCTCGGCCGGTCCGTTCGATCTCCTGCCCTCGATCCTCGCGCTCGCCGCGCTCAGCGTCGTGCTCGTGACGATCTCCGTCCGTCGAGTTCGCAGACTGACCGCGTGATCGTCAGCGACGGCGCTCGACCCGGTACGCGAGGCCGACCGTCGCGGTCGCGAACACGCGCCCGCGCTACGCCGATCAGCGCAGCGAGCGCGAGCGCGAGCGCAGCTCGAGCAGGCCGCGGACCTCGACCTGGCGCACGCGCTCGCGCGTGAGGTTCGTGAGCTCGCCGATCTCCTCCAGCGTGCGCGCGCCCTCGTCCGCGAGATCGAGCGCGCACGTGTGCGCGAGCTCCCACGGCTCGAGCTCGGGGAAGTTGAGCTTGATCGACCCGGTGCGCGGGTTGATGTCGAGATACAGGTGGTGCTTGCACGCCACCCACGGGCAAGGCCGCTGCTGGTCCTTGCACTCGGCGCGCGTGCGCGGCCGCTCCTCGCCCTCGACCGGCGGATAGAGCGCCGCACCGAGCGCGAGCTCGGCGCGAGTCAGCCGCTTGAGCGCGATCGTCTTGCTGCGCTGCCGCGTGCGTCGCGCATGGTGTCGCACCTTGCGGCTAACTGCCGGGATCTCGATGGTCACGTCGTCGTCGCCTACCGTGTCGGCCGCGTCCATGGCTCTCCCCCGTCGTGTGACGGCTGTGTGAGTTCACCGTAAAGAACGCGTGATCGATCCCGCAAGATCCCCGCGCAGAAACTTGATCGCGAAGAGATCTCGGCGCATTCATCTTGTGCGTGAAGATCCCACATCAATCCGGCGCCTCGCGATCGGGCTGGGGCGGCGCTCGAGCCGGCGCCGGTCGCCGTGCGCGCGGCCCGATCGCGAGCGAGCCGCACCGCGTCAGGCCGCCGGTGTCGCCGCATCACGCCGTGCACGTCACCGCGCGCGTGCTGCCGGCGGCGTGGCCGCACCGCGCCGCCGCTTATCGCGCGCTACGTCGCGCGCTCGCGGTGTCGCTTTCGCGCGCGGATTTTCGCGTCGTCTCGCTCGCCGTGTGCGCGCGCCGCGTCGAGCTCGTCGTCGAAGCCGACGACCGCATCGCGCTCGCGCGCGGCATGCAGGGCTTCCAGGTCGCCGCCGCCAGGCACGTCAACCGCGGCCTCGGCCGCCGCGGCCAGGTGTTTCGCGATCGCTATCGCGCCCGCGCGCTGCGCACGCGCCACGAGGTGCGCGCGATCATCACGCCGGCGTGGACGCGCACGGCGTGGCCCGAGGCCGCGCTGCTTCAGTCGTGGCGCGTCTTGGGCTTGCTCGCCTCGCTCGCCTCGATGCCGCCGCCGCTCGCGTCAGGCTCGTCGGGGACGCGATATTCCTCGCTGAGCCACCGCCCGAGATCGACGAGGTGACAGCGCTCGCTGCAGAACGGAAACAGCTTGTTGCCGTCCTTCACCGCGACGCCGCGGCAGCTCGGACATCTTGCCTTGGTCACGCCAGGCCGAGCGCGGTCGCGCGCGCGTCGAGGTAGCCACGGCTGATGCCGAGCTCGGCCGCCGCCTCGTCGCGGTCGCCGGAGTGGCGGCCGAGGGCCGCGACGATCGCGTCCGCCTCGGCGATGTCGACCACGTCGCGCAGCACGCGCGCCGAGCCGCCGGCGCCACCGGCCACGCGCGCCGACACCATCGACCCGGTCAGCTCCGGCGCATCGGCCGCGAGCACGAGCATGCGCTCGACCTCGTTCTCGAGCTCGCGGATGTTGCCCGGCCATGGATACGCGACAAGCCGCGCGAGCGCGCTCTGCGACAGCCGCGGCGCCGTGCCCTTGCCCGTCCAGTGCTTCGCGATGAAGTGCTGCGCGAGCCGCGGAATGTCCGCGACGCGCTCGCGCAGCGGCGGCACGGTCAGCTTGAGGACGTTGACGCGATAAAATAGATCTTCGCGAAACTCGCGGCGCTGCACCATCGCCGCGAGGTCCTTGTGCGACGCCGCGATGATCCGCACGTCGACCTTGACCGGCTTGGTACCGCCGACCGGCGTGAACGTGCTCTCCTGCAGGACGCGCAACAGCTTGACCTGCAGCGCGGCCGACATGTCGCCGATCTCGTCGAGGAAGAACGTGCCGCCGTCGGCGACCTGGAACAAGCCCGGCTGATCCTTCACCGCGCCGGTGAACGCGCCGCGGACGTGGCCGAACAGCGCGCTCTCGAGCAGGTTGTCGTTGAACGCGGAGCAGTTCTGGACGACGAACGGCTTCTTCGCGCGCGGCCCGTGATAGTGGATCGCGCGCGCGATCAGCTCCTTGCCGGTGCCGCTCTCGCCGTGGATCAGCACGGTCGCCTCGCTCTTGACGACCTTGCCGAGCAGCTTGACGACGTCGCGCACGGCGGGCGCATCGCCGACGATCTCGGAGAACGGATGGGTGAACGTCGTCGGCGCGATCGCGGCCGGCTGC